>CAYUYC010000060.1:0-13961 GCA_964448945.1 uncultured Burkholderiaceae bacterium
TCCCGATCCAGCCCAGCGTCGATCTGCGCCCCGACGAGCGCAACCAATACCACTTGCTGCAGGTGACGGCGGCCGATCGCTCGGGTCTGCTGTACGCGATCGCCCGCGTGCTGGCCAAGTACCGCGTCAACCTGCATACCGCCAAGATCATGACGCTCGGCGAGCGCGTCGAGGACGTCTTCCTGGTCGATGGCCCCGCGTTGTCCAACGCCAAGACCCAGATCCAGCTCGAAACCGAGCTGCTCGATGCCCTCACCATCCGCTGAAGTCGAGCACAGGGCGAACCTTCCGCGTTCGCCACGATCGGACGCAGGATGAATAGCCCCGATCATTTCCCTCTCGATGACATGGTCGCGTTGCCGGCCGCATTTGCCGCGTTGCGTTTCGACAATGCCTATGCGCGCTTGCCCGCGGCCTTCCATACCCGGCTCGAGCCGCATCCATTGCCCGCTCCCTACCTCGTGGGTGCCAGCGCGGACGCCGCCGCATTGATCGGGTTGGATCCAAGCGCCTTCGCCAACGCCGCCTTCGTCGAAGCGTTCGCCGGCAATCTGGTGCTGCCGGGCAGCGAGCCTTTGGCCGCCGTCTATTCCGGACATCAGTTCGGCGTCTGGGCCGGACAACTCGGCGATGGTCGTGCCCATCTGCTCGGCGCGGTCGCCGGCCCGCAAGGACGCATGGAGATCCAGCTCAAAGGCTCGGGGCGCACGCCGTATTCGCGCATGGGCGACGGCCGCGCGGTCTTGCGCTCATCGATCCGGGAATTCCTCTGTTCCGAAGCGATGGCGGGTCTGAACATCCCCACCACGCGCGCGCTGTGCGTGGTCGGCTCCGATCAGCCGGTCTTGCGTGAAGGCGTCGAGACCGCCGCGGTCGTGACCCGACTCGCACCGAGCTTCGTGCGCTTCGGCAGTTTCGAACATTGGGCGGCGCGCGAACGCACCACCGAATTGCGTCGGCTCGCCGACCATGTCATCGACGACTACCTGCCCGAGTTGCGCGACCGCACCACGCCCTATGAAGCGCTGCTGCGCGAGGCCTCGATCCGCACCGCGCGCCTGATGGCGCAATGGCAGGCGATCGGGTTCATGCACGGCGTGATGAACACCGACAACATGTCCATCCTGGGGCTCACGCTCGATTACGGACCGTTCGGGTTCATGGAGGCCTTCGACGCGGCACACATCTGTAACCATTCCGACCCGGAAGGCCGTTACGCCTATGCGCGCCAACCCGAGGTCGCGCATTGGAACCTGTACGCGCTGGGCCAGGCGTTGCTGCCCTTGATCGGCGCCGTCGACGAGGTACGCGCCGCCATCGACGAAACCTACGCCTCGACCTTCACCGACGCCTATTTCGCGGCCATGCGCGCCAAGCTCGGGCTGCACCAGGCGCACGCCGACGATCCCGATCTGTTCGACGCGATGCTGACCTTGCTGCAAGCGCAGCGTCCCGACTACACCTTGTTCTTTCGCGGACTGTGCGATCTGCCGGCGCAGATCGACGAAGCTCGGCGCGCAGCCGCGGATGCGCCGGTGCGCGATCTGTTCATCGATCGCAGCGCTGCCGACGCATGGCTGGCGCAATGGCGCAGCCGATTGCAGCGCGAGCCCATGCCCGATGCAAGGCGTCAGGCCGCCATGCGCGCCGCCAATCCGCGCTATGTGCTGCGCAACTGGATGGCCGAAAGCGCCATCCGGCGCGCGCGCGAGCACGATTTTTCCGAAGTCGACGCGGTGCTGCGCTGCCTGCGCCGCCCGTACGACGAACAGCCCGAGTTTGCGCACTACGCCGCGCTGCCGCCCGATTGGGCGAACGGCCTCGAAGTCAGTTGCTCGTCATGAAGGAGAACCGCATGGATGAAAAAGTCGTCAAGTCCGAGGATGAATGGCGCGCGCAACTCGACGAACCCACTTTCCTCGTCACGCGTCGCGCGCATACCGAGCGCGCCTTCACCGGACGCTATTGGGACCACCACGCGCCCGGCATCTACACCTGTGTGTGCTGCAACACCCCCTTGTTCGAATCGGATGCCAAGTTCGATTCCGGCTGCGGCTGGCCGAGCTATTTCCGCGCGCTCGATCCCGCACATGTGCGCGAACGGCGCGACACCAGTCACGGCATGATCCGCACCGAAGTGATCTGCAATGTCTGCGACGCCCACCTCGGGCATGTATTCGACGACGGCCCGCCGCCCACCGGCTTGCGCTATTGCATCAACTCGGCAGCGCTGCGTTTCGATCCGCTTTGAAGGCATCTGCGCAGCCCGTATTCGCGTCCATTAGAATCGCCACGCTCCCGAGCCCGCCCGCTCCTCCTGCCGTGATCGCATCCGAATGAAACTTCTGTTCGACCTCTTCCCCGTCATCCTCTTCTTCGCCACCTACAAGGTCGGCGAAGCGCACAAGGAAACCGCCGCGCTTTACGGCAGTTCCTTCCTTGGTTGGCTGGTGTCAGACGGCGTGGTCAGCGCCAACGATGCGCCCATCCTCTGGGCCACGTCGGTCGCCATCGTCGCAACGGTCCTGCAAGTGCTTTATGTGCTCGCGCGCGGCCGACGGGTCGACGCGATGCTCTGGGTGAGCCTGGGGATCATCACCGTCTTCGGCGGCGCCACGATCTGGCTGCACAACGACATCTTCATCAAATGGAAGCCGACGGTGCTGTACTGGCTGTTCGCGTCGGTGCTGGTCTTCAGCCAGGCGGTGCTGCGCAAGAACCTCATCCGCTCCATGATGCAAGAGCAACTCGATCTACCCGATCCGTTGTGGCGCCGGCTCAATCTCGCCTGGATCGGCTTCTTCTCGATCATGGGCGTGATCAACCTCTACGTGGCCTACAACTACCCGCGCGACACCTGGGTGTCGTTCAAGCTGTTCGGCTTCATGGGTTTGTTGCTGGCCTTCGTGGTAGGGCAGGCCCTGGTGCTGTCGCGCTATGTCAAGGAGGAAGCTCCGGCCGACGATGCGGCTGCGGCGGAGAAGACTTCGTGAGTGCGTTGGCCGACCGCATCGAAGCCGCTTTGCGTGCGGCGCTGCCGATCGATCACATCGAGATCGCCGACGACTCGCACTTGCATGCCTCGCACGCCGGCGCACGTGGCGGCGGAGGGCATTTTCGCTTGCAGATTGTTTCCTCGGCGTTCGCCGGCGTGCCCCGAATTGGCCGACATCGGCTGGTGTATGATGCCCTCGCCCCGCTCATGCAGCATGAGATCCATGCGTTGGCGATCGTCGCGCAAGCTCCCGAAGAGCGCTGACCACCGCGGCATCGCGACGCCGGGTTCGCACCCACCGCACTGAAATTTCGACACTCCAACTGACGAGGATGTACATGATCGAGAAGTTGCTTCTGGCCGCCGGCATCGCGTTCGCCGTCGTCCTTCCGGCCGCTGCCCAGAACGCCGCCGTCGTCAACGGCAAAGCGATTCCTTCGGCGCGTGTCGACGAAATCATCGCGCAAATGAAGAAGGCGAATCCGGACCAGCCGGAGCCCAAGGACATGCGCGCCCAGATCCGCGAAGAACTGATCATGCGTGAAGTCTTCATGCAAGAAGCCATGAAGCTCAAGCTGACCGAGCGCCCCGAGATCAAGCTCGCGATCGAGAACGCGCGTCAACGCGTGATCATGACCGCGCTGGCCCAGGAATACCTGAGCAAGAACAAGGTGACCGACGCCGAAGTCCAGGCCGAGTACGAGAAGGTCAAGAAGGAACGCGGCGGCACGGAATACCACGCGCGCCACATCCTGGTCGACAGCGAAGACGAAGCCAAGGCCATCATCGCCAAGCTCAAGGGCGGCGCCAAGTTCGAAGAACTCGCCAAGCAATCCAAGGATTCCGGCTCGGCAGCCAACGGCGGCGATCTCGATTGGGCCCCGGCGTCCAACTACGTGCCCGAATTCGGCGGCGCGCTGCAAGCGCTGCAAAAGGGCCAGTTGACCGAGACCCCGATCAAGACCCAATACGGCTGGCATGTCATCCGTCTGGACGACACCCGCCAAGCGCAGTTCCCCGGGCTCGATCAGGTCAAGGCCCAGATCTCCGAGATGATTCAGCAGCGCAAGCTCGGCGACTATCAAAAGAAGCTGCGCGAATCGGCCAAGGTGCAGTAAAGCACCAGCCGTTCGCGGTACATTCGAAAGAGCGCTCCCGGGCAACCGGCAGCGCTCTTTTCACGTCCGGCACCAGGATTCCGAGGAGACAGGAACAGATGAGCACCGGCAAGCTGGCCACCGCCAAGGCGATCGCGCAAGTGATCCTCTGGGGTTTCAACAAGCACTACCGGATCTTTCGCGAGTCGGCGCAGCACGCCAAGCAGCGCTTCGAGCAGGCCGACTGGCAGGGCGTGCAACAGGCCGCCCGCGAGCGCATCCGCTATTACGACACCCGCGTGCTCGAAACCGTGGCCAGGCTCGAGCGCGAATTTCGCGTCGACGATCGCGACGACGAACTCTGGCAGCAGGTCAAGTTCGAGTACGTCGATCTGCTGCTCGATCACAAGCAACCCGAATGCGCGGAGAGCTTCTTCAACTCCGTGCTATGCAAGATCGTCCATCGCGATTACTTCAACAACCAGTTCATCTTCGTGCGGCCGACGATCTCGACCGAATACCTCGACGCCGAGCCGCCCAACTACCGCTGCTATTACCCGCAGCAAAATGCCGACGGCTTGAGCGGCGCGTTCAGACAGATCATCAGTGACTGTCAATTCGGCGTCGGGTTCGCGCATCTCGACCACGATCTCGATTGCCTCGCGCGTGCGGTTCGCGCGCAACTGCCGGCCAACTTCGCACCCATGCCCAACCATCAGGTGCAGGTGCTGTACTCGCCCTTCTTTCGCAACAAGGGCTGCTATCTGATCGGCAAGATCATCAACGGCTTTGCCGAGTATCCCTTCGTCATCGCGATCCTGCACGAGCGGCGCAATGCGTTGACCGTGGACACCATCTTGTTCGAGCGCGACCAGATCCTCACCCTGTTCTCGTTCGCGCGCGCGTACTTCTTCGTCGACATGGAAGTGCCCGCCGGCTATGTGCAATTCCTGCGCAGCATCATGCCGACCAAACCCAAGGCCGAGCTGTATGCGATGGTCGGCCTGCAAAAGTTCGGCAAGACGCTGTTCTATCGCGACTTCCTGCATCACCTGCGCAACTCGACCGATCAACTCATCGTCGCGCCCGGCATCCGCGGCCTGGTCATGGCGGTGTTCTGCCTGCCCTCGTTTCCCTACGTGTTCAAGGTCATCAAGGACAAGATGGGATCGACCAAGGAGACCTCGCGGCCTCAGGTCATGGAGAAGTACCAGTTGGTCAAGCAGCACGACCGGGTCGGGCGCATGGCCGACACGCTCGAATACAGCAACGTCGCCTTCCCCCGCTCGCGCTTCTCGAAGGAGTTGCTCGACGAACTGCTCGACGTCGCCCCGTCGATGATCGAGATCCAGGCCGACACCGTCATCGTGCGCCACCTGTACATCGAGCGCTACATGACCCCGCTCAACCTGTACATGATGCGGGCCGACGATGCCGAACTCGAACGCGCCCTCATCGAATACGGCTGGGCGCTCAAGGAACTCGCTGCCGCCAACATCTTCCCCGGCGACATGCTCTACAAGAACTTCGGCGTCTCGCGCCAGGGCCGTGTGGTGTTCTACGACTACGACGAGATCGAGTACATGACCACCTGCAACTTCCGCAAGCGTCCGGTCCCGATGTCGCCCGAGCAGGAAGAAGCCGACATGAACGGCGAGGTCTGGTATCCGGTCGGCAAGTACGACATCTTTCCCGAGGAATTCGAGCCCTTCCTGCTTGGCGATCCGCGGGTGCGCGCGGTCCTGATGAAGCACCACCCCGATCTCTTCACACCGGTGTTCTGGCAAACCCAGAAGGAGCGCATCGCCGCCGGCTATGTCGAGAGCGTGTTTCCGTACGGGCAGGCCATACGCTTCGTCCATCGCTTCGCGCCCGCCGAAGCGGAACCGGCGCGCGCAAGCGCCTGAACGCCCAACGCGTCAATGCATCGCGCGATCGAGGATGGTCGCAAACGGCGTGTGCGCAGGCAGCGTCCCGTAGGCGCGCAATCCTCCTTCTTCGATGCGCGACGCGATGAAGACCTCGGCAATCGCGTCCGGCGCATGCAAGCGCAATAGCGCCGCCGCCGCGATGACCGCCGCGCGTTCCACCAGGGCACGCGCTTCGACCTGCGCTTGCTGGGGCGCATCGGTCAAGCCGCGCTCGACCGCCGCCCAATGCGCGTTCAAACGCGGATCGTCGGCCTGCTCGATCCGCTGACGCAAGGCCGCCAGACCTTCCGGATCGCGCTGCGCCGAACGCAGCACATCGAGGCAGATCACATTCGCACTGCCTTCCCAGATGCCGTTGAGCGGTGCCTCGCGGTACAACGCAGCCAGAGGCCAGTCTTCGACATAGCCATTGCCGCCCAGGCATTCCATGCACTCCACGACAAATCCGGGCAATCGTTTGCACAGCCAGTACTTGGCGATCGGCGTCAGCACCCGTGCGATCGCCTGGGCACGGCGCACCTCGGCGCTTTCGCCCGTCACCGCCTTGCCCGCGCCGAACGCGGCGTACACCCCGCCCTGGCCGAAAGCGCTGGCGAGTTCCAGGGCGAGCAGGCAGGCGGCCTCCCATTCGAGCGCCAGATCGGCCAGCACATTGCGCATCAGGGCCTGATCGACCAATCGCGCGCCGAACGCGTGCCGATGCTGGGCGTGATGCCAGGCGTGGTCGAGCGCCGCGCGCATCATCCCCGGTACCGCACACACGATGTCGAAGCGCGTCAGATGCGCCATGCCGATCAGGGTGGCGATGCCGCGGCCCGGCAGCCCGACCGGTCGCGCCAGCGCTCCTTCGAATTCGAGCTCGGCCGACGCGTTGGAGCGGTTGCCGCATTTGTCCTTCAAGCGCTGCAGCCGGATCGCGTTGCGGCTACCGTCGTCCAACACCCGCGGCACGAAATAGCAGGACACGCCTTCGGCATTGCGGGCGAGCGAAAAGAACCCATCGCTCATCGGTGCCGAGCAAAACCATTTGTGCCCCACCAGCCGCACCGGCCAGATCCCGCCCGCGGCATCGCTCACCGCGCGCGTGTCCACGGCGCGCAAATCCGACCCGCCCTGCTTCTCGGTCAATGCCATGCCGATGGTCAGCGCAGCCTTGCTGCCTGCCGACGCCAACCCGGGCTCATACCCGCGCGCGCAGACCCGCGGCAGCCATTGCGCCCGCAGCGCGGGGTCGAGCGCCAGCATCGCCACCGCCGCGCAACTCATGGTGATCGGGCACGCCGTGCCCTGCTCCAACCCGTTCCAGAGCTGGAACAACACCGCGCGCTCGACCGGCGCGGCGGCGCGCGGTTCGGTCCAGCACCAATCCTTGAGGCCGTGCGCACACGCGACGCGCATCAGCGCGTGATAGCTCGGATGAAAATCGACCTCATCGCGCCGCTGCCCGTAACGGTCGTGGGTCTGCAATTCAGGAGGATGCCGGTTGGCCGCCTCGGCCAGGGCGCGCGACGCTTGCGCCCCCGCGTAAGCCCCCAGCGAGGTGGCCGTGTGCTCGAAGATCGGGGCGCTGGCCCCGAACGTGCGGGCATGCGATTGCAGCAGGCCGCAATCCAGCCACAGGTTGCGATCGCCGACCGGCGGCGACTGGTTGGTGACTTCGTGGGTCGTCCACATCGGCGTGTCTCCCCGGCATTGCGCGGCGACTAGCTTCGCATATGCCGCGCGCCGTGGCGACCCGCCTGTGCGTCAGCCGACCCAGACCCGCGCGTTGCGGAACATGCGCATCCAGGGGCTTTCCTCGCGCGCGCCCTGGCGCTTGAAGCGCTCGGCCGCGTAGCTTTGATTGACCACCCGGAACACACGCTCGGCATGCGGCATCAGCACCGTGAAGCGACCATCGGGCGTGGTCACCGAGGTGATGCCGCGCGGGCTGCCGTTGGGGTTGTACGGGTAGCCCTCGGTCGGGGTGCCGGCGTTGTCGACGAAGCGCATCGCAACGATGGCCTGGTCGATCGCGCCATGCTGAGAAAAATCGGCATAGCCTTCGCCGTGCGCAACCGCAATCGGTGCGCGGCTGCCGGCCATGCCGGCAAAGAAGATCGAAGGCGTATCGAGCACTTCGACCATCGCGTAGCGCGCCTCGAACTGCTCCGACTTGTTGCGCGTGAAGCGCGGCCACGCGTCGGCGCCCGGAATCAGCGGCGCGAGGTTGCTCATCATCTGGCAACCGTTGCAGATGCCCAGCGCGAAGGTGTCGACGCGTCTGAAGAATTCCGCGAACTGCTCGGCCAATTGCGGCCGGTACAAGATGGTCTTGGCCCAGCCCTCGCCCGCGCCGAGCACGTCGCCGTAGCTGAATCCGCCGACCGCGATGAAGCCGCGGAAGTCGGCGAGCCTGGCGCGGCCCGAGATCAGATCGCTCATGTGCACGTCGTAGGCGTCGAAGCCCGCCTTGTGCATCACATAGGCGGTCTCGATGTGCGAATTGCAGCCTTGCTCGCGCAGGATGGCCACGCGCGGACGCGCACCGCGCGCGATGTACGGCGCCGCCACGTCTTCGCTCGGGTCGTAGCGGAGTTGCTCGTGCAGGCCCGGATCGTCGGCGCCGATGCGTGCATGTTCGGCGTCGGCGCAGGCGGGGTTGTCGCGCAAGCGCGCGATCTGCCAACTGGTCTCGTTCCAGGCGCGCTGGAATTCCTCGCGCGCGCCGGACAACACCGCCTTGGTGTCGCGATAGAACTCGATCATCCCGCGGTCATTGGGTTTGCCCAGGCTATGGCTCATCGCGCCCAGGCCATGACGACGCAGCACGTCCATCACCGGCGTGCGGTCGTCGCGGCGAATCTGGATCACCGCGCCGAGTTCTTCGTTGAACAAGGCCTTGAGCGTGAGTTCGTTGCGGCGCGCAGCGACCTGCTCGGCCCAGTTCTTGGCGTCCCCCCATTCCGAGGCGTTGTCGCCTTCCATGCACAGGATGTCGAGGTTGATCGACACGCCGGTGCGCGCGGCGAACGCCATCTCGCACACCGTCGCAAACAAGCCGCCGTCGGAACGGTCGTGATACGCGAGCAGCTTGTCGTCGGCATTGAGTTCCTGGATCGCGGCGAAGAACGCCTTGAGCCGTTGCGCATCGTCGAGATCGGGCACGGTCTGGCCGAAGGCGCCGCGCACATAGGCGAGCGCCGACCCGGCCATGCGGTTCTTGCCCGCGCCCAGATCGATGAGCACCAGCTCGGTTTCGCCCGCATCGGTGCGCAATTGCGGCGTGAGCGTGGTGCGTACGTCGGCCACCGGCGCAAACGCCGAAACGATCAGCGATACCGGCGCGCTCACCTGCTTGTCGGTACCGTGCTCGTTCCACTTGGTGCGCATGGACAACGAATCCTTGCCCACCGGAATGCTCACGCCCAGCGCCGGGCACAGATCCATGCCCACGGCCTTGACGGTATCGAACAGCGCCGCGTCTTCGCCGGGCTGACCGCAGGCCGCCATCCAGTTGGCCGAGAGCTTGATGCTTTCGATCGACGCCACCGGCGCAGCGGCGAGATTGGTGATCGCCTCGCCGATCGCCATGCGGCCCGAGGCCGGCGCATTCACGACCGCCAGCGGCGTGCGCTCGCCCATGGCCATCGCCTCGCCGGCATAGCCCTCGTAATCGAGCAAGGTCACCGCGCAATCGGCCACCGGCACCTGCCACGGGCCCACCATCTGGTCGCGCGCCGTCAGGCCGCCCACGGTGCGGTCGCCGATGGTGATCAAGAAGCCCTTGTCGCCGACCGTCGGCAGACGCAGCACCTGCAACGCGGCTTCCTTCAGGTCGATGTCGGTCAGATCGAAGCGCGTCTCGGGCGCGGCCAGGCGCTGGACGTCGCGATGCATCTTGGGCGGTTTGCCGAGCAGGACGTTCATGTCCATGTCGACCGGCGCGCCGAGGTCTTCATGCAAGGCATCGAGTACGCGCAGGCGTTCGTCGGCCGTCGCGGTGCCCACCACCGCGAACGGGCAGCGCTCGCGTTCGCACAACTGGGTGAACAAAGGCAGGGCCTCGGGCTTGATCGCGAGCACATAACGCTCTTGCGATTCGTTGCTCCAGATTTCCTTGGGGCTCAGGCCCGATTCTTCGAGCGGCACCCGGCGCAGATCGAAGGTCGCGCCCACGCCCGCGTCATGCGCAAGCTCGGGGAAGGCATTCGACAAACCGCCCGCGCCCACGTCATGGATGGATTCGATCGGATTGCCCTCGCCCATCGCCCAGCAACGGTCGATGACTTCCTGGGCGCGGCGCTGGATTTCGGGGTTGCCGCGCTGGACCGAATCGAAATCGAGATCGGCGGTGTTGGTGCCGGTGGCCATCGAACTGGCCGCGCCGCCGCCCATGCCGATGCGCATTCCCGGGCCGCCGAGCTGGATGAACAGACTGCCTTCCGCGAGGGTGTGCTTCTTGGTCAGGCGCGCGTCGATGTTGCCGACGCCGCCCGCGATCATGATGGGCTTGTGATAGCCACGCACCTGATCGCCCACGCGCTGTTCGTAGGTGCGGAAATAGCCGAGCAGATTGGGCCGGCCGAATTCGTTGTTGAAGGCCGCGCCGCCGATCGGCCCGTCGATCATGATCTGCAAAGGGCTCGCGATGCGGTCGGGCAGGCCGATGGCTTCGCGCTCCCAGGCGTGGGTGGTACCCGGAATGCGCAGGTTCGAGACCGTGAAGCCGGTCAGACCCGCCTTGGGCTTGGAGCCGCGGCCGGTCGCGCCTTCGTCGCGGATTTCGCCGCCGGCGCCGGTCGAAGCACCCGGAAACGGCGCGATCGCGGTCGGATGGTTGTGGGTCTCGACCTTCATCAGCGTATGCCAGGTGCCGGCATGCAGGCCGTACTGGCTGGCCTGGTCGAGGCCGCGCGGCAGGAACTTCTTGCCGGCATAGCCTTCCATGATCGCGGCGTTGTCGGAATACGCGACCACCGTGCCCTTGGGCTGCAGCTTGTGGGTGTTGCGGATCATGCCGAACAAGGACAGGTCTTGCTTGACCCCGTCGATCGTCCATTCGGCATTGAAGATCTTGTGCCGGCAATGCTCGCTGTTGGCCTGGGCGAACATGAACAACTCGACGTCGCTCGGATTGCGGCCGGCCTTGGTAAAGGCGTCGACCAGGTAATCGATCTCGTCGTCCGACAAGGCCAGGCCCCATTCGGCATTGGCGCGGGCCAGCGCTGCGCGCCCGCCGCCTTGCACATCCACATGCTCGAGCGGCTGCGGCGGCAGTTCGGCGAACATGCGCGCGAAATCGAATTCGCCGCCGACCACGGTCTCGGTCATGCGATCGTGGAGCAACGGGGCCAGTGCCGCCATGCGTTCGGCCGTCAGGCCCCGGCCCATGCCGAATAGACCGGACTTGGCCTTGAGGGTGTAGGCCGTGCCGCGCTCGATGCGATGGATCTCGGTCAGACCGCAGTTGTGCGCGATGTCGGTGGCCTTGGACGCCCAGGGCGAGATGGTTCCCAGACGCGGAATCACGGTCAGGGTCTGCGCCTCGGACCAATCCCGCGGCACGCCCGCAAACGGCACGCCGTAGGTGAGCAGGCGCGCCAGACGCCCCGCGGCATCGCCCGAGAGCGCCGCCCCATGCACCAGGTGCACATAGCGCGCGGTGACGTCTTCGATGCCCGGATCGACGGCGCGCAGGCGTTCAAGCAGACCGCTCTTGCGGAAATCGCTCAACGCAAGCGGCCCGGGCAGGACAGTGGTGACGGAAGTGGCGTGGACTGCGTTTGCGGCGGCTGAATCGCGCGTCATGGCGGCGGGGTGCGGCGTGAGGGAGGCGGCATTTTACCGGTCGCGGCGAAAGACCGGCCGGCCGACCTTTCGGGCGGTATCGGCGACGGCCTTGGCTAGGCTCGCGCTAAGACCGGCCGTAGCCTCCGGCACCCGGGGTTTCGATGACGAAGACATCGCCCGCCGCCATCTCGGTGCGGTCGCTCGAACGCAGCAGTTCGACCGAGCCGTCGGCCCGCTCGACCCGGTTGATGCCGGGCAGCCCATCGGCACCGCCCGCAGCGCCGCGCGGCGCGATCTCGCGGTTGTTGGCCAGGATGGACGCGGTCATGGCCTCGAGAAAGCGCACCCGCCGCACGCCGCCATCGCCGCCGCGCCAATGCCCCGCGCCGCCCGAACCCGCGCGAATCCGGTATTCCTCGAGCAGGACCGGGAAGCGCCATTCGAGCACCTCGGGATCGGTCAGGCGCGAATTGGTCATGTGGGTCTGCACGACCGCCGTGCCGTCCCAGCCGCGCACGATCTGCCCCGCGGCGCCCTTGACCACCCCGGCCGATGACCCGCCCGAAAGCGTCTCGTAGTACTGCACGCGGTCGTTGCCGAAGGTGAAGTTGTTCATCGAGCCCTGGCTTTCGCTCATCAAGCCGAGCGCGCCGTACAAGGCCTGGGTCACGCATTGGCTGGTCTCGACATTGCCTGCCACCACCGCGGCCGGATAGCGCGGATTGAGCATCGAGCCTTCCGGCACGATCACCCGCAATGGCTTGAGGCAGCCGGCGTTGAGCGGGATGTCGGCATCGACCAGGGTGCGGAACACATACAACACCGCCGCCATGCACACCGATTTGGGCGCGTTGAAATTATTGGGCAATTGCGCCGAAGTGCCGGTGAAGTCGATGACCGCCTCGCGCCGCGCGCGATCGACGCGGATCGCAACCCGGATCTGCGCGGGCGCGCCGTCCACGCCGCCGTTGGCCGGGTCGATGCGATAGGTGTATTCGCCGTCATCGAGCGCGGTGATCACGCGCCGCACGGCTTCTTCGGCGTTGTCCTGCACATGGCGCATGTAGGCGTGGACCACGTCGGTGCCGAAATGCGCGCACATGCGGCGCAATTCTTCGGCACCCTTGGCATTGGCCGCGACCTGGGCGCGCAGATCGGCGAGGTTCTGCTCGGGGTTGCGCGCCGGCCAGCGCCCGCTGCCGAGCAAGGCGCGCGTGGCGTCTTCGCGGAACTGCCCGGCCTCGATCATCTTGAAGTTGTCGATCAGCACGCCTTCTTGGTCGACGCTGCGCGAATCGGCCGGCATCGAGCCCGGTGCGCTGCCGCCGATGTCGGCATGATGGCCGCGCGAGGCGACATAGAACGCGACCTCGGCATCGGCCTCGTCGAGATAGACCGGCGTGACCACGGTGATGTCGGGCAGATGGGTGCCGCCGTTGTAAGGCGCGTTGAGCACATAGACATCGCCCGCGCGCATGCTGCCCTGGTTGGCGCGGATGACGGTCTTGATGCTCTCGCCCATCGAGCCCAGATGCACCGGCATATGCGGCGCATTGGCGATCAGATTGCCATCGGCATCGAACAGCGCGCACGAGAAATCGAGCCGCTCCTTGATGTTCACCGAATACGCAGTGTTCTGCAGCCGCAGGCCCATCTGTTCGGCGATGCTCATGAACAGGTTGTTGAACACCTCGAGCATGACCGGATCGGCCTCGGTGCCCAGCGCCTTGCGCGCCGGGCGCGCGGCGACGCGGGTGAGCACCAGATGATCCTGCGGCGTGACCTCGGCCTGCCAGCCCGGTTCGACGATGGTGGTCTGGTTCTTCTCGGCGATGATCGCCGGGCCGGGCATGGCATCACCGGGATGGGTGTGTTCGCGCAAATACAAAGGCGTGTCGTGCCAGGCCCCGGCCGAGTACATGCGCACCGTGGCCAGCGGCGTGGGGCGCGTGGGCGATGAAGAGTTCGACGCTGCCTGCGATGGCCCAGACGCGTTGCCCGGCGCACCCGCGTCCGTCGATGCGGCCCGCGGATTGGTCGACACCGCATGCTCGCCCTGCCCGATCGCTTCGACCGACACGGCTTCGACGATCAAGGCCTTGTGCGCCATCAGGAAGGCGAAGCGTTGGCGATACGCCGATTCGAACGCGGCGCGCATGCGCGCCG
>CAYUYC010000061.1:0-13957 GCA_964448945.1 uncultured Burkholderiaceae bacterium
CCCCAGAGCGTGCCGATCTGATGGAAGAAATCGCCCGGCATCTTGGCGATCGCGAGGCCGAAGAAGTCCTTGACCTGCGATAGCGCGATGAGCACCGCGATGCCGTTGGTGAAGCCGATGACGATCGACACCGGGATGAACTTGACCAAGTTGCCGAGCCGGAAGAAGCCCATCGCGAACAAGAGCACGCCGGCCATCATGGTGCTGATGATCAGGTTGGCGAAACCGTACTTCTCGATGATCCCGTAGATGATGACGATGAAGGCGCCGGCCGGGCCGCCGATCTGCACGCGCGAACCGCCGAGCGCCGAGATCAGGAAGCCGCCGATGATGGCGGTGAACAGGCCCACCTCCGGCTTGACGCCCGAGGCGATGGCAAACGCCATGGCCAGCGGCAGCGCGACGATCGCCACCGTGGTGCCGGCGACCAGATCGTGGATCAGCCGCTTGGAGTTGTAGCCCTGGACGGACTCGATGAGACGAGGGCGAAACCGGAACTGCGTGAAGGCGCGCGTGAACGGGCTGACGGAGGACATTGGCGAAGGAGAAGAAAGATCGGCGCAACTGCGTCGGGACCAGCAGCGCGGCTGGGGACAAGGCCGATTCTAAGCGACCGGCGGTTTTGCACCGCACGCAAGCACGGCGGCCATTGCATCTTGCACTTGCGCCACGCTCACTTGCGCACCAGGGCCGCCGAGTGCCAGGCCGCGCTGCGGATCGCTCGGATAGAAGAAATCCGTGCGGGTGGCGGTGAAGATGCCGACCGTCGGCCGCGCATACGCGAGCGCGAGGTGCAGCAAACCGGTGTCGAGCCCGATCACGAGGGCCGCATGGGCCATCAAGGCGGCGCATTGCGGGATCGTCATGCGCGGAGCAACCAGCGCTGCGTCGGCGTGCGCGGCATTGATCGCCTGCGCGAGACGCTCGGCCCGCGCATGCTCGGCATCGTTGCCCCAGGGCAGCACGCAACGCAGCCCGCGGGTGTGCAAGGCCGATGCGGTCTCGATCCAATGCGATTCGCTCCAGAGCTTGTCGTCCTTGGAGGCGCCATGCAGCAGTACCGCGTAAGGCGCCGTGCCCGTGAATTCCGGGCGTGGCGGCGCGACGAGGCCGTAGTCGGGGCGCTGGTTCGCATCCGAGCCGATCGCCTGGGCGAAGGTCTCGCGCAGACGCAGCGCGCCATGGCTGCCGGGCATGTCGAGCCGGCGATCGTAAAACCGCGCCACCGGACGCTCGCCGCAATAGTCGGCGCTGTAGCCGATCCAGGTTCGCCCATGCGCGATGAGACCGACCAGCAGACTCTTCCACATGCCCTGGGCGTCGAGGATCACGTCGTAGCGCTCGGCGCGCAGTGCGCGCCAGAACGCGGTGATCTCGTGCCGCGATGCCCACCAGCCCTGTCGGCGCCAGCGCTTGAGCGGCAACGCCAGCACTTGGCGCACGCGGCCGTGCAAACGGGCAATGTCGGCGAAGCGTTCGTCGACCACCCAATCGATTGCCAGGTCCGGGTGGCGCTTGAGCGCGTCGTCGATCGCCGGCAACGAGAAGACCTGATCGCCGAGCGCGGACAGCTTGATGTAGAGCAGCGAGCGCGGCGCAGCGACGGGCACGGTCATGCGAGTGCGCGCCCGGTCAGGCGTTCGAGCACGCTGCGCGGCGAACTTGCGGGTTGCTGCTCGGCGCCGGCTTCGAGGTAGAAGGTCTGTTCCATCATGAACTGCCCGGCCATCGCGGCATGCAGCACTTGATCGCTGTAGACCACCCAGGTGGTGCCGGGCATGAAGTCGATCGTTTGTTGAGGGCAGGTGCGCTGGTAGTTCATGTCGGCCTTGCCGCGATCGTGCAGGCCGAGCATCAGATGGTCGTATTCGCTGCGGAGCGCCTTGGTGATGTGCAGCGTCTCCATGAGCCAGGCCGAGCCCGGCAGCGGCCGGCCGATCTGAGGCAGGAACTTGGGTGCGAATTCCTCGAACGCCTCGCCCACGCGCCAGACGCGCGGCTTGCCGTTCGGGTTGAGGTTGGTGAAGACGCGCAACAGGCGCACGCCGCGGGTCGGGTTGGACGGAAACGCATCGACATGCAGCCGCGTGTCGTCCTTGCGCCAACTGGTCTGGCGCCCTTCGACGGCGAACAGGCGCAGCGAGGTATTGCCGCGCTTGAGATGGCCGCGGTAATGCGGGAACAAGCGATCCACCAAGCTCGTCGCATGGTCGCGAAACCGCGCCACCATGGCGCGCAACGCCGCCAGATCCTCGTCCGATCCCGCCGCGCCGCGCAGCGCTTCCTGGTTCGGGTCGCCGATGCCGCGCAGGCTGATGTTCTTCGCCTTGCCGTCGGACCAGCGCGTGTCGAGAAAACGGGCCTCGTCGCCTTGCAGCGCAAAAGGCATCGCCGGGAAATGCAGCACGCCGCCGCCTTCGATCAGGGCCTCGGCGTCGTGCGTGGGCGCGTGCTCACCCGGCAGATACGCAGTGTCGGGCAAGGTGTGGATGGTGGCGACGGACATGGGCGGCTCCCCCAAGGTGGGCGCATAGATTACTCGACCTACGCACGGACCCCGCGCGCGGCTGGACCTCACGCACGCGAGCACGGCAGGGCCGATGCGACTTTGCGCCGTATCAAACGTGGGCCAGGATGCCAGCCTACAATCGCCGCATCCGATTCTTCAACGAGAGCGATACGTTGAACACGCCTGTCGTCGAACTCCAAGGGCCGCGCCGGTTTCGGCACGGTGATCAGGTCTATGCCGCCGGAGCGCCCGGGGTGGCCTGGCGCGTCCTCTCGGGCTCGGTCCGCCTGGACCGCATCGGGCCCGATGGCGCGATGTTCGCAAGCCTCGCCGTGCCGGGCGACGTGATCGGTGCCGAAACCCTGATGTTCGGCACCTATGCGTTCGAAGCGCGGGCGTTGTCGGATTGCGAACTGGCCTTGTGGTCGGACAGCACCGCCAAGCCCAGCGGCGAATTCCTGGTGCAGATGCTGGCGGCCACCGAACGCCGCGCCGCCGACGTCATCGCGCTGCGCTGCGGGCAGGCCGCACAGCGTGTGCGCCGCTTGATGCTCATGCTCACGCGCGGCGGCCCCCAGGACGACAGCACCACCAGCATCGAAATGCCTTCGCTGCGCGACATGGCCGACATCACCGACCTCACCGCCGAGACCGTCTCGCGCGCGATCAGCGGATTGCGCAAGGAAGGTTTGTTGTCGCGCAAGGGCTGGCGGCACGCCGCGCTCGAACGCGAGCGCCTGTTGTCGTCGGGCGAGGCCTGACGCCGATCGGCGCGCGTCAACGCCGCGGTGCGGTGTGCTGGCCCAGCGCCTGGGCGACCGCGGCGATGGTCGGGGTCCAATCGCCCATGCGGGCCTGACGGAACAAGCGCATCACGCCCGGATACCACGGGCTGTCGCTGCGATCGGCCAGCCAGCGCCAATCGGGTTTGAATGCCGGCAGCAACACCCAGCACGGCCGACCGAGCGCTCCGGCCAAGTGCGCGGCGGCGGTGTCCACGGTGATCACCAGATCGAGCTGCGCGATCGCCGCCGCGGTGTCGGCAAAGTCGGTCAATGCATCGCCCAAGGGTTCGATCGCCAGACCGGCAGGCGGATGCCGCGCTTCGTCGCTGCCCGCACCCACTTGCAGACTGAACCAGCGCACCCCAGCGATGGCGGCCAGCGGTGCCAGCATGTCGAGCGTCGGCAAGGAACGATCGGCATCGTTCTCGAACGCGGGGTTGCCCCGCCAGACCAGTCCGACCCGCAACCTCCCATCGGGTGAAAGATGCTCGCGCCAACGCGCGACGCGAGCCGGTTCCGCGCGCAGATAGGGCACGCTTGCCGGGATGCTGTCCAGGCGCGTGCCGCATCGATGCGGCAGGCTCAACAGCGATACCCAGAGATCCCAGCCCGAGGCGGGCATGGGCTGATCCAAGGGCAGGATTTCGTCGACCCCGTCGAGGCTGCGCAGCAGCTCCGCCAGCGCCGGATGGCAAACCAGGCCGACTCGCCGTGCGCCGTGTGACTTGAGCACGGACGCATAGCGGCAGAACTGCAGCATGTCGCCATGGCCGCCTTCATGCACGATCAGGATCGCGCGGGCGTCGAGCGGCTCGCCGTCCCAGCGCGGGCAAGGCATGCGCGGCGCCATCGCATCGGCCCAGGCGCGGGCTTCGAGCATCGCCCAGCCTTCGTCGAAGCGCGCCTGGCGCAACAACACATAGGCCAGGTTGAAGCGCGCGAGCGCATAGCCGGGATCCAGGGCGATCGCTTGCCGGTAGCAATGCTCGGCCGGTGCTTCGCGACCGGTGCACGCGTACAGCACGCCCAGATTCGACCAGCCCGCAGGCGCGGCCGGATCGCAGGCCAGCGCGGCGAGGTAGGCTGCTTCGGCTTCGTCGAAGCGCTTGCGGGCAGCGAGCAAGGCGCCGAGGTTGAGATGGGCCTGGAAGACGCCGGGGTCGAGCGCGATGGCGTTGCGATAGGCATCGAGCGCGGCATCGATCTCGCCGCGATCCTCGAGCAGCATGCCGAGGTTGACCTGGGCCGGCGCGAGGCGCGGATCGAGGCGCAAGGCGGCGCGAAAGCTGGCGATGGCCGCGTCGGCGGCGCCGGCCTGCCAATGGCGCACGCCGGCATCGAAGTGGGACTGGGCCTGCGGGTCGAAGGTCATGCCGAGATTGTCCATCGGCACGGTGCTGCGGCGAGCGCTTACGCGGCGGTGATCGTGGGGGTTACCGCGCACGACGCCGACGCGCTGCGCACCGCACTGGGCGCGCTGGTGGTGGTGACTTGCGCGCGCCAGCGCACGAGATCGGGCGCCGTGCACAGCGTGAGCAATCGGCTCCAGGCGAGTTCGAGATGCACGCCCGCGGCATCGCTCAGATCGGCGCCGAGTTCGAAGTCCGTACCGCGCACGCACAACACGAAGGCCGGCGGCGGCGTCTTGCCCTGCACCTGGAGATGGACCGCCAGCACTGCTTCCGGTGCGAGCGCATGCGTCGAATGGCCGATCTGCCGATCGGGCTCGATTTCATAGAACGAGAAAGGCGCCGGCGTGCCGGTGCCCGCGTCGATGAACAGCGCCAGATCGGCGTCGTCGAGGTCGAGCGCGTTTTCGATCTGGAGCTGGTATTCCTCGATCGCGCGGATCTGTGGCAGGCGCGCCGCATCGAGCCGACGCAACAACAGCGGTCCGAGCGCATCGTCGCCGCGGCTTTCGTTGCCGATGCCGAAAACGACGACGCGCACGGGGGCAACGCTCATCAGGCGACCGCGCACTCGCCGCGCCGTGCGCGGTCGATCAGCGTGCCCTCGGCATCGACGAGGTCGACTTCGAGCGGCATCTTGCCCAGCGCATGGGTGGCGCAGGACAAGCACGGATCGTAGGCGCGGATCGCGACTTCGATGTGGTTGAGCAAGCCCTCGGTGATTTCCTTGCCGTTGAGGTATTGCCGGGCCACGTGCCGGATCGATTCGTTCATCGCCTGATTGTTGTTGGTGGTCGAGACGATGAGATTGCAGTAGGTGACGAGGTCGTTGTCGTCCACCTTGTAATGGTGGAACAGCGTGCCGCGCGGCGCTTCGATCACGCCGATGGCCTCGCGCTGGCGCGGGCCGCCCAGCGCCATCAGATCGGTGCCGGTGATGTCCGGGTCGTCGAGCAGATCGCGGATGACTTCGGTGGTGTGCAGCACTTCGATCAGACGCGCCCAGTGGTAGACCAGCGCGCCGTGCACCGGCTTGCCCTGGCCGATCGCGAGCATGTCCAGACGCTCGGCCTCGGCCAACGGGCTCGGGATGCGGTCGCAGGTCTGCACCCGCGCGAGCGGCCCGACCTTGTACCAGCCGTCGTCGGCGCCCAGCGATTTGATGTGCGGGAACTTCATGTAGCTCCAGGGCTTGACCTCTTCCTGGAGCAGCTCGCGGTAGCGCGCGTAATCGGCGTTGGCGAAGATCGTCTTGCCCTGCGCGTCCTTGGCGGTCAGGCCGCCGTGGTAGAGATCGAGCGCACCGGTCGAATCCACCATGCCCATCAAGGCCGACGGCACGTCGCCGAAGCCGTTGTAGAAGGCCGGGTTGGTCTCGTGCATGCGCTTGACCAGATGCACGGCATCGCGCGACCACGCGATCATCTGATCGATGTCGCGGCGCAGTTCATCGCGTTCGGCGGTGGCCAGGGCCTTGTTGATGCCGCCCGGAATCGCGCCGGTGCCGTGGATGCGCTTGCCCGAGATATGGCGGATCACTTCCTGGCCGTACTTGCGCAAGAGCACGCCTTGCTTGGCGATTTCCGGATACGCGGCGGCCACGCCGATGACGTTGCGGCGGGTCGGTTCGCTGTCGAAGCCCAGCAGCAGATCGGGCGACGAGAGGTGGAAGAAATGCAGCGCGTGCGATTGCATCACCTGGCCGTAGTGCGCGAGGCGGCGCAGCTTCTCGGCGGTCGGCGTGAGCTGGGGCGCGCCGACGATGATGTCCATCGCCTTGGTCGCGGCCAGGTTGTGGCTGACCGGGCAGATGCCGCACAAGCGTTGCACGGCGACCGGCACTTCCCAGTACGGGCGGCCTTCGATGAAGACTTCAAAGCCACGGAACTCGACGATGTGCAGGCGCACCTGATGCACCTGGTTCTTGTCGTCGAGCAAGATGGTGACCTTGCCATGGCCTTCGACGCGCGAAACGGGGTCGATCGCGACGCGGCGCAGGGTCTGCGGTTGAGCGGCAGTTTCCAATGCGGACATGCGGTGTCTCCGTTCAGTCAAAACGCAACAGCGGGTGTTCGATACGCGGCGAGCGGCCGGTGATCAAGTCGGTCAGGAACTTCCAGATCGCGTCGCCCGAGGGCGGGCAGCCGGGCACGAAATAATCGACGCGCACGACTTCGTTGATCGGATGGACTTGTTCGAGCAGGAGCGGCAACTCGGGGTCGTTGGGCACCTTGCCGCCGGCCGGGCCGGGTTGGCCGCCATAGACCTGGTTGAGGCAGGCGCGCACGTCGAGCGGGTTGCGCTGTGCCGGCAAGCCGCCGTTGATCGCGCAGGCGCCGAGCGCCACCAGCGTCTTGCAATTGCGGCGGAACTCGCGCAGCACATGCACGTTCTCGGCATTGCACACACCGCCTTCGATGATCCCGATGTCGCACGGCCCGCAATGCTTGATGTCGGTGATCGGCGAGCGGTCGAACTCGACCAGTTCGACGAGTTGCAGGATGCGCTCGTCGATGTCGAGGATGGACATATGGCAGCCGAAGCAGCCGCCGAGCGAAGTGGTCGCGATGCGGACCTTCTGGCGCGGAAGTTCGTTGGGTGCGTTCATGTTCAGGCCTCCCGCGTGGCGAGGTGTTCGACTTGCGCGCTGATCGGTTCGGCGTCGTATTGGCGCTCGCCGATCGGCACTTTGAAGCCCACGCGCTTGGGCACGATCGCACCCACCGGGCAGACCCGCGCGGCGGTGTCTTCGAGCGAGAAGTTGGTGTCGCCGAGCTTGCCCGAGGTGGCATTGACGACCACATGCGACTCCATGCCGCGACCCGCGAGCGCGAAGATGCTCTTGCCGTCGACATCACGGCTGGCGCGCACGCACAACTCGCACATCACGCAACGATTGAAGTCGAGCAGCACGTCGGGGTGCGAGGCGTCGACCGCACGCGTGGGGTAGAAATGGTTGAAGTGCGGCGTGAGCATTTCGAGGTCGTAGGCGACTGCCTGCAATTGGCAGTTGCCGGTCTTCTCGCAGCTCGGGCAATAGTGGTTGCCTTCGACGAAGAGCATTTGCACCAGCAACCGGCGCCGACCGTTGATCTCCGGCGTGTTGCTTTCGACTTCCTGACCCGGCATGGCCTTGATCGTGCACGCCGAACCGGTGCGGCCGTTGACGTTGACCGTGCACAGCTTGCAACTGCCGTGCGGGGTGAACTCGGGGTGGTAGCACAGGTGCGGGATGTAGACGCCCGCAGCCAACGCTGCCTGCAGAATGGTCTGGCCCGGCGCAAAGTCGATCGGCTGGCCGTCGATGGTGAAAGTGTTCTGGATTTCGCTCATGACTCGGCTCCGAGGTGGGCGGCGGCATCGTCGCGTCCGGTGGCTTCGCGCGATTTGGCGAGCGCGGCATCGAGATCGAACGCGGGTTCGAAATCGATCGCCTTCAGGCGCCGCTCATACGACGGGCGGAATTTCTGCATGGTGTCCATCACCGCGTTGCACGCGGTCTGGCCCAGGCCGCAATGGCTGCTCGATTTGAGCACGCCGTGCAGACGCGAGATTTCGTTCATCTCGTATTGGGTGCCGTGGCCCGCGCCGATCTTGTCCATCAGATTGCGCACGAGCGAGGTGCCCACGCGGCAAGGCGTGCAGAAGCCGCAGCTTTCGTGGGCGAAGAAGTGCGCGAAGTTGCGCGCCACTTCGAACATGTCGCGCTTGTCGCTGAACACCATGAAGGAGCCCGCGGTCGGCACGTCTTCGAAGGCGATGCGCCGGCCGAACTCGCGCTCGGACAGGCACACGCCAGAAGCGCCGCTGACTTGCACCGCCATCGGATTGCGCGCGCCGCAGTCTTCGAGGACCTTGGCGATGCGCACACCGAACGCGTATTCGTACAGGCCCGGCCGTTCGCAATCGCCTGAGATCGACAGGATCTTGGTGCCGGTCGATTGCTTGGTGCCCAGGCCTTCATACCAGGCGCCGCCGCGCTGCGCGATGAACGTCGCCTTGCACAGCGTCTCGACGTTGTTGACCACCGTCGGCTTGCCAAGATACCCGCAGGTCACGGGGAAGGGCGGGCGAATGCGCGGACGTCCGGCCTTGCCCTCGAGCGATTCGATCAGCGCCGATTCCTCGCCGCAGACATAGGCGCCTGCGCCCATGTGGATCTCGATGTCGAAGTTGAAGCCGGGCACCCCGCAGACATCCTTGCCGAGCAGCTTGAGTTTGCGCAGCTCGGTCAACTGGGCCTCGAGCGGCGCACGCAGGTATTGATACTCGCCGCGCAGATACACCAGACCCTTGCTCGCGCCGACGGTGTAACCCGCGATGGTCATGCCTTCGAACACCCGGCCCGCAAACGATTGCAGCAGCACGCGATCCTTGAAGGTGCCGGGTTCGCCTTCGTCGGCGTTGCAGACGATGTAGCGCGTATTGCCCTGGGCATTGCGGCAGGCTTCCCATTTGACGCCGGTGGTGAAGCCCGCGCCCCCGCGACCGCGCAGATTCGAGCGCTTGATCTCGGCCAGCATGCCTTGCGGCCCGCGCGCGATCGCGGCGCGCAGCGCCTCGCCGGCGGTCCAGTCAGAACTGAGCAGCAATTCGCCGCGACGGATGTTCTTTTCGACGACGAAGAATTCGGCCGGCCATTCGTCGAGCGCGACGCCCGAGCGCACCAGTTCGCAGATCTCGTCGACGCGACGCGGCGTCAGGCGCGTGATCGCACGGTTGTTGACGAGCAGGGCCGGGCCCTGATCGCACATCCCGGTGCACGAGGTATAGCCGACGCTGACCAGACCGTCCTCGGAGACTGCGCCGGGCTGCACGCGCAAGCGCTTGCACATGTGCTCGAGCAGCGCCGCATTGCCGAGCATGCGGTCGGTGATGTTGTCGGAAAACAGGATGCGGAACTTGCCGCGCGGCTCGCTGTACAGGAAGGAATAAAACTGCAGCGTGCTCTGGATCTGCGAGATGCTCACGCCGAGCGCCGCAGAAATGGACGCCATGGCGTCGGGGGAAATCCAGTCGAGCGCTTCCTGCACATCGCGCAGGACCTGGACAAGATATGTGGGATCGTTGCCGTAGCGCCGAACTATCGGTTCAACGACCCGCTCGATCGCGAGCCTGCCTGAGTCCAAGTCGTCCTCCTGTTGCCGGGTTGAAAGCCGCGGCGAGTCTAGGACCTGTGTTGCGCTGCGGACTGATTCTGGTCAATCAGGCGCGCTTTCGTGGCGCCGATGCCATGAGTTCTACGCTTAGAAGCACTCCTCTTCCAGCCGTTCGAGTAGGGCAAGTGCCTCGCCGTCTTGTCGGGTTTCGAACAATTCGCGGATCGGATTGACGAAGCTCGCCAACAACAGCAGATCGTCGCAAGACGGGCCGGTGGTCGCGCCGCGCCGGCCGTAGAAGTATTTCCAGAACTTGTCGTCGCGCAGATCGCGCGTGTGGTGGTCGATCAATTCCATGACGCGCCTGGTATTACCCACACAGTCGATGCCGGTAAAGCTCTTGTAGCGGTCGGGGCGGTCGGGATCGATCTTGCAGGAACAGGAAGACATGGCGGGGCAGTGGCAGAAATGGTCTGCGCTCCCCTATGCAGCCGGCGTGCCCGCGGCACGCCGGAAGACCTGCGCTAGATCAACGCACCCGCATGCCGGGCTGGGCGCCCGGGTAAGGGTCGAGCAGGAAGATGCCCGGGTTGGCCTTTTCGTCGGCATGCGAGGCCGCGAGCACCATGCCTTCGCTGATCCCGAACTTCATCTTGCGCGGCGCGAGGTTGGCCACCATCACGGTGTGCTTGCCGATCAGGTCTTGGGGCTGGTAAGCCGATTTGATGCCCGAGAACACATTGCGCGTGCGGCCTTCGCCCACATCGAGGGTCAGGCGCAGCAGCTTGTCGCTGCCTTCGACATGCTCGGCGTTCACGATCTTGGCGATGCGCAGATCGACCTTGGCGAAATCGTCGATCTTGATCTCGGCCGCGAGGTCTTCGCCGCCGGGGATGAGCTTCTCTTGCGCAGGCGGCTCGAACAAGGCGTCGAGCAGCTTGGGGTCCACGCGCTGCATCAGATGCTCATAAGGCTTGACCGTGCTCGGCACTTTCTCGATGTCGGCGAAGGCGAGCGGCGTGGCCAGGCCCAGCCATTGCGCGATGCGCTCCGAGGTGCGCGGCAGGATGGGCGCGAGCAGATAGGTCATGACCGCGAAGGCGCGGATCGCATCGCTGCAGACATCGTGCAGCACTTCGCGCTTGGCCGGGTCCTTGGCGATTTCCCAGGGCTTGGCGGCGTCGTACTTCTGGTTGACCACATCGGCCACGGCCATGATGTCGCGGATCGCGCGGCCGTATTCGCGCGCACTGATCGCTTCGATGATCGCGTCTTTCGCGGCCAGCGCATGGAAGGTCATCGGCGAGAGGTCTTCGCCGCCGCCCGGATGGCGCCAGGTGCTCAAGGCGCCGTCGAAATGCTTGACCAAGAAGCCCGAAGCGCGGCTGGCGATGTTGATGTACTTGCCGATCAGGTCGCTGTTGACGCGCGCGACGAAATCATCGGGATTGAAGTCCACGTCTTCGACGCGCCCGTTGAGCTTGGCCGCGATGTAATAGCGTAGCCATTCCGGGTTCATGCCGAGTTCGAGGTATTTGAGCGGCGACAGCCCGGTGCCGCGGCTCTTGCTCATCTTCTCGCCGCTGACCGTCAGGAAGCCGTGCACGTACACATTGTCGGGCGTCTTGTAGCCGGCGAACTTGAGCATCGCCGGCCAGAACAGCGTATGGAAATAAATGATGTCCTTGCCGATGAAATGGATCTGCTCGACGCTGGGCTCGGCGAAGAAGGCGGCGAAGTCCAGGCCCTTCTTGCCGAAATAATTCTTGAGCGAGGCGAGGTAGCCGATCGGCGCATCGAGCCAAACGTAGAAGTACTTGCCCGGCGCATCGGGGATCGGGATGCCGAAGTAGGGCGCATCGCGCGAGATGTCCCAATCGCCCAGGCCTTCCTCACCGCCCAGCCATTCATTGGCCTTGTTCGCGACCTCGGTCTGCAGGCGGCCGTCCTGCGTCCATTGGCGCAAATAATCCACGCAGCGCGGGTCGGACAACTTGAAGAAGTAATGTTCGCTGCTGCGCAATTCGGGTGTGGCGCCCGAGAGCACCGAATACGGGTTCTTGAGTTCGGTCGGGGTATAGACCGAGCTGCAGACCTCGCACGAATCGCCGTATTGATCCTTGGCGCCGCATTTCGGGCATTCGCCCTTGATGTAGCGGTCGGGCAGGAACATGCCCTTCACCGGATCGAAGAATTGCTCGATGGTCTTGGTGGCGATGAAGCCGTTGGCCTTGAGGCGCTTGTAGATGTCTTGCGAGAACCAGACGTTCTCATCGGAATCGGTCGAATGCCAGTTGTCGAAACTGATCGAAAAGCCGTCGAGGTATTGCTTGCGGCCGGCGGCGATCTCGCCCACGAAGGCTTGCGGCGTCTTGCCGGCCTTTTCGGCCGCGATCATGATCGGCGCGCCGTGCGCGTCGTCGGCGCCGACGAAATGCACCTCATGCCCTTGCATGCGTTGCGTGCGCACCCAGATGTCGGCCTGGATGTACTCCATGATGTGGCCGATGTGGAAAGCGGCGTTGGCGTAGGGCAGGGCGGTGGTGACGAAGAGCTTGCGCGGCATGGCGGGCGATCGGAAAAGCGACGAAGCCGGCATTTTACCGGCGCAAGGCATTTGCGCCCCTGCGCGCTCAGAACGACCAGTTCACCGCCGCCAGCACCGCATCGCTGCTCAGATCATATTCGCGCGTGCCGCCGCGCACCCGATACACCCCCGACTGCGCATTGGTCGCGGTGTAGGCCAGGCTCCAGTTCAGGCCCAGCGCGTCCACGCTCGCGCCGATCTGCCAGTCGGTGTAATCGAGCGCGTCGAGGTCGGGCACATGCAATCGGCCCACATGGGCCGACCAGGTCCAGCGCTCGCCCAGCGCATGGCGGTAGTTGAGTTCGAGATAGGTCGTGCCCTTGGTCTCGACCGCCTTGCTTTGCACCTGGCCCGCGCGGGTCGAGGTGTCGTACGACGCGCCGAAGTAATCGGTCAACGAGCGCGACACCCGCAGCTCGAACCCGCGATAGCTGCCGCCCGCGCTGATCTGCACGGTGTCGAACGAGCGATCGGTCGAATTGGCGCGGATGCGCTCGGCCACGGCAGGCGGCAATCCCGCCAATTGCGCCTCGCGCGCGCCGGTCGCGCCCGGGTACAGATTGCCGTCGATCCCGACGTCCCAGGCCCAATCCTCGTTGGGTGCGAACCGCCAGCCGAATGACGGCGTCAGTTCGACCCCGCTGCCGCCGGTGTATTGCGTATCGCTGACCGAGGCCACGCCCAGGCCCAGATAGGCGCCGGCGCGATGCGCAAACTCGATGTTGGCGTGTGCCGACGGATCGGTGGTCGATTGCGACACACCGCGCTCGCGGTAATCGGTGCTCAGGCCGACGCCGCCCGAGACCGACCACGCGGGGGTATCGGCGACCGTCGCCGCGTGGCCGCTTGCGGCCACGGCCCAGACCGCCAGCGCGGTCATGAGATGCAAGGACTTCATCGCGCGCCCTTGCGTTGCGCCACGGCTTGCGCGCTGTATTGCTTGATCTCGTCGAGCGTCAGATAGCCCTTCTTGCCGGCATCGATCTCGTCGAAATGCTGATACACGCGCGGCATCTTGTCCTTGGCCTCGTCCTTGGTGAGCTGGCCGTCGGCGTTGGCATCGGCGCTCTTGAAGCGCTGTTCGAGTTGCGCGACGGCTTGCTGCGTGCGTTCGGCACGGGCGCCGTTGGCCTGTGCCAGCACCGGCGTCGCGACGATGCCGCAACCGAGGCCGAGCACGACGGCCAGCGCGATGGGACGGAAGGTGTTCATTCGGATTCTCCTTGAGGGTGGTGGTTGAAACGGGTGTAGTGGCGGATGACGGCATCGCTGCGCCGGAGGTTGCGGGTCGTGGGCCCGAACCCGTCGCTGCGCCAGCCCGGCGGGCCGAACAGGTGGCCCAGCGCTTCGCGCAGGTTGCGCGCGGCCGCCAGTTCGCGCGCCAGCACGATCCAATCGTGAAAGGCGATGCGCACCGGGTTGTGGGAGTTGATCGGCGTGACCAGGCCATAGCGGCAGGGCTCGGTCGGGTCCTCGGCGGCAAAGCTGCCGAACAAGCGGTCGTAGACGATCAGGATGCCGCCGTAGCTGGTGTCGAGGTAACGCGGGTTGCGGGCGTGATGCACGCG
>CAYUYC010000062.1:0-13768 GCA_964448945.1 uncultured Burkholderiaceae bacterium
CAAAGCGCCGCCGCCGGCACCACGACCGACACCGCCACCGCTGCCGACGACGCCGCATCCGGCGTCTCGGGCCGCGGCCGCATGCCGGCCGATCTGGGCCTGGGCACGACCGATGCAAAGCCCCGCGCCGGCAAGACCGATCTCACCGCCACCAACACCGCCACCGCAGACACCACGCGCGACACGACGCAAGCCGCACGCGCGAGCGCCAAGGCTGCCCTGGCCGCAACCGCCACCGAACTCGATACCAAGGCCGGCGCCCGTACCGATGCCGCTGCGGCCGACAAGCCGGTCGCCTCGTTTGCCGAGGTGCTTGGCACCCTCGCCGCCAACACCGGCGCGGCCTCGAGCGCGACCGCCACCACGAGCCAGACGCCGGTGGCGCAGCACAGCCTCGACGCGCGCTTTGGCAGCACCCAATGGGCCAGCGATCTGACCGACAAGGTGCGCCATTTCGTGCTCGAAAAGATCGAAGTCGCCGAACTCAAGCTCAATCCGCAAGACCTGGGGCCGATCCGCGTCGAGATCGCGCTCGATCAAGGCAATGCCGCGATCCATTTCAGCGCCGCACGCGACGATGTGCGCGACGCCCTCGCGCAGAACATCGGCAATCTGCGCACCGCGCTGGCCGATGCCGGCGTCGCTCTGCAAAACGCCAGCACCGGCAGCTTCGGCGACGGTCAGGCCTTTGCCTTCATGCAACGGCAGCAATCGTCCGACCCCGGCGCCGCACGCGCGAGCGGATCGGGTCAGGCGCGCGAAGCCGATGCCGCACCGGCGATCGCCGCCGCGGGCGCACGTGCGAGCAACGCATCGGCCAACGGTGTGGACTTGTTCGCATAGCGCCAGGCGCCGCGCAAAGAAGCGCGCCCTTTTCTCCGCTTCTCGACCGAACGGGTCTGCGTGCAGCACGGACAATCAGTGCTGACAAAACCCGAATTCGATGGAGATCAGCGCCATGGCAGCAGCCGCTCCCACCGCCGACGCAGCAGCAGCACCGGCAGCCCCCGCACCGAAGAAGAAGGGCAAGCTGCTGATCATCATTGCGATCGTGGTCGTGGTCGTCTTGCTCGCCGGCGGTGCCGCCGCCTTCTTCATGATGAAGAAGAAGAGCGCCGACCAGGCCGACGAACCCGCCGCCGCCACGCATTCCGAAGCCATCAAGCCGCCGACCTTCCATCCGCTGGAAGTCTTCACGGTCAATCTGGCCGATCGCGACCGTGATCGTTTCCTGCAGGTCAACATTTCGCTCGAAGTCGCCGACACGCATGTGGCCGATCGCATCAAGGCCTTCAACCCCGCGATCCGCGACCGCATCCTGATGCTGTTGTCGAGCCAGACCGCCGAACAACTCTCCACCGTCGAAGGCAAGGAAGCGCTGGCGCGCAACATCGTCACCGTGGTCAACCGCGTGATCGCGGGCGAATTTGCCCCGGAAACCAGTCCGAGCGAACTGCCGGTGCACGCCGCGCACTTCTCCTCCTTCGTGGTCCAGTAAAGCCCAGTCACCGCTCGGGAATCCAGGCCATGGCCGACCAGTTTCTATCGCAAGAAGAAGTCGACGCGCTGCTCGAAGGCGTCAACGGTCCGGACGACAACGCCGAGCTGATGCCCGCCGACGGCGTGCGGGCCTATGACATCGCGAACCAGGAACGCATCGTGCGCGGGCGCATGCCCACGCTCGAGATCATCAACGAACGCTTCGCGCGCAATCTGCGCATCGGGCTGTTCAACTTCATGCGCCGTTCGCCCGAGCTGTCGATCGGGCCGGTGCGCGTGGTCAAGTACAGCGCCTTCCTGCGCGACCTGGTGGTGCCCACCAACATCAACATCGCCGCGGTCAAGCCGCTGCGCGGCAATGCGCTGTTCGTGTTCGAGCCCACGCTGGTGTTCGGCGTCATCGATTCGCTGTTCGGCGGCTCGGGCCAGTTGCATACCCGCATCGAAGGCCGCGACTTCACGCTGACCGAGCAACGCATCATCCAGCGCATGCTCGACGTGGTGTTCGAGGAATATCACAAGGCCTGGCATCCGGTGTACCCGGTCGAGTTCCAGTACATGCGCGCCGAGATGCATACCCAGTTTGCCAACGTCGCGACGCCTTCCGAGATCGTGGTCGCAACGTCGTTCCGGGTCGAGTTCTCGGATGTGGCCGCGGGCTCGATCCACATCTGCATTCCCTACGCGACGCTCGAACCGATCCGCGACCTGCTCTACAACTCGATGCAAGGCGACCAGGCCGAACCCGACAAGCGCTGGCTGCGCATGCTCAAGCGCCAGGTGCAGGACGCCGAGGTCGAACTGGTCGCGGTGCTCGGCACCGCCAACGCGACGCTGCGCGACATGCTGCACATCAAGCCCGGCGACGTGATCCCGATGGACGTGCGCGAAACCATCGAAGCGCAAGTCGACGGCGTGCCCGTCCTGGAATGCACTTACGGCACGCACAACAACCGTTATGCGCTGCGCGTGAACAAGATCCTGACCGCCGACAACGAGCCGGGATCCGACCACTCAACCCCGACGAGGACCTCATGAGCACGACCGACCTTGACTCCACCGACGGCGCTGCTGCCGACGATTGGGCTGCCGCGCTCGCTGAACAACAGCAAGCCGCTCCCGACGCCACGGTGACCCCCGCGGGCGCCGCCTTGTTCCCCGACCTGGCTTCATCGCCGGGCCATGGGCAGGCGAACGATCTGGACATGATCCTGGACATCCCGGTGCAACTGACCGTGGAACTCGGACGCACGCGCATTCCGATCAAGCACATCCTGCAATTGGCGCAAGGCTCGGTGGTCGAACTCGACGCACTGGCCGGCGAACCGATGGACGTGCTGGTCAACGGCACCCTGATCGCGCAAGGCGAGGTGGTGGTGGTGAACGAAAAGTTCGGCATCCGCCTGACCGACGTGGTCACGCCGTCCGAACGCATGCGCCGCATGACCCGCTGACCGACGCCGCGAGACCCGGCCCATGCCCGCACAACAATTCTCGCCCTGGCCGTCGGTGTTCGCGCTGGCGATGGTGCTGGCGGTCATCCTCGCGCTCGCGTGGGTGCTCAAGCGCGTGCGCGTCCCCGGCGTGACCAGCGAAGTGCCGATGCGCACCATCGGCTCTTTGAGCCTGGGCGCCCGCGAACGCGTCGTGGTCGTCGAAGTCGGCGATCAATGGCTGGTGCTGGGCGTGACCGCGCAATCGATTGCGCAGCTTTCGCAAATGCCCAAGCAAACCCTCCCCACCACGGATAACGGCACGGCGGGCGCAAACTTCATGGCGCAACTCGCCGCACGCCTCAAACGCTGACATGACCCGCCTCACCTCATTGCTGCGTTCGCGCGCGACGCGCGTTGCGCTCGGCCTCGCGCTGCTGGCCGCCAGCCCCTGGGCGTTGGCGCAGGCGGTCGGCCCGCTGCCCGGCATCACCGCCACGCCCGGTGCCGGCGGATCGACCACCTACTCGGTGCCGGTCCAAACCCTGATCTTCTTCACCGCGCTGACCTTCATTCCGGCGCTGGTGCTGATGATGTCGGGCTTCACCCGCATCATCATCGTGCTGGGCCTGCTGCGTCAGGCGCTGGGCACGCAAGCCACGCCGCCCAACCAGGTGCTCATCGGCCTGTCCTTGTTCCTGACCTTCTTCGTGATGGGCCCGACGCTCGACAAGATCTACGACGACGCCTATCTGCCGTACTCGCGCAACCAGATCACGCTCGAAGAAGCCGCCAATCGCGGCACCGGTCCGCTCAAGGCCTTCATGCTCAAGCAGACGCGCGAAACCGATCTGGCCTTGTTCGTGCGCCTGGCACGCACCGAACAACCCAAGACCGCGGCCGATCTGCCCATGCGCGTGATCGTGCCGGCCTTCGTCACCAGCGAACTCAAGACTGCCTTCCAGATCGGCTTCATGATCTTCATTCCCTTCCTGGTCATCGACATGGTGGTAGCCAGCGTGCTGATGTCGATGGGGATGATGATGCTGTCGCCGGTGCTCATCAGCCTGCCGTTCAAGCTCATGCTGTTCGTGCTGGTCGACGGCTGGAACCTCATCATCGCCTCGCTCGTCACCTCGTTCGGAACCTGATCATGAATTCTCAAAGCGTATTGACGCTCGGCGTGCAGGCCATGCAAGTCATGCTGCTGGTGTCGGCGCCCTTGCTGCTCACCGCGCTCGCCGTCGGCTTGCTGGTGTCGATCTTCCAGGCCGCCACGCAGATCAACGAACAGACCTTGTCCTTCATCCCCAAGCTGGTGGCGATGCTCGCGGTGCTGATGATCGCCGGCCCCTGGATGCTGACGATATTCACCGACTTCATGCGCCGCGTGTTCGAGGGCATCCCCGGCGCGATCGGCTGACCCCGAGGGCACGCGTGGAGCACGCGTCATGAGCTTCTCGTTCGATACGCTCGCGGCCCTGTTCGCGGCGATGTTCTGGCCCTTTGTGCGCATGCTCGCGCTGTTCTCGTCGGCGCCCATCCTGTCCAACCGGGCGATCCCGATGCGCGTGCGCGTGCTGCTCGCGCTGCTCATCACCATCGTGGTCGCGCCCAATGTCGCGCCGCCACCGCCCGGCGCCGATCCCTTCGGCCTGCTGTTGCAGCAATTGCTGGTCGGCTTCGTGGTCGGCTTCTCGATGCGCATCGTCTTCGCCGCGATCGAGTACGCGGGCGATGTCGCCGGTCTGCAGATCGGCCTCGGCTTCGCGATGTTCGTCGACCCGACCAACTCGCGTCAGACCCCGCTGATCGGCAGTTTCCTCAACCTGCTCGCGATGCTGGTCTTCTTGTCGATCAACGGCCATCTGATGCTGATCGCCTCACTGGTCGAGAGTTTTCAGGTCGTGCCCTTGTCGGGACCGATCGGCGGCGGCTTCGATTTCCTGTCGATCGCGAACTGGGGCGCGGAGATGTTCCGCATCGGCTTCACGCTCGCGCTGCCGATCATCACCGCGATCCTGCTGGTCAACATCTCGCTCGGGGTGATGGCGCGCGTGGCACCGCAGTTGTCGATCTTCAGCGTGGGCTTCTCGCTCACGCTCATGATCGGGCTGGTGATGCTGTACTGGCTGCTGCCTTACTTCGCGGTGCCGCTCGAGCAGCACCTGTCGACACCCTTGTGGATGAAGACGCGCTGAACCTTCAATCGAAGGTGAAGGCGAAGAACACGTCGACCGCGTTCTCGGTCCCGGCCAGGGTCTGGATGTACCAGCGCTTGCCCACCTCGTAACGCAGCTTGGCCACGGTACTGGTGCCCGCCAGACTGCGCTCGAAGGTCATGTACAGCCGCCGCGACAGGCGCTTGCCCACCGTGACCACCGTGGTTTCGAGCGTCGATTGCGAAGTGCCGTTGGTGGTCGACGCCGAATTGGCGAGCGAGCTATCGCTGCGCAGCGAAACTTCGTCGATGCCGAAGCTCTTGGCCAGACGCGATTGCAAGGGCATGCCCTCGCCGCTCGACAGCAAGGCGCCCGCGGCCAGCGACAACACTTGCAGATCGCTGCGCGATGCCGAATCGAGCCCGCGCCCGAGCGCGAGCCACGACAAGGTCTCGGTGTTCGACATCACCGGGTCGGAATACAAGGTCGCCTTGGGCTGACGCAGCGAACCGGTCACTTCGACCCCGACCGTCACCGGCAGATCGGGACGCTCGGCGCGGAAATGTATGCCCGGGTTGTCGATCGGCCCACTGAAACTGAGCAGCCCCTTGGCGATGTTGAGTTCCTGCCCATAGGCGAAGTAAGTCCCGCGGGTACTCTCGATCCCGCCCTTGGCACGCAAGGGCTGGCCGGCCTTGGCATCGATCTCGATCGTGCCGGTCAAGGTCGCGTCCGCGCCGTAGCCCGAGACATCGAAGCGATCGCCCAGCTCGAACACCAGCGCGACATTGACCGGAAACGGCTTGCGGGTCGGATCGGGGCCGTTGATCTCGTCGCCGCTGGCGAGCACCACGTCGCCGCCCAGCGTGGGCGCGGTGGTGTCGCGCAAGGTGAGCTTGGCTTCCTCGGCACGAAAGCGCCCGGTGACCGTCGATTGCCCATTGGCGATGTTGGCGCGCACCGCGCCCGAGACCACCACGTGGTACAGCGGGTCGGTCAGGGTGTCGAGATGGTCGAAGGCCACGTCGACCAGCCCTTGCGGCCCGCCCGCATCGAGGTTGACGATGCCGCTCGCGGCCAATTGCCCGCTGCGCCCTGCGAACACGAATTCATCGAGTGCGATCTGCTTGTCGTCGAAGGCGATGCGCACCCGTCCATCGGTGAGTTGCGCGCGCGGATCGAAGGTGCGCAGCGCAAGGCGGTCGCCGACGATGGTCCCGCGCAGCACCGGGCTGGCCACGGTGCCGCTGCGCTCGGCATCGACCACGATATGTCCTTCGGCATTGAGCGGCGTCTCGACGATCAGGCCCAGCCAGGCCAGCGAATTGAGCTCGCCCGCGAGCTTCCATTCGAGCGGCGCAGTGCCGGCCACGCCCCATTGGCCTTCGCGTTGCGAGACTTGCGTATGCGCGCTCGCCTTGAGACTGCCGGCGCGGCGCGCGCCGAAGTCCACGCGCGCCTGCACGTCGTTGGCGCGCACCTGGGCATCGATCAGCAAACGCTCGACCCCCAAGGCGCCCGACGCAAAGTTGGACACCCACAGATCGCCGTCCTCGCGCTCGATCTGCACGCTCGCATCGAGTTGATCGGCCAGCGTCACGTCCCAGGCGCCCTTGAGCGTGAGCGTCGACTTGGCGGTCTCGAAGGCCGGGAACCAGCGCGACAAGGCCTGCACGCCCAGACGATCGAAATGTCCGCGCGTCGACAAGCGCCCGCCCGCATGCTCGAACTGCTCGACGCTCACGCTGCCGTCGGCGATCGCGATCGTCATGCCCTCGATGCGCTGCCGCGTCGGCCCGATCGCCACCGTCGCGGGCTGGGCCAGATGGGTGGCCAGCCGCCCTTCGTTGTCGATGCGCGTGATGCGCCCGCGCCAGGCCGGTTCGTCGCCTTGCGCGTCCCAGCCGCCGGTGGCCGCGAGCGTCGCCTCGATCGGTCGGCCATACGCGCTGCCGCGCGCCTGGGTCACGATCTCGTGCGATGCGACGCTGCCGCGTGCCTGCACGGTCGCCTGGGTGAAGCGCGTGGTGCCGGTGTCGATGTCGCTCGCGCTGAAATCCGAACGCACCTGTCCGTTGTCGATCTGCACATTGCCGCCGAGCTTGGCCACGCCCACCGCGGTCTTGCCCGACCCGGCATGCAGATCGCTGGCGCTCATCGACACCACGATGACCGGCTGCGCGCCGGTGCCGAGCACGGTCGAATTGATTTCCGCCGCGCCCGACAAGGGCACGCCGGCCACGCGCGAAAACCGGTCGATGCGCGGCAGCCGCAGCACCGACGACAACACCGCGCCGCTGGCACCGAAACCGCCGCGTGCGACGAGTTCGTTTTCGGACATGTGCAATTGCGCCTCGACATCGTCGAGCGCGACGCTGCCCTTGTGCGTCGAGAGCAGGCCACGCGCCTTGCCGTCGACCGCGATGCCGCCGATGCTCGAATCGGCCAGCGCGAGATCGATGCGCACCGCCACCTCGGGCGACAGATTGCCTTCGAGCTTGAGCTGGCCGTTGATGCGCGCATCCAGCCAGGCCGCGACCGCGGACTTCTGATCGACCGCGGTCAGCACCCGCGAAGGATCGAAACTGGTCGCGGTGGCATCGACCGAGAACTTGCGCGTGCCGCCGGTCTCGAGCTTGGCGCTGCCTTCGACGCGGCCCGTGCCCGCCCGCAACGCGATCGGCGCAAAACTCAGTTCGCCATGGTCGAGCAGCATCTCGGTGCTCAATTCCAGTTCGCCGCCGGTGAGCTTGCCTTGCGCGCGCATCTTGCCGCCCTCGAAAGCGAGCTTGACCGGCCCCGACACCCGCACCGGCACCACCGATGCGTGCACCGCCTTGAGCGAGACATTCCTGGCCGCCAGATCGATCACCGTGCCGTGCGCGCCGCTGATCGCGATCCGGCCGTCGAGCGCGCCGCCGTCGCTGACCACCGCGGCCAATTGCTCGAAATGCACGCCGGCGCCATCGATGCGCAATTGCGCGCGCGCGGTTTCGAGCGGCACCTTCTTGTCGCGCAGATTGCCCGGCGTGGTGTTGCGCACCTCGACCGGCCCGCCGAACGCGCCGTCGGCGATGCGCAATTGCGCCTTGGCGGCGAGTACCGCCTCGGGCATGGTCACGCCGAAGGCGGTCAAGGGCAGGCGCTCGGCGCTCGCATCGATCACGCCCAGCGGGTCCTGGGTGAACGGCCGCACCGTGGCGCGCGCGACCACCGGCGCCGCGGCGCGATCGGCAAACCTGCCTTGCGCCTGCACCTGCAAGGTCTCGAGCGGACCTCGCGCCTGCAGCGCGAGGGTGTCGATCATCGGCACCGAGGGCAGCTTGGCCTGCAGATCCACCTCGGTCGCAAACGGCGCCTGCGCCTCGATGCGCCCGTTGCCCGAGAACACCAGGCCGAAGGCTTCGGTATGCGCAAGATCGACCGCGATGCGGCGCGCATTCGCCCGTGCGGCGCCGTCGATGTTGGCGATGCGCACGACATCGCCGCCCGAATCGATCAAGAGTTCGCCGATGACGAGGCGCTGCACGCGCAAGTTGATCGGCAAGGCGAGCGTGGTCGGCGGCGTGGCCGGGTCCTGCGACTGGCTGCGCGTACGGATCTGCACGCGTTGGGCTTCGAGCGAGGTGATCTGCACCAGGCGCGGCGGGATCCAGAACCAGTTCACCACCAGACGATCGATGCCGAGGGTGAGTCTCTCGGATTCGAATTGCACATGGTCGATCGCGACGCCTTCGAGCAGCGAGCCGCGCACGCCGTTGAGCGTGATGCGCCCGCCGCTTTGCTGCGCGACCTGATCGGCGATCCAGAGCACCGTCGATTCGCGCGAGGCGAGCCACATGGCGCCGACCACCACGAGCGCGAGCACCACCAGCGTCCAGGCTGCGGTGCGCGCCAGCGCATGCCAGATGCGCGACCACCACGAGCGCTTGGCAGGCGCTTGCGGCGCGTCGGATGCGGCCTTTGCCGCGGGGGGTGTGGCCGGCACGGTGGATGCTGCCTGCGCCGCAGGGGGGGCGCCGGCGGCGGGCGTGGCCGGTTGATCGGGCTGGGTTTCGTCCATGAACTAGAACACGATGCCCAGCGAGAAATGGAACTTGAACGCGCGCGTGCGTTCGCCCCAGGCAAGGTCGAAATTGATCGGCCCGACCGGGCTGCGCCAACGCGGCCCGAACCCGTAGCCGGTATTGAGCGTCATCGAACCGGGCTGGTCGAAGGCGTCGCCGGTTTCGGCAAACACGCCCGCGCCCCAGGTCTTGCTGAACCAATGGATGTACTCGGCGCCGCCGATGGCGAGGTAGCGCCCGCCGACGATGGAGCCGCCGTCGGCCACGCCGATCGATTGATAGTCGTAGCCGCGGATCGATTGATCGCCCCCGGCGCGAAACAGCAGATCGGACGGCACCTTGGTGCGGTCCTTGGCGGTCACGGCGCCGCCTTCGGCGCGCAAGGAGAACGAGTCGGTCTCGCCGACCGGCAGCACCAGGATGGCCTTGCCGTAGGCGCGCGCAAACGTTTCGTCGGAACCGAGGTTCTTGCCGGCGACCGCGAGCTGGGTGTTGATGACCCAGCCGCGGCGCGGATAGGCGAGATCGTCGAGATGGCGCTGGGTCCAGCTCACGCCGGGCGCCAGCGCGCGCGCGATGCGGCGCTCGCCGTCGGCCAGTTGCTGGATCGAGTAGTAGTAGCGCAGATTCATGCCGCGTTCGAACTCGCCGTCCTTGCGCTCGCGTTTGAGTTCGACCAGGCCGGTGCGCGTGACTTCGCCTTCGATGTCGGTGCGCTTGACGCTCACGCCGGCGCCGTTCTGCCAGCCGTCACTCGCGCGCGGCAGGCGGATCGAGGTTTCGAGGCTTTGTTCGAGGCGCTCGAGTTTGAGCACCGAATCGAAACGCCAGCCGCGCTCGAAGACGTTGTAATCCGAGAACCCGAATTGCACGCGCTCGCGGGTGTTCGAGCTGTAGCCGAAGCCGACCTGCATGCGCATCTGTTCGTTTTCCTCGACCTCGACGACGACCGGCACGCGGCCGTCCTGCACATGGTCGAAGTCGGCCACCACGCTCACGCTCTTGAATTGCGGAAAGGCCTGAAGCTCGCTTTGCATCTGAAGCAGCCGCGCCTGCTGGTAGGGCGCGCCCGGCGCGATCTGCGCCACGCTGCGCACCAGCGACTCGGGGTAGCGCTGCAGTCCGACCACGCTGGTCTCGCCGAAGAACCGCGGCGCGCCCGCGTCGTATTGCACGCGCAGGACGGCTTCGTGCGCTTCGGGCTGGATGCGCGCCTGCGAGAAGGCCACACGCGCATCCGGAAAGCGTTCGAGCAGGAAGCCGCGCAGGATCGCCGCCTTGCCCGCATCCCAGTCTTCCTGACGGAAGCGGTCGCCGGGCTTGAGCCGGAACAGATCGGCCAGACCGCGCTCGCGATAGAAGGTCTGGGCTTCGTCCTTGGCGTCGCCGACGAGTTCGATCTCGACGCTCTTGACCCGCACCGCCTCGCCGGGCTTGGCCTCGATGGTCACGCGCCAGGGCTGGGCGTCGAAGTCCAGTTCGGTCTCGACCTCGGGCGCAAAGTAGCCTTCGGTCGCGAGCAGGGTGCGCGCCTGGCGCAGCGCGCGATCGGTCAGGAGTTCGAGCTGGTCGCGGTCGATGTCGGCGTCGTACTGGCGCCGCACGATTTCGAGGTAGCGATAGAAGATGACATCGATGCCTTCAGGCGCCTTGATGACCACCGAATAACGCTGCACGTCGCCCGCGGGCACGGTCACGCGCGTCGCCTCGTCGGGCGCAGCGGGCATTTGGGCGTGGGCGTGCTGCGCGGCCAAGGCGCAGGCAGACCAGCAACACAGAGAAAGGAAATGACGGAGCAACGGCACGCCCGATTCTAGCTGGCCGACGCGTTCACACCATGCATCAAAGCTTTTCCGTCTCGCCCGATCTGGGTTGCCACTTCATCAGCCGGCGCTCGAGCCAGCCCACCGCCCAGTCGAGCACCAGGGCGAACACCGTGAGCACCAGGATGCCGGCCATCACGGTGTTGATGTCGAAGCTGCCTTCGGCCTGCAGGATCAGATAGCCCACGCCGCGCGAGGAACCCAGGTATTCGCCGACCACCGCGCCGACGAAGGCCAGCCCGACCGCGGTGTGCAGCGAGCTGAACACCCAGCTGGTCGCGCTGGGCAGATATACATGTCGAAGCAATTGCCGATGCGTCGCGCCCAGCATGCGGGCGTTGGCGAGCACCACGGGGCTGACTTCCTTGACGCCTTGATAGACGTTGAAGAACACGATGAAGAACACCAGCGTCACCCCCAGCGCGACCTTGGACGCCACACCCAGGCCGAACCAGACCGCGAAGATGGGCGCAAGGATCACCCGCGGCATCGAATTCATGGCCTTGATGTAGGGGTCGAGCAGCGCAGCGGCCAGCGGGCTCAGCGCAAGCCACATGCCCATGGCCAGACCCGACACGGTGCCGATCGAGAACGCAAGCACGGTTTCGAGCAAGGTGATGCCCAGATGCTCGTAGATGTCGGCGCCGGTGACGAACCAGTCCCAGATCCGCGCAAAGATCTTGAGCGGCTCGCCGAAGAAGAAGGCGGCCTGTTGCTCGTTGTCGAAGAAGATCGGCGCGATCAGGCCCGGCGCGGTCAGCACATGCCACAGGCCAAACAGGGCAACGAGCAAGACGATCTGCCAGACGATCAGATTGCCGTGCCGCAGTTTGATGAATTTCCACATGGTGTGCGTGCGTCCTCAGCCGAGCAGCTTGCGGTATTGGACGAAACCCGAACGATCGGCGACCTGGTCGTACAGAACCATCGCATCGCGATTGGTCTCGTGGGTGAGCCACCAGACGCGCGAGCACCCGGCCGCTTGGGCTTGTGCGTACACATGCTCGATCAAGCGTCGGCCGATGCCCTGCCCGCGCAAGCTCGGATCGACGAACAGATCCTGCAGATAGCAATAGTCGCCGGCAGTCCAGCAACTGCGGTGCAGGATGGTGTGGACCATGCCGACGGGTTGTTCGTCGCGCACGGCGAGCGTGCAATGCATGGGTTCGGCCGGGTCGAGCAAGCGCGACCAGGTCAGGCGCGTGACCTCGGCGGCGATGCTGGTCTTGTAAAAGGTCTGGTAGCCCTGCCAAAGCGCCAGCCAGGCGTCGAAATCCGCCGCGGTCGCCGCGCGCAGGTTCACTGTCGTCGTGCTCATGTCGTTCGAGTCGTTGCGCAAGCGCGCTGTGGGTGGGGTCTCGCGCTCATGCCGCGCGTTTGTGCTGCTCGTAGCCCTTGAGCACTTCCTCGCGCAGCACGCCCCAGATCGCGTTGTGCAGCTCGATGAAGCGCGGCGTCACACGTACCTCGGCCACATCGCGCGGCCGCGCGAGGTCGATCGCGAATTCGCCGATCGGCCGCGAGCCGGGGCCGGCGCTCATCACCACCGCCCGGTCGCTCATCGCGATGGCTTCATCGAGGTCGTGGGTGATGAACAGCACCGCCTTGCGCTTGGCAGCCCAGAGGTCGAGGACTTCGTTCTCCATCAATTGGCGGGTCTGGATGTCGAGTGCCGAGAACGGCTCGTCCATCAGGATGATGTCGGGGTCGAGCACCAGGGTCTGGGCCAGACTCGCGCGCTTGCGCATGCCGCCCGACATCTGATGCGGATACCGGTCGCCGAAGCCCGCGAGCCCGACGCGCTTGAGCCATTGCTCGGCCTGGGCCTGTGCGTCGGCCTTGGGCACACCGCGGAATTCGAGCCCGGCCTGCACGTTCTCGGCCGCGGTACGCCAGGGCAGCAAAGCCTCGGTCTGGAACATGTAGCCGGCGCGCCGGTTGATGCCCGCAAGCGGTTCGCCGAACACCCGCACGCTGCCGCTGCTCGGTTCGAGCAGCCCGGCCGCGACATTGAGCAAGGTGCTCTTGCCGCAGCCGGTCGGGCCGACCACCGAGACGAACTCGCCTTGCGCAATGTCGAGCTTGACGTCACGCACCGCGGTATAGCGCTGGGCGCGATCGTCGCGGCTGATGAAGGTGCAGGTGATGTCGTCGAGCGCGAGTGCAATGCTCATCGCGGGCTCATGCCTTCGGGTACTTCTGGTTCGCGCGCTTGACGAACTCGTTGGTGTACACCGCCTTGAGATCGATCTTCGCGGTCTTGAGGCTGTCGTCCACGCTTTGCAGCGCGCGCAAGGCAGTGGCCGCGCCCTGCTCGGGGATCATCCCGTCGACCGACAAGGCCTGCCGCACCTTCAGGAAGGCGTCGATGTAGACCGCGCGATCGCCGAGCAAGTACGACTCGGGCACCGCCTTGACGATCTCGGACGGCCCTGCGGTCTGGATCCATTTGTCGGCGCGCACCACCGCGTTGGCCAGCGCCTGGGTGGTGTTGGGGTGTTTGTCGATGAAGCCGACCGGCGCGTACAGGCAGCCGGCGGGCATCGGTCCGCCGAAGACCTTGTCGGCCTCGGCCACCTGGCGGGTATCGGACACGATACGGATGTCCTTGCTGCGTTCGAGCAAGGTGATGACCGGATCGAGATTCGAGATCGCATCGATCTGCCCGGCGCGCATCGCCGCCACCGCGCCGCTCGATGCGCCGACCCCGATGATGGACACATCGCTGGGCTTGAGGCCGGCCTTGGCGAGCAGATAGTTGACGACGATGTTGGTCGACGACC
>CAYUYC010000063.1:0-13720 GCA_964448945.1 uncultured Burkholderiaceae bacterium
GTAATAGGCAAATGTCTTCTCGCTGTACGGATGGTGGATTTTGTAAGCGACGGCATCGTCGCTTGCCTGCATTGACAACAAGTCGAGGCTTCGACCGATCAGTTCGTGTTCGTCGAGGGCGAACATCGTACCGTGTTCGGGATCGAGGAACACCAGCCGGTCGATGCCGTCGATCCGTTCCATGGCGGCTTGATAGAAACGTCCGTCCGCATACGTTTGGGCGACGTCGACGCTCAAAACGGCAACGTAGAATCGCCCCACGGGAGCGAGATAGACGAATCGATAGGCCTGAAAGGCGAAATCTTCATACCTTACCAAGGCGTTCTTCGTGAGATTGAAGAGTTCATGGTCCTGAAGCGCCAACTGATCGCCGGCCTCCACGTTTTCCATCTTCAACGTCCGAAACGACTCCACCTCGGTTCGGATGGAAATGCTGCCGAGAATGCGGAAACCGAGCAATAGGGCGAAGATGACCACGATCCACAAAAGCATGGCTTTTTTTCGTCCGCGCAACAGATTGAGCCCAACAAGCAAAGCGATCGCGACGAACACAAGAACGATTTGAATGATGTTCATGGCGAACCTCCTCAGATGGTCAGTTGGTTTTCTTCGTAGATGAGAATCGATTGTTCGAACAGCGAAGCCACGATCAACAGCACGAAGCCGATGATCAATTGCAGGAACATCGTTTCGTTCGTGATCAATTCAAACGTTCCGCCCGAACGGAAGAACATCGCGGCCGACAAGGCCAATGCGCACGACACCAGATGCCAACAGGCATAGAGCAGATAACGGATCTCGGGCGGCAGCGCCGAGGCGAACAAGGGCGCAGCGATCTCGCCGGTGCCGACCACCAGATGAACGATGAAGGTGAATGCGGCAAGCACGGCCGCGAGTGCAAGGGTGCGATTCATGACGAGTGTGCGGCGCCGCATGCGCGCCGCGTTCTTTTATTGTTGCAGGGCGATGGTGAAGCGCTGTTTGGAAACGACCTTGCCTTCGCGGGTGTAGGTCTCTTCATACGAAGCGCGATGCGCGGTGCCGTCAGCTGCCACGGCAATCTGCAACAGCCATTGCCCTTGTGCGCCGGTCTCCATGCGCGCTGGCTGATCGCTTGCGATGACGAGCTTGGGCTTGGCGATCACGGTGTTCGATTCGAGATCGGTGATGGTCGACGTGACCAGAAACTTGCCGGGCTGCCCGGCCACCGGCTGGATGTCGATTTCGGTCGACAACCGCGTAGACGGCATCGCCTGCCCGTCGGTACCGCTCGCGCCAGCCGCCAGCGCCCCCACGCACAACGCGAACCCACAAACCGCTTTGACGATCGATGATTTCATGCGCATCTCCCGGGTTGGATGAGTGGCGCAACGTAGCACAAACGGCTGCTGCACCTGGCCTGCGCGGCGGACTTACTTCGATGTTGGACGGATGGCGTAGAAGAGGAGCGGTGCGACGGCAACCCAGATCAGCACGAACACCCAGACCCGGCCTGCGAGCACGTCGTAATTGGCCAGCAGCGCCGCCCAGGTATGGCCGCCGACGTAATGGAAGAAGAGGAATTCGAAGGCGACGGTCAGGGCGGCCCAGAACAGGCCGATCGCCAACGCATGCCGCGCCGAGCGGGGCGGGTCGCGACGAACATAGGCGCGAATCACCAGGCCAAGCAGCACGATGCCGATCAAGGTCGACAGTTGATGCGCCGCGCGCTCGCTCATGAGCCGGCCGTAGGTGAAGTCGCGCGCCGCGCCATTGGCGATGGACACCACGAGCATCGCCAGCCAGACGAGCAGGTACTTGAGCATGGAATGCGGCCAGGACCGAGATGCGCGCAGGATAGCGCGATGGCCATGGACACAAACAAAGCGCCGCGCGTTGGATCGCGCGGCGCTCTTGAACGGTCAGTTCAGATCAGCGACGACCGGGCTTCTTGCGCGGACCGCCACGCGAACTGTTGTCCGCGTGCAGCAGGTCGGCCAAGGCCCACGAACCGGGCCAATCGGGATTGGCCTTGTAGAACACCTGCCGCGTGCTTTCTTCGCGCACGAGGATGCCGAGTTCGGCCAAGGTGCGCAGCTCGCGATGCAAGGACCCCGCGGACGTCCCGGTGCGCCGCGCGATTTCGCGCACGTGCAAGGAGAGGTCAGGAGTGAGATAAAGAAGACGAAGCACCGCGGAGCGCGTGTCGCCAAAAAGGAAGCGTGTACGAGTATTCATGTGGCGTATTTTGCTATGAAGACATCCCACAAAAGTGCTACGCAGTATGAGGGGAATCCGTAATTGGCATCAGGTGTTTTTGCTGCGTTTTGCGCATTACTTCCGCTTTGCGTGTTGTACGGACGGTCCATCCAGACCCGGTCTTCGTCGATCGCCATGTTTGAACCACCGGCGCGATTCGGGTCATCACCGAAGAGTGAGCAGACGCTCGCATTTGTTCTTTTGGCGCTGTCCGGCCTAGGTCATCGGCGGCGCCTTTGCACGATCCGCGGCGCCAACGGCCCTGGGCGGCGTAGGGCTTTTTAGCTGCGTGCCGTGCAAGCCGCGGCGGGTATACCGTGCCGGTCCGATCACTCCCGATTGCCTTCGACATGAGCACATCGCGTCCCGCATTGACATCGCGCTGCCCTTGGTGCGGCGACGACCCTTTGTATGTCGCCTATCACGACGACGAATGGGGCGTGCCGTCGCACGACGACCGGCATTTGTTCGAAATGCTGATCCTCGAGGGCGCACAAGCGGGCCTGAGTTGGATCACGGTGCTGCGCAAGCGCGCGCATTACCGCGCGGTGTTCGACGGTTTCGATCCGGAACGCATCGCGCGCTACGACGATGCCAAGGTGGCGGCCTTGCTCGCCGATGCGGGCATCGTGCGCAATCGCGCCAAGGTCGCGGCGACCATCGGCAATGCGCGCGCCTACCTGGCCATGCGCGACGCCGGCACCACGCTCGACGCCTTCGTCTGGAGCTTCGTCGATGGCCGACCGATCCAGAACCGCTGGCAGTCGATGCGCGATGCGCCCGCCTCCACGCCGGTGTCGGATGCGCTGAGCAAGGCGCTCGTTCAACGCGGCTTCAAGTTCGTGGGCACCACCATCTGCTATGCGTACATGCAGGCGATCGGCATGGTCAACGACCATACCGCCGCGTGCTTTCGGCATCGCGAAGTCCGCGCCCTATCGCGGTCATAAAAAACCTCTAGCGGCGTGGCCACACAAACTCGGCCACAATGCGGCCATCCTCCGCGCGGCCCGCAAACTCCATGCGCGCCGCCTCCGCCTGTCTCACCACACCAAAAGGAGTTGTCATGAAGACCAAGAAGCAAGGCAACGCTGCAGCCAAGATCGACATCGGCATTTCGGCCGGGGATCGCACCAAGATCAGCGAAGGTTTGTCGCGCCTGCTCGCCGACAGCTACACGCTTTATCTGATGACGCACAACTTCCACTGGAACGTCACTGGCCCGATGTTCAACACCTTGCATCTGATGTTCATGGGCCAGTACACCGAGCAATGGAATGCGCTCGACCTGATCGCCGAACGCATCCGCGCCCTGGGTCATCCGGCGCCCGGCACCTACAAGGAATTCGTCAAGCTCGCCTCGATCAAGGAAGTCGACGGCGTGCCCAAGGCGACCGACATGGTCCGGCTGCTGGTCGATGCCCAGGAAGCCACGGCCCGCACCGCGCGCGCTTTGCTGCCGCTGGCCGACAAGGCCAACGACCAGCCGACCATGGACCTGCTCACGCAGCGCCTGGACGTGCACGAAAAGACCGCGTGGATGCTGCGCAGCCTGCTCGAAGAATGAACGGTTCCGCAGCGAGCATGGATCACACCCCCGCCCCGCTGATCGTCGAGGACGAACTCGCGCTGCTCGAACGGCTGGTGCCGCTCGCGCAGGCGCGGGTGATCGAACTCGGTTGCGGCAAGGCCGAGCTGGTGCGCCGCCTGGTGGCGCGCCATGCGCGGGCCGACGTGCTGGCGCTCGAAGTCGACGAACGCCAGCACGCCAAGAATCTCGCGCAGCCGGCCGAGCGCATCCGTTTCGTCGCGGGCGGCGCGCAGGCCATCCCGAGCGCGGATGCGCAATTCGACCTCGCGCTGATGCTCAAGTCCTTGCATCACGTGCCGCTCGATCTGATCGATCAGGCCTTGGCCGAGGCATGGCGCGTGCTGCGCGCCGACGGGATGCTCTATGTTTCGGAGCCGGTCTTTGCCGGTGCGCTCAACGAAGTCATGCGCGTCTTTCACGACGAAGAGCGCGTACGCGCTGCGGCCTATGCCGGCGTACAGCGCGCGGTCGCGAGCGGGCGCTGGGTTCAGGTCGACGAAGTGCATTTCGACGTGCCGGTGTACTACCGCGACTTCGACGAATTCCAGCAACGCATGATCAACGTCACCTTCGTCGAGCATCGCCTGGACGACGTCACGCTGGCCGAAGTGCGGCAGCGCTTCATGCCGCACCAAACCGCCGACGGCGCGCATTTCGTGCGCCCGATGCGCGTGAACCTGCTGCGCAAACTCGCCTGAGCGCGTCATCGCAACGCAAGGCGACCGCGGTCACGCGGCGCCGGGCGTGCCCCCTTGCGCCACCCGCACACCATCTGCAAGCCGCCTGGCTCGTGCGATAGTGGCGCCCGTTTCCCATTGCACCGTCAAGGAGTCGGATCGTGCGTCGTTCACGCGTCATCGCGCTGGTCATCGTGGCACTCGCCGTGGCGGGCGTCGTCGCTTGGCGGATGTGGCCCTTGGCGGTACAGACCGCGCCGGTTGCACGCGGGCCCGCGATCGACGCGGTGTATGCCACCGGCAGCGTCGAGCCCACGGTGATGCTGCCGGTCTCGCCGCGCGCGGGCGGGCGTCTGGCCGCCATCGAAGTCGACGAAGGCGCACGCGTCAAGCGCGGCCAGGTGCTGGCACGCATCGAATCGCCGGACCTCGACAACACGGTGCAGGAAATGCTCGCGCGCGAACGTCTGGCGCGCACGCAGTTCGAACGCACCCAGGATCTGGTGGCCAAGCATTTCGTCTCGGCGGCCGAACTCGACCGCACCCGCTCCGAACTCGATGCGGCGCAAGCCGCCTTGCGCCGCGCCCAGGCCCAGCGCGATTACAACCTGCTCCTGGCGCCGGCCGACGGCATGGTCCTGCGCCGCGACGGTGAGATCGGCCAGTTCATCGGCGCCGGCCAGACCGTGTTCACGCTGGCATGCTGCGCGCCCTTGCGCGTGAGCGCCGAGGTCGACGAAGAAGACATTGCGCGCGTGAGCGTGGGCCAAAGCGCCGTCTTGCGCAGCGACGCGCTGCCCAAGCAAGTCTTCGAAGGCAAGGTCGCCGCGATCACGCCCAAGGGCGATCCGGTCGCACGCAGCTACCGCGTGCGCGTGCAGTTCGCCGATGCCAAGGGCGCCGAGGCCGCGGGCTTGCGCGCCGGCATGACGATGGATGTGAACATCGTCATCACCCGGCGCGAGAACGCCTTGCTGGTACCCAGCCGCGCGGTGCAAGGCAACGCGGTCTGGGTCGTCGAGCAAGACCGCGTGCACAAGCGCCCGGTCAAGCTCGGTGCCGCGGGCGGCGAGCGCACCGAAATCCTCGACGGGCTGCGCGACGGCGATGCCGTGGTGCTCGGGCCTGCCGATGTCCTGCGCGAAGGACGACGGGTGAGCGCGACCGCAGCGGGCACGTCCACGCCCGGCACCGCCGCGGCCAACGCGGCGCAACGCTGAAGGCCTGCGCCAAGACCGCCATGTCGATCGCCCTGGACGTCGCGCTCGCGCATCTGACGAGCCGCAAGCGCCAGACGCTGGTGTCCCTGACCGGCGTGGTGCTCGGCGTCGCCTTCTTCCTGGCGGTGTCGTCGCTGATGCGCGGCTCGGAAAAGGACTTCATCAAACGCATGATCGACAACAGCCCGCATGTGACGGTCTACGACGAAGTACGGACGTCGCCGACCCAGCCCGCGGTGCTGCAATGGCCCGATGCGGCGGTGGCGATCAGCAACGTCAAGCCGCAGACTGAAACCCGCGGCATCCGCGGCTGGCGCGAACGTCTGGCCGCGATCGAAGCCTTGCCCGGCGTGCGCGCCGCGCCGGTGCTCACCGGCACCGCGGTGCTCACGTTTGCCGGGCGGCGCCAGGGCGTGTCCTTGTCGGGCGTGGTGCCCGAGAAGATGAAGCAGGTCACGACCATCGAAGAGAAGATGACCTCGGGATCGCTGGATGCGCTCGCGGCCAACGCCAACGGCGTCATCATCGGCCAGGGGCTGATCGAGAAATTCAGTCTGCGCATGGGCGGCTCGGTCAGCGTGCTCGCCGATGACGGCACCAGCCGGTCGCTGCGCATCGTGGGCATCTTCCGCACCGGCAATTCGGCCTACGACGAATCGCAGGCCTATGTCGCGCTCAAGCGCGCGCAGTCGGTGCTCGGACGCGAGAACCGCATCAACCGCGTGATCCTGCAATTGACCGACCCCTACGCTGCGCGCGACATCGCGCGCACCATCGAGGTCAACGGCGGCTACAAGGCGGTGTCGTGGATCGAGGCCTCCGAAGACTTGCTGAGCCTGCTGCTGGTGCGCAACCTGATCATGTACAGCGTGGTCTCGGCGATTCTCGTCGTCGCGTCGTTCGGCATCTACAACACCATCTCGACCATCGTGATGGAGAAGACGCGCGACATCGCGATCATGAAATCGATGGGCTTTCATGCCAGCGACATCCGCCGCATCTTCCTGTTCGAAGGCGTGATCGTGGGGCTGGTGGGCAGCGTCGGCGGCTTGTTGTGCGGCGTCGCGCTCATGCGCTTGCTGGGTGAAGTCGAGATCAAGGCGCCGGGCGTGGTCGATACCGTGCACCTGCCGATCTGGTGGGGCGCCGAGCAATACGCGATCGCGGCGGCGTTCGCGCTCGTGTCCTGCGTCGCGGCGTCGTATCTGCCCGCGCGGCGCGGCGGGCGCGTGCATCCGGTCGACATCCTGCGAGGTGCGACATGAGCATGCCTGCGGACACCGGCAGCCCCGTTGCCAACGGCATCGCCGTCGGGGACGGCACACCCATCATCCGCGTCGAGCATCTGGGCCGCACGCTCGAAGGCGAAGTGCCGGTCACACTCGTCGACGACATTTCGCTGGACATCGGACGCGGCGAATTCGTCTGCATCATGGGCCCATCGGGCTCGGGCAAATCATCGTTGCTGTACTTGCTCGGCCTGCTCGATGTGCCCACGCGCGGACGCATCTGGGTCGACGGCATCGACACCGCCGGGCTCGACGACGATCAATTGACCGATCTGCGCCTGGCCAAGCTCGGCTATGTCTTCCAGTTCCATTTCCTGCTGGCCGAGTTCAGCGCCATCGACAACGTCATGCTGCCGATGCGCAAGCTCGGTCGCCTGGCCGACGAACCGGCGCGCGAACGTGCATTGATGCTGCTCGACCGGCTCGGGCTGCGCGATCACGCGCACAAACGTCCGAGCCAGTTGTCGGGCGGGCAGCGCCAGCGCGTGGCGATCGCGCGTGCGCTCGCCAACGATCCGCCGGTCATCCTCGCCGACGAACCGACGGGCAATCTCGATTCGGTCTCGAGCGCCAATGTGCGCGACATCCTGCACGACCTCACGCACGAGACCGGCAAGTCGGTCGTGGCCGTCACCCACGACGGGCATTTTGCGGCGGCCGCCGATCGGCGCATCGGCATCGTCGACGGCCGCATCGACATGCATTGGCAGCCGGGCTAGGTCCGTCGCGCACGGGCGCCGCACGACGCGACGGCGATCCGGGCGATGCGGCTCAGAGCGGCGCCGCGCAGGCCGCGCGTTGCGGCGTCTGCGCCGGCAATTGCGCGCACAAGGACTGCCATTGCGCACGCAAGCGCGACCATGCCTCGGCATGCGCGGGCGCCTTGCCCCAATCCGATAGGCGCGATCCCATGCGTTGCAGGACCGCGAGATTGCGGCCCTCGAAACTCGCGGGGATGGGCTCGATTTCGCCCAGCACCGATGCCGCGACCCGCTCGACCGCCGGCGCATCGTCGGGCGCCAATTCGGTCAAGGCGCGCACATGGGTCGCGCCCCATTGCAGCCGCGTCGCGGGGCCCGATGCAGTGTCGTGCGCTTGCGCGTACCACGCCAGGGCCTGGGTCGCGTCGCCGCGCTTGCGCGCGTTGTCGGCCAATCCGAGCATGAAGTAATAGGGCGCAGGCGAACGCGCGAGTTCGTCGCGCAACATGCGATCGGACGCATCGAACAAGCCGGCGTCGGCCAGCACTTCGGCCGCCGCGCTGATCACGGCCTGGCGTTCGGCCGGCGTGCGCGCGGCGCGGTCGGCGCGCACCGCGGCGACGCGCGCCGCGGCCACGAGGTCTTCGGGCAGCGCGGCCTTGGCGTCGAGCATGCGCGCCAGCCCGATGCGCGCATCGAAGGCCGCGAGCCGATCGGCCTGCGACAGGCTCGGGTCATCGGCCAGACGCGCCAATGCGCGATCCCAGGCCTGGGCCAATGCCGCGCGCTCGCGCGCATCGCCCGCGCCCAGCCACGCGACGGCATCGTCGGCGCCGTAGACCAGGAGGTCGAAGTTCGCGCGCGATTGCGCGGCGTCGGCCAGCACCCGGTGGACGGTGGCACGCGTGGTCGCGTCGGTCGGCGTCGCGGTCGACGCAGCGCCCGCGCTCTGCGCAGCACGCAAGCTCAGGGCCTTGAGCACGAGTCGATCGCGCAAAGCCGCATGGGCGCGCGGACACGCCGCGGCCAGACGCGCCACCAAGGCGGCCTTCTCGCCCTTGGGCGCGAGTTGTTGTTCGTCGGTCTCCCAACTGTAGTAGGCGAGCAGGCGCCATTCATCGGCGCTCAAGGCGCGGCGTGCGTTCAGGGCGTCGTCGCGCAAGGTTTGCACCGGATGGGTCGCGGCCAGCGCCGCGGCCAGCACATCGAGATAGCGCTGCGGATCGACCTCGCCGGGCAGACGGGTGATTTCGCTGCCGTCGGGACGCAGGACGATGGTGGTCGGATAACCGCGCACCTTGAAGCGGGTGCCCAATTGCTGCGCACCCGGCGCGTCGCCATCGATATAGACCGGCACGAACAGCTTGGCGCGTTCTTGAAAGTCGGCGCGATTGAACAAGGTCGCCTTGAGCTGATTGCACGGCGGACACCAGACCGCGCCCCAATACACGAAGACCGGCCGGCGTTCGCGGCGCGCGCGTTCAAACGCGCTGTCCACGTCGCCGTCATGCCAGGCGATGCCGGCCGGGCGATGTGCGGCCTCGCTCGCGGCGGCGTGGTTGGGGTCGGAGGGCACATCGGCGGCGAGTGCGCCGGCGCTCCATGCGCAAAGGGCCAATGCGAAGGTGGGCGCAAGACGGGCAAGGATGGGCATGACGATCCGCGATGAAGGCGTGAAGCACAGGCCCGGCATTGTGCCGCGTGCGCCGCGGCGTTTTGATCGGCGTTTACGCGCTGGTCGCGCCCGCCGCGGTCTGGCGCGCATGCAAGGCGGCAATCGCCGCGCGACCGGCGAGCAGATGGGTGTGCATCTCGCGCTCGGCCTGTTCGGGTGACCGCGTGCGGATCGCGGCCATGATGCGGCGATGCTCGGCCAAGGATTCTTCGGGCCGGCCGTCGCGCTGCAAGGAGTTGTGGCGCGTGAGTTTGAGCACCTTGCGCATGTCGTCGATCATTTGCGCCAGCCGGCGGTTGCCGCCGATTTCCTGAACCGCGAGGTGAAAGCGCTGGTTGGCGTCGAAGAAGCGATCGATGTCGCCTGCCGCGGTGGCGGCTTCGAGTTCGGTGTGCAGGGCTTCCAGCCGGACCAGATCGTCGGCGTCGGCGCGGCGGGTCGCATCGGCGACCGCGCGCCCTTCGAGCACCGCCAGGATGGTGAAGATTTCGTCGAGGTCGCGTTCGTCGGGTTCGGCGACATAACAGCCGCGCCGCGGCTTGAGGGTAACCAGACCTTCGGTCGCCAATACCTTGAGCGCTTCCCGCAACGGCGTGCGGCTGATGCCGTATTGGGATGCGAGCGCTTGCTCATCAATCCAGCTTCCGGGCGGCAGGGTGTGCGAGAAGATCAGCCCGCGCAAACGTTCGGCCACCTGCAGATACAGCGCCGCGGGCGCGAGCGATTCGACCGCCACGGCCGGCGTCGTTGCCGCCACCGGGGCCGGCGCGACGCCCGTGACGGCGCCCGCGGTCGGATGTCGGATCGAACCGTGGTTGCGTGCGCTCATGCTCTTGCATCCATAATTATGGATAACGTATAGTTGCCCCCCACGATTGTCAAGGCGCGTCACCATGTGGTGGTCGCGCCATTTCGTTTGGGTGTCCGCATGAACGATTCCGTCAAGTCCGCCGCGCCCGCGGTGCCGTCCGTCAACATGGAAGCCTGGGTGCGCGCTGCGGCCAAGTCCGCGCCGGGCGGCGATGTCAACGCCTTGAACTGGCTGACCCCCGAAGGGATCACGGTCAAGCCGCTATACACGGCCGAGGACATCAAGGACCTGCCTTACGCCAACACGCTGCCCGGCTTCGCGCCTTATGTGCGCGGCCCGCAGGCGACGATGTACGCGGTGCGGCCCTGGACGATCCGCCAATACGCGGGCTTTTCGACCGCCGAAGAATCCAATGCCTTTTATCGCAAGGCGCTCGCGGCCGGCGGCCAGGGCGTGTCGGTCGCCTTCGACCTCGCGACCCACCGCGGCTACGACTCCGACCATCCGCGCGTCACCGGCGACGTCGGCAAGGCCGGCGTGGCGATCGATTCGGTCGAAGACATGAAGATCCTGTTCGACGGCATTCCGCTCGACAAGATTTCGGTCTCGATGACCATGAACGGCGCGGTGCTGCCGGTGCTTGCCGGCTATGTGATCGCGGCCGAAGAGCAAGGCGTGCCGCAGGACAAACTCTCGGGGACGATCCAGAACGACATCCTCAAGGAGTTCATGGTCCGCAACACCTACATTTATCCGCCCGAGCCTTCGATGCGGATCATTGCGGACATCATCGAGTACACGGCGAAGAACATGCCGAAGTTCAACTCGATCTCGATCTCCGGCTATCACATCCAGGAAGCCGGCGCGAACCAGGCGCTCGAACTTGCCTTCACCCTGGCCGACGGCAAGGAATATGTGAAGACCGCGCTGGCCAAGGGCCTGGACGTCGATGATTTCGCGGGCCGGCTCTCGTTCTTCTGGGCCGTGGGCATGAACTTCTATCTCGAGATCGCCAAGATGCGCGCCGGGCGCCTCTTGTGGTGGCGGATCATGAAGGAGTTCAACCCCAAGAACCCGAAGTCGATGATGCTGCGCACGCACAGCCAGACCTCGGGCTGGTCGCTGACCGAACAGGACCCGTACAACAACGTCGTCCGCACCACCATCGAAGCGATGGCGGCGGTGTTCGGCGGCACCCAGTCGCTGCACACCAACGCGCTCGACGAAGCGATCGCGCTGCCCACCGAATTCAGCGCCCGCATCGCGCGCAACACCCAGATCGTGATCCAGGAAGAGACCCACATCTGCAACGTGGTCGACCCCTGGGCCGGCAGCTACCTGATGGAAAAGCTCACCCAGGACATGGCCGACAAGGCCTGGGCGATCATCGAAGAAGTCGAAGCCATGGGCGGCATGACCAAGGCGGTCGACAGCGGCTGGGCCAAGCTCAAGATCGAAGCCAGCGCGGCCGAGAAGCAAGCGCGCATCGATTCGGGCAAGGACGTGATCGTCGGCGTCAACAAATACAAGCTCGCCAAGGAAGACCCGGTCGAAATCCTGGAAGTGGACAATATGAAGGTGCGCGAGAATCAGATCGCGCGCTTGAAGCAGATCCGCGCGACGCGCGACCAGGCCAAGGTGCAGGCCGCGCTCGATGCGCTGACCGATGCCGCCAAGACCGGCCAGGGCAATCTGCTCGACCTCGCGATCAAGGCCGTGCGTCTGCGCGCGAGCGTGGGCGAAATCAGCGATGCGCTCGAAAAGGTCTGGGGGCGCCATCGCGCCGATACGCAAAAGGTGACCGGTGTGTACGCAGCCGCCTACGACTCGGCCGAAGGCTGGGACAAGCTCAAGGGCGAAATCGCCGCCTTCGCGGAAAGCCATGGCCGCCGCCCGCGCGTGATGATCGCCAAGCTCGGCCAGGACGGCCATGACCGCGGCGCCAAGGTCGTCGCGACCGCCTATGCCGACCTCGGTTTCGACGTCGACATCGGCCCGCTGTTCCAGACCCCCGAAGAATGCGCGCGCCAGGCGATCGAGAACGACGTCCATGCGGTGGGCGTCTCGACGCTTGCGGCCGGCCACAAGACCCTGGTGCCGGCCATCATCGCCGAGCTCAAGAAGCAAGGCGCCGACGACATCATCGTCTTCGTCGGCGGCGTGATCCCGGCCCAGGATTACGACTTCCTGTGGGAAGCCGGCGTCAAAGGCATCTACGGCCCCGGCACCCCGATCCCGGCGTCGGCCAAGGATGTGTTGGAGCAGATCAAAAAGGCGCACGCCTGATCGGCGTAGGCTCGCGGCCCCGTTCCACTGTTCCGGTCTGAAGACCGCCCGCGCCGACGTATGGACGATACGCGCATGGACGATACGCGCACGGACGACGCATCCCTCGTCGCCGCCATCCTCGCCGGGCCGGGCCCGGCGCAGCGCCGTGCGCTCGCGAAGGCGATCACGTTGCTCGAATCGACGCGTGCCGACCATCGCGCGCGCGCAGACGCATTGCTTACCGCCTTGCTGCCGCACACCGGCCGCTCGATGCGGCTGGGCATTTCAGGCGTGCCGGGCGTGGGCAAGTCCACCTTCATCGAAGCGCTGGGCGTAGCCCTCATCGCACGCGGCCATCGGGTCGCGGTGCTCGCGATCGATCCGTCGTCCACGGTCTCGGGCGGCTCCATCCTCGGCGACAAGACGCGCATGGAGCAATTGTCGGTCGATGAGCGCGCCTACATCCGGCCCAGCCCGTCGTCGGGCACTTTGGGCGGCGTGGCCGAAAAGACCCGCGAATCGATGCTGGTCTGCGAAGCCGCGGGCTACGACGTGATCATCGTCGAGACCGTCGGCGTGGGCCAAAGCGAAACCGCGGTCGCGGGCATGACCGACATGTTCGTCTTGCTGCAACTGCCCAATGCCGGCGACGACCTGCAAGCGATCAAGAAAGGCGTGATGGAACTGGCCGACCTGGTGGTCATCAACAAGGCCGACCTCGACACTGCCGCCGCCACCCGCGCCCAGGCACAAATCACTTCGTCGCTGCGCTTGTTGGGGCTGCACGGCAACCCCGAACACGCGCATCATGACGCCGCCGCCTGGCATCCGCAGGTGGTCCAGATTTCGGCCCTCAAGGCGCATGGGATCGATGCGTTCTGGTCGGCGGTGGAACACTTCCGCGCCTTGCAGACCGCCAACGGACGTTTTGCCGCGCGCCGCCAACACCAGGCGCTGGCCTGGATGTGGGAACGCATCGAGGCTGAACTGAAGTCGCGCTTCAAGCACGACGCGCAGGTGCGCCAAGCCTTGCCCGCGCTGCAAGACGATGTGACTCACGGCCGCGTGCCCGCCTCGACCGCCGCGCGCCAATTGCTGGCGCTTTACGACCAGGCGCACCGCAAAGAGGGCGGCGCATGAACCCGATGTACGAACTTGTAGAGAAGCGAGCAGTACACCGAGCAGCGCGATCGGCGCGCCGGCGCGCCACCGAGAAGCACGAACACGAACACACGCAAAAGCAACCCAGC
>CAYUYC010000064.1:0-7025 GCA_964448945.1 uncultured Burkholderiaceae bacterium
GCGGGATGCTCGGGCGCGCAAGCGGTCGCGAGGTCGAGCCAATGCTCGGCCTCGATGTCGTCGTGCCAGGCGGCACCGGCGCGTTCGAGCGCGGCTTGTGCGGCGATCGGCAGATGCGCGCCGAGCACCGCATCGTTGAGCCATCCGAGATCATCGACTGCTGGCATTGCCGACATGCCGTCCTCCGTGGTCGATGCGCTCGATCGCCGCGCGCGCTGGCTAGCGCTTGCGAACGATCGAACTCAAGGAAATCGACGCGACGCCCGGGGCCGCGGTCGCAGCGCCCATCGAGCTGCAACCGCAAGGACCGGCATTGGGATTCGTGACCTTGAGGCCGGAATCCATGGGCGCATCGACGAAGTCGAGGATGGTGCCGTCGAGCACTGCGGCGCTGGCCGGGTTCACGAAGATGCGCACACCGCCTTCTTCGATCACCGCATCATCGGCGGCGGCATGGGGCTCGACGTCGAAGGTCGTGCTGTAGCCCGAGCACCCACCGGGCGCCACGTTCAGGCGGAAACCACCCGTGGCGCCCGCCGACGAGAACATCACCATGCGGCGGATGAACTTGAGCGCAGCCGGGGTGATCTCGACCTTGGGCGCGGAAACGGTGGGCGCGCTCATGATCAGACCTTGACGATGCAGCCGTCGACCGGGCAGACCGACACGCATTGCGGCGCGTCGTACTGGCCTTCGCACTCGGTGCACTTGCTCGGGTCGATCACGAAAGCACCCTTCTTTTCGCTGATCGCCACGTTCGGGCATTCCGCTTCGCAAGCCGAGCAACCGCTGCAGGTCGAAGCAATGATCTTGTAAGCCATGACTATTCCCCCTCAAGACGACGCTTGCGCGCCTAATAAAAACCGATGCCGTGACCCCATGCAGGAATCAGGCCGCCTTGCCGCTGGCGAGCAGCGCACCTTGGCGGATCGCCGCGTCGCCGCGCGCACTGTGTTCGCGCGTGCCGGCCTTGATCTCGGCCACGTACTCCTTGAACCAGGCCAATGCCGCCTGATCGATGAACTCGCCCGCATAACGCTCGACCGGTTCGATGCCTGCGGCCTTGAGTTCATCGCGCGGGCAGGCGCCGATCTTGGACACCAGCACCGCATGACAATCGTTGATCGAATTGACCACCGACGGCAGCGCATCGTCGTCGCCGAAACCGCCCTGGCAATACAGGTCGACACGGCGATGACCGACGAACTTCGCGCCCTTGGCACTCACTTCGTAGATCTGGAATTCGCTGACATGGCCGAAGTGCTCGTTGACCCGGCCTTCGCCCTTGGTGCCGACGGCGACCAGCACATTCATGTCGCGCGTGGTCTCGTCGAGCGCATCGGCCAGCGAAACGATTTCCGCTTCCTTGGCCTCGCGCTTGGCGATGCGCTGTTCCTCGACCACTTGCTGATAGGCCTGGCGCGTCGCGAGGTCGTATTGCACCTCCATCTGCTCGATCTTCTCGGTCGTGAATTCGTCCGAGCGGTCTTCGCCGAGCAGGCCGACGGCATCGGCGCGGCATTGGCGGCAATGCCGCATCATGTTCATGTCGCCTTCGCAGGCGTCTTGCAAGGCCTTGAGCTCTTGCGCGGTCGGGCCGCGCTGACCGGTCAGGCCGAACACCGTGCCGTGCTCGGGCGCCGAGATCAGCGGCATGATGTTGTGCAGGAAAGCGCCGCGCGCCTTGACCGCCTTGTTCACCTCGACCAGGTGCTGATCATTGATGCCGGGGATCATCACCGAATTGATCTTGGCGAGGATGCCGGCTTCGGTCAGCATCTCCAGGCCCTTGAGCTGGTTCTCAAGCAGGATGCGCGCGCCTTCGATGCCGGTATGGCGCTTGTGGTTGAAGAACACCCACGGATAGATCTTGGCGCCGACCTCGGGATCGACGGCGTTGATCGTGATCGTGACGTGATCGACCTTGAACTTCTTGATCGTGTCGATGAACTCGGGCAAGCGCAGGCCGTTGGTGCTCAGGCACAGCTTGATGTCGGGCGCGGTCTGCGAAATGAGTTCGAAGGTCTTGAACGTCTTCTCGGGGTTGGCGAGTGGGTCGCCAGGGCCGGCGATGCCGAGCACCGTCATTTGCGGAATCGTGCTGGCCACCGCCAACACCTTCTTGGACGCTTGTTCGGGCGTGAGCTTTTCGCTGACGACGCCAGGGCGCGATTCATTCGCGCAGTCGTACTTGCGATTGCAGTAATTGCATTGGATGTTGCAGGCCGGGGCCACCGCCACATGCATGCGCGCGTAATGGTGATGCGCTTCTTCGCTGTAGCACGGGTGGTTCTTGATCTTGTTCCAGACTTCTTCGCTCACATCCTGCGGACGCGCCGAAGAACCGCAACTCGATTTACCGTCGCCGCCCGAACTGCCGCAGCCTTTGTGCTCGGCCACTTTGTCGAGCAGGTCTTCGAGCACCACGCCTTGGCCCTTGCCGACGCGGCGGATGCTGCCGATCTCGATGAACGCTTGTGAGCTCATGTCCCCGCCCGAAGAAAGCCGACGCAACTTGCGTCGTCATTCTTCGGTTAGCAGGGTCTGTGCCACACAACTTTGTCTTTTGAATCAACGACTTGAGTGTTGTCGGCCCTTGTCGAGATTGCGACAAAACGCCGAAGCCACACGCCACTCAGAAACGCTTGATCGGGATTTGGTGCTTTTGTAGCGCATAGCCCATCTGCCGCGCGGTCAGACCGAGCAAGCGCGCCGCCTTGGCTTGGACCCAACCGCATTTGTCCATCGCCCAGATCAGGCGCTCGCGTTCGTTTTGCGGCGGGCCGACCGAGTCCTGCGTGGCCGGCGTATGGCTGCGGATGCGGCCATCGGCCGACAAGGCTTCGCCGCCCATGGGCGCCGCATGGCTCTCGCTTGCGCCGATGCTTGCGACTTCGCGCGCCGGTTCGGGTTCGGGCTCGTACGCCGGCACGACCGGCGCCGGCACTACCTCGGCGGCCAGCACCGGAATGTTCTTGAGCGTCGGGTGATGCAAGGTCCGCGTGAGGCAGCGGTTTTGCGAACACGGGAAGCTCGCCTCGGTGATGACCGAACCCATGGTCATCGTGGCGGCGCGCTCGACGCAGTTCTGCAGCTCGCGCACATTGCCGGGCCAATAACAGCCGGTCAGTACCGCCAGCGCCCCGCGCGAAACACTCAGGCCGCGCTTGTTTTCCTTGTTGAACGTATCGAGGAAATGCTCGACCAGGCGCGGAATGTCTTCGATCCGATCGCGCAGCGGCGGCAGGAAGATCGGCACGACATTGATGCGGTAATACAGATCGGAACGGAACTCGCCCGCGGCCACGGCTTTTTCGAGATCGCGGTTGGTGGCGCAAATGAGGCGCACGTCGACCTTGATCGCCTTGTTGCCGCCGACGCGCTCGAATTCGCGCTCTTGCAGCACGCGCAACAGCTTGGCCTGGAATTGCGGCGAGATGTCGCCGATCTCGTCGAGAAACAAGGTACCGCCATGCGCTTGCTCGAAGCGGCCTTTGCGCTCGGTATGCGCGCCCGTGAAGGCGCCGCGTTCATGGCCGAAGAGTTCGGATTCGAGCAGGGTTTCGGACAGCGCCGCGCAATTGACCTTGATGAACGGCCCATCCTTGCGCGCCGACAAATAATGGATCGCGCGTGCGATGACTTCCTTGCCGGTACCTGATTCGCCGCGCAACAGCACCGTGGTGCGGCCCGGCGCGCATTGATGCACTTCGGCAAAGACTTCCTGCATCAGCTTGCTGGTGCCGATGACGCTGTCGAGCTTGTACTTGCCGGCCAACTCCTTCTTGAGCCGCTTGGCCTCGCCCATCAATTCCTTGCGTTCGCCTTCGACGAGTTGCGCAAGCCGCGCCGCCTGACCGATGAGGTTGGCCACCATCTGCAAAAAGCGAGCATCGCGCGCGAAATGCGGCTGCGAAACCTGCCGATCGAGATCGACCGTGAGCACGCCCAGCGTCTCGCGGTTGCAGCGGATGGGAACGCCAATGAAGGAAATGTCGGCCGACGCGACTTCCGGTCGCGTGGAATTGCGCCCCACGAAGTTGGGTTCATGGCGAATGTTCGGAACGACGATTGGCAATCCGGTCACGAAAATGCGAAGCGTGATGCCACCGTCTTCGAAGCGCATCGCGTCGATTTCGGACTGGGTCAGGCCATGCGCGGCGATCAATCGCAACGAACCATCGTCCTGAACCAGGCTGATCATTCCGCGCTGCATGTCGAGGAAGGACGACAGGATCGACAGCACTTCGCGCAGCGTCAGGCGCAGATCGAGCGATGAGGCGAGGATCTTGCTGACTTCGTAGATCGCGGTGAGCGAGATGTCGCCTCGACTCAGCGGCGCCATGGTGGTGGAGCGCGGCACGTCATTCATGGTCTTGGATCCCCCTTCGGCGCGTGTTGTTGCTTTCGGCCGCAAATTCAACGGCGTGTGCGATTTCCGACAGAGTGCAATTAGCGAGCCAGATGTCGGAATCAATACAATTTTTTTCGAGCACAGCCGGAACGGCTTGGGAATGCGGGTCAAGGTCGGGTGTGGTGCCCGGCGGATGGACTGAACAGACACCCGATGGGCAATCGCGGTGCACCGATACGCACCATCACACCGAAGCGCGATGCGTCTTGGTGCGAGTGTCCCGGTGCAGCGGTCGGCAATACGACGCGATCAGAACTGATCGCGTTCGACCGCCACCCGCGAGGCACGCGGCACGGTGGTCAGGGTGGAGCGTCCCACCAGGGGTTTGATCGTCGTGGGCGCGCCCGGGCCGAGTTGTCGCGCGAGCGTCGCGACGTCGGGCAATGCGCCGGAACGAAACCGCAGTACGCGCACACTGGCCGCCAGAAGCGCCTTTTCGCGCACCGCATCCGACCGCACCCGCGCCGAGCCGTCATCGTTGAGCCGATCGAGATCGACCACCGCCACCAAGCGCCCTTCGGGATTGATGACGGCAAAGTCGACGAAGCGATCACGAATCCGCGTGAACCACGGGGATGGGTTCGTGGTTGCGCTGGGCGTCACCAAGCGCGTCAGCGCGACATCGATCAGCACGACGTAATCGGGCAGCGCCTCCAGCAGACGCCAATACAGTTGCTGCTCCTGACTCGACAGCACTCGCGGCCGTGCGCGAAACGGCCAATCGGAGGTCTTTTCAGCGTGCGCACCGCGACGGCTCCAGACCACGATGGCAAGTGCCGCGAAGACGACGAGAACGATGGTGACGATCAGGCTCACGTTGCTCATGGAGCCACTCCCAGAGAGTTGTGCAGCACGCTCGCGGCGTGGCATCGGTTGATTTGCGTCGCCGGATCGGGCCGCGCGCACACCGAGAATGTGACGTAATTCTCGCTCTCGTTCAACAGCAAGATTGAGTTCTGATTTCTTTACTCACCTATTTGTGGTAGGGGAAAATCCCTCTCGTGCTTGGCGACTCCCCCCAAAAAACAAAGCCGCCCACGGTGGGCGGCTTGGTTTGCGGCGCGGAGATCGAAGGCGGATCAGGCGTATTGCTTGGCCGCGAACTCCCAGTTCACGAGTGTCCAGAATGCCTCGACATATTTCGGACGCGCATTGCGGTAGTCGATGTAATACGCGTGCTCCCATACGTCCGCGGTCAAGAGCGGCTTGTCGGCGGTGGTCAAGGGCGTCGCCGCATTGCTGGTGTTGACGATGTCGAGCGAACCATCGGGCTTCTTGACCAGCCAGGTCCAGCCGGAACCGAAATTGCCGACCGCACTCTTGGTGAAGGCCTCCTTGAACGCGTCGTAACTGCCCCACTTCTTGGCGATCGCATCGCCCAGCGCACCTGCGGGCGCCTTGCCGCCGCCCGCGCTCTTGGGTGCAAGGCCGTTCCAGTAGAACGTGTGATTCCAGACCTGGGCCGCGTTGTTGAAGATTCCGCCCGAGGCCTTCTTGACGATGTCTTCGAGGCTCGCGTTCTCGAATTCGGTGCCCTTGATCAGATTGTTCAGATTGGTCACATAGGCTTGATGGTGCTTGCCGTAATGGAACTCGAGCGTCTCTTTGGAGATCGTCGGCGCCAAGGCATCCATCGGGTAAGGCAACGCGGGAAGAGTGTGTTCCATGAGGTTTTCCTTTTTTGTTGAGTGCGGTGGTACCTGATTCGTCATTCGAACGGGTTCCGGCACCTCCAGAGCGCACCGGACGAACCACGCGACGATTGTAGCGCCGGGCCTGCGGCTATTCGTCCATGCCCGCGCCTTGCGCGCGGACTTGCTCCACCCGCGCATCGAGGGCGCCGTCGATCAACCGAACGGCGATCCGCTCCCCGACTTGCACACCCGCCACCGACGTGAGCGCATGCTCGCCGCGCTCGACGATCGCATAGCCTCGACGCAGGGTGGCGCGCGGACTGACCGCATCGAGCACGTTCTCCAGGCGCTGCAAGCGCGCCGTTGCCGCGTCCATGCGCGCTTGCGCTGCAGCCTTGATGCGTACATCGAAATCGGCAATCCGACGCAGCGATGCACTCAGATCGGGGATGCGCGTCGCGCGCATCAACACCGCAAGCCGTGCCGCACCCGCATCCAGACGGCGCTGCGTCGCGCTGCGCATGCGCCAGTCGAGCGCCGCCAAGCGCGCGCCCATCATCTCGAGACGCTGCGCGGGCGAGACCAATCGCCCCAGGGCCGCATCCAATCGCATCGCGGCGTACTCCCAGCGCCGCGCGGCGCTGCGCCGCAAATGCGTTGCCAATCCATCGAGTTGAGCCAGCCATTCGTCGCGGGCCCGCACCGCGGCTTGTGCCGCCGCGGTCGGCGTCGCGGCGCGCACATCGGCCACGAAATCGGCGATGGTGATGTCGGTCTCGTGCCCTACCCCGCTGATCACCGGCAAGGCCGATGCCGCGATCGCGCGTGCCACGACTTCCTCGTTGAACGCCCACAGGTCTTCGATGCTGCCGCCGCCGCGACATACGATGAGCACATCGAGTCCATCGACGCTGCGCCGGGCGTTCGCCAACGCGATGGCGGCCGCGATCTTGGCCGCCGCGCCCTCGCCTTGCACC
>CAYUYC010000064.1:7035-13683 GCA_964448945.1 uncultured Burkholderiaceae bacterium
CATGCGGCGCACGTGCCGCCAGCGTCGTCGCCACATCGCGCAATGCCGCAGCGTCGGGCGACGTCACGATGCCGATGGTGCGCACAAACACCGGCAGCGGTCGCTTGCGCTCGGCATCGAACAAACCTTCGCGTCCCAGCGCTTCCTTGAGCCGGTTGAATGCTTCGAGCAGGCTGCCTTGCCCGGCGCGCCGGATCGCGTCGACGACCAACTGGTATTCGCCGCGCGCTTCGTACAGGCGCACCTGTGCGCGCACCTCCACCGCATCGCCTTCGCGCGGAACGAAGTCGGCGTATTGAGCACGTCCGCGAAACATCGCGCAACGCACCTGCGCCGCATCATCCTTGAGCGTGAAGTACCAGTGGCCCGAAGCTGCCCGCGTGAAGTTGGAGATCTCGCCGGCCACCAACACCAACGGGAACACGCGCTCCAAAGTGCGCGCCACCGATTGATTCAATTCGGAAACCGACAGGCATTCGCGCCCCCCGCCAGACCGCACCAAGCCTTGTTCCGCGGCACCGGACTCAGGATTCATGCGGCCCCCAAAAGCGTTATGTCCTGCAAAGCTGTCCACAACTGACTCACGACGGGCAAGCCGAATGCGCCCGAGGCGGCGCGCGAGACATCATGCGCAAACCATTGATTCATATTCACTTTTTTGCAGCGCAACGCGGCTCCTGACACAGGTAAAGGCGATTGTTAAGCACTTGCCTAATCGCGTCGCAGCCTGTCCACAAAGTTATCCACACCCCAAGTTCGCCGACGGTCGACCCGGCGCGGTGCGCTAAGATGCCGCAGCATAGTTCTTCACGCGGAGGCTGCGTTTTGTTGTCCATCATTCTTGCGGCCGGCTGGCCGATCTGGCCTTTGCTGGCCGCCTCGATCCTGGCGCTCGCCCTGGTCATCGAACGATTCGTCGCCTTGCGCCGCAGCAAGATCATTCCCGATCGTCTGCTCGACGAAGTGCTGCAACTCGTCAAGAAGAACCAAGTATCGCCCGAAGTCGTGGCGCGGCTGGAGCGCAATTCCCCGTTCGGACGCGTGCTCGGCGCTGGCGTGCGCAATCTCGGTTCGAGCCGCGAGGTCATGCGCGAAGCCATCGAAGAAGCCGGCGGCGCGGTGCTGCACGACCTGGAAAAATATCTGACGACGCTCGGCACGATCGCATCGGCCGCACCGTTGATGGGGCTGTTCGGCACCGTGGTCGGCATGATCGAGATCTTCGGCTCGCAATCGCCCACCGGCGCGAACCCGGCGCAATTGGCCAACGGCATCTCGATCGCGCTGTACAACACCGGCCTGGGCCTGGCGATTGCCATCCCCGCGATGATCTTCTACCGGCATTTCCGCCGCACGGTCGACAGCTTCGTGCACGACATGCAAGTCAAGGCCATCCGGTTCGTCGACGTGGTGCACGGCGATCGCAGCGCTTGAATCCGCAGGCAGACGCACGATGAACTTCCGTCGCTCTCGCGGCACCGAGGAACCGGAGATCAACCTGATCCCGTTCATCGACGTGCTTCTGGTGATCCTCATCTTCCTGATGATCACCACCACTTACTCGCGCTTCTCGGAATTGCAGATCACGCTGCCGACCGCCGACGCCAACAAGGCGCTCGAACGTCCCAAGCAATTGCAGATCGCGGTGACTTCCGACGGCCGTTACGCGATCAACCGCCAAGTGATCGCCTATCGCGATCCGGCCGGTCTGGCCAGCGATTTGCAGCGTTATGCCGAAGGCGCACACGATGTGGTCATCATCATCAACGCCGACGCGAACGCGACCCATCAATCGGTGATCAACGTGCTCGAAGCCGCGCGTCTGGGCGGCTTTGCCCAGATCACCTTCGCGGCGCAAACCGCGTCCGGCGCGAGTCGCTGACGCGGCGCGCCGCCTCGCGCGCCGTCTGAACACACGCCCCCATGGCCTTCGCGCTGCGCCGCCGGTTCGAGCGCTGGATGGTCGAAGGCTGGTCGCGGCGCGGGCTTGTGTACGCGGTATTTCTCCCGCTGTCCTGGCTGGTCGGCATCGTCGCGCGCCGGCGTGCCGGTGAGCGAGCCCGACACGGCGACACGATCGGCGTACCCGTCGTGATCGTCGGCAATCTGATCGCCGGCGGCGCAGGCAAGACGCCGATCGTGATCGCGCTGGTCGAAGCGCTGCGCGCACGCGGACGCTCACCCGGCGTGATCGCGCGCGGCTATCGGGCGCACGGCGCGTCGCAACCGCTGCTGGTGGCGGCCGGCAGCGACCCGGAACGCACGGGCGATGAACCCGTCCTGGTGGCTCGCCGCACCGGCGCACCGGTTGCGGTGCACGCCAATCGCGTCGCGGCCGCACATGCCCTGCTCGCCGCCCACCCGAACATCGATGTGATCGTCAGCGACGACGGGCTCCAGCATTACGCGCTCGCCCGCACGGTCGAATTGGTCGTCTTCGACGCGCGCGGCGCCGGCAACGGCGCCTTTTTGCCCGCCGGCCCGTTGCGCGAACCGCTCGACCGCAGCCGGGACGCGACTTTGTTCAGTGCTTGCACACCCGATGCCGCGCTCGCGGCCGGTTCGCCGATGTACGAAGTGCCCATCGAGGCGAACGCTTGTTACGCGCTGACAGCGCCCGCCACCTCGCTCGATACGCACATCCTCGCCGGGCGACGGGTCAGCGCGTACGCGGGCATCGCCCATCCGCGCAAGTTCTTCGACACGCTGCGCACCCTCGGCGCGACGGTCGACGAGCATGCCTTGCCGGACCATGCCGAGTTTTCGAACACCAGCTTTTCCGATGCCAAGAGTGATTGCATCGTGATCACCGAGAAGGACGCCGTAAAATGCGCCCGTGTCCCCGAATTGGCCGGCGATCCGCGCGTGCTCGTATTGCGCATCGATGCCAAGCTCGATACCGCGCTGGTCGATCTCGTCATGGAGAAGCTCGATGGACCCCAAGCTGCTTGAAATCCTGGTCTGCCCGATCTGCAAAGGGTCGCTCGACTTTCGCCGTGCCCAGCAAGAATTCATCTGCACGCACGACAAGCTCGCCTTTCCGGTGCGCGACGGCATCCCGGTGATGCTCGAGCACGAAGCGCGCGCCTTGACGCCGGAAGAACTCCCGCGCTGATACCGCGCACCACGGATTTCCTTGTATGAGCGCTGATTTCGTCGCGGTGATTCCCGCGCGCCTGGCCTCGACGCGCTTGCCGCGCAAGCCGTTGGCCGACATCGCCGGCAAACCGATGGTCGTGCACGTGGCCGACCGCGCGCGCGAAGCCGGTGCCGCGCGCATCGTGATCGCAACCGATGCCCAGGAAGTGCTCGACGCCGTCACGCCCTATGGCTTCGAGGCGATGCTGACATCGACCGCACACCCGACCGGCACCGACCGGCTGGCCGAAGTCGCCGAACGGCTCGGTCTCGCCGACGACGCCATCGTCGTCAACGTCCAGGGCGATGAGCCGCTGGTCCCGCCCGGATTCGTCCGCGCCTGCGCCGCCTTGCTCGCCGCCCGCCCCGATTGCGCCATCGCCACCGCGGCGCACGCGATTCATTCGGTGGACGAATTTCTCAATCCCAACGTGGTCAAGGTCGCGCTCGACGCGAACGATCGTGCGCTGTACTTCTCGCGCGCGCCGATTCCCTATCCGCGCGACGCGATGCTGGCCGCCCAGCAGGATCAGGCGACGCTGCGCTTTCCCGATGGCTTCGTGCCGATGCGTCATATTGGCCTGTACGCGTATCGCGCGCGGTTCTTGCGCCTGTTCCCGACGCTGGCTCAGCCGGCGGTCGAGCGTTTCGAGTGCCTGGAGCAGTTGCGGGCGCTCGCACACGGGCATGCGATCGCCGTGCTGCGCGCCGAATCGGCGCCGCCTGCCGGTGTCGACACGCCCGAGGATCTCGAACGCGTCAGGTTGGCGTTAGCGCGGACCAAGTAGAATCCGCCCGCTGCGCGTTCGCCATGAACGCCTCGCCCCGTGCGCGGGCACATAAGAATTCATCATCACCACCGAGGGACAACCGATGCGTTTGATTCTGTTGGGACCGCCCGGCGCGGGCAAAGGCACTCAAGCCAACTTCATCAAAGAGAAGTTCGGCATTCCGCAGATCAGCACCGGCGACATGCTGCGCGCCGCGGTCAAGGCCGGAACGCCGCTGGGCATCGAAGCCAAGAAGATCATGGATGCGGGCGGCCTGGTGCGCGACGACATCATCATCAACCTGGTCAAAGAGCGTCTGCAGGCCGACGATTGCAAGGCCGGCTATCTGTTCGACGGCTTCCCGCGCACCATCCCGCAGGCGGAGGCCATGAAGGACGCCGGTGTTGCCATCGACTTCGTGCTCGAAATCGACGTGCCCGACAGCGAGATCGTCACCCGCATGAGCGGACGCCGCGTCCACGTGGCCTCGGGCCGCACCTATCACGTCAAATTCAACCCGCCCAAGGCCGAGGGCAAGGACGACCAGACCGGCGAAGCGTTGATCCAGCGCGACGACGACAAGGAAGAAACCGTCAAGAAGCGCCTGGACGTCTATCACCAGCAGACCGAAGCGCTGGTCGGCTATTACGGCGAATGGGCCAAGAGCGGCCGGCCCGGCGCCCCGAAGTACCGCAAGATCGATGGATTGGGCGCGGTCGACGACATCCGTCAGCGCGCTTTCGACGCGCTGAAGTGACGCTGCGCTACCGTGAATGCACGCTCGATGCAAAGCCCGTCCTCGCGACGGGCTTTGTTTTTTGCGCACGCGCAAATGCGCCCCAAAAGCGCCCCCGTAACCGCGTGCGTTTCGTCACACATTGGGGTATCGTCTGCGCCGCTCGCGCCGATGCACCTAACAAAGACAGTCGGCCTCATCGCGCCGCCTAGGCAGGCAACACCCCGCCCGCCCGGCTGGCATCCAAATTTGCCGATTCGCTCTGCCAATCGCAGGGCGGGTCCGGCTCACGAGTTGGGAAGCGTAGTGCGTTCTTTGCTCTGTCGTTCGAACCCTCGGTAGAAGGAAGGAGTCAACCATGTCAGCAGGTTTGGTGTTGGCGCTCGTCTGCGGCGTACTCGCCGTGGTGTACGGGGCGCTGTCAGGTCGGTGGATCCTCGCGCAGGACGCCGGCAATGCCCGCATGCAGGAAATCGCGGGCGCCGTGCAGCAAGGTGCGGCCGCGTATCTGACGCGGCAATACAGGACGATCGCGATCGTCGGTGTCGTACTCGCCGTCGTGATCGGCGCAGTGCTCGGTCTCAAGACCGCGGCGGGCTTCGTGCTCGGCGCAGTGCTCTCGGGCGCCTGCGGCTTCATCGGCATGAACATCTCGGTGCGCGCCAATGTGCGTACCGCCCAAGCCGCGACCAAGGGCATCGGCCCGGCGCTCGACGTCGCCTTCAAGGGCGGCGCGATCACCGGCATGCTGGTGGTCGGTCTGGGTCTGCTCGGCGTGACCGGCTTCTACATGTTCCTGGTCAGCGGCGGCGGCACCGACCTCAAGCCGCTGATGGGCTTCGCGTTCGGCTCTTCGCTGATCTCGATCTTCGCGCGTCTGGGCGGCGGCATCTTCACCAAGGGCGCCGACGTCGGCGCCGACCTGGTGGGCAAGGTCGAAGCCGGCATCCCCGAAGACGATCCGCGCAACCCGGCGGTGATCGCCGACAACGTGGGCGACAACGTCGGCGACTGCGCCGGCATGGCGGCCGACTTGTTCGAAACCTACGCCGTCACGCTGATCGCAACCATGGTGCTCGGCGCGCTGATGGTGACGTCGGCGCCGACGCAAGCGGTGATCTATCCGCTCGCGCTGGGCGGCTTCTCGATCATCGCCTCGATCATCGGCACCTTCTTCGTCAAGGCTTCGCCGGGCATGAAGAACGTCATGCCCGCGCTGTACAAGGGCCTGATCGTCGCTGGCGTGCTGTCGTTGGTCGGCTTCTACTTCCTCACCACCAACCTGATGCCCGCCGATGCGCTGGGCGCCGGGACGCACATGAAGTTGTTCGGTGCGACGGTGGTCGGTCTCGTGCTGACCGCGGCCCTGGTCTGGATTACCGAGTACTACACCGGTACCGACTACGCGCCGGTCAAGCATGTGGCGCAAGCCTCGACGACCGGTCATGCGACCAACATCATCGCCGGCATCGGCGTGAGCATGAAGTCGACCGCCTGGCCGGTGCTGTTCGTCTGCGCGGCCATCCTGGCCTCGTACACGCTGGCGGGTCTGTATGGTGTGGCAATCGCCGCGACCTCGATGCTGTCGATGGCCGGCATCATCGTGGCGCTCGACGCCTACGGCCCGATCACCGACAACGCGGGCGGCATCGCCGAAATGGCCGAGTTGCCCGATTCGGTGCGCGACATCACCGATCCGCTCGACGCGGTCGGCAACACCACCAAGGCCGTCACCAAGGGTTATGCGATCGGCTCGGCCGGTCTGGCCGCCCTGGTGCTGTTCGCCGATTACACCCACTCGCTCGAATCGGTCGGCATCTCGATCAAGTTCGACCTGTCTGATCCGAAGGTCATCGTCGGCCTGTTCATCGGCGGCCTGATCCCCTACCTCTTCGGCGCCATGGCGATGGAAGCGGTCGGACGTGCGGCCGGCTCGGTGGTCGAAGAAGTGCGCCGCCAGTTCCGCGAGATCAAGGGCATCATGGAAGGCACGGCCAAGCCCGA
>CAYUYC010000065.1:0-13637 GCA_964448945.1 uncultured Burkholderiaceae bacterium
CATCGCTTGCCAATACACTCGGTATTGGCTGCGCAATGCGCCTTGCGCTGCGATTGTGCCGACGAGGTCGTGCCCGCGCTGTTGGCGGCAGGTGCCGATCCGCATCGCGCCGATACCCACGGACGCAATGCCTGGTTCCATTGCTTCGATGCGCATTGCGTCGACTTGCTGCTCGACCTGGGCTTCGATGTGAATGCCCAGGACGATGCTGGCAAGACCGTGCTGCACCATCTGCTCACCTACACCCAGCGCTTGTACGACCGCTATCTGGAGACCGCCGAGCGTCTGATCCAGCGCGGCTTCAAGCTCGACCTCGCCGACCATGAAGGCAACACCGTGCTGCATCGTATGGCGCGCCATTACGACAGCGTGTACGACCGGCCATCGCTGGAATTCCTGCTCAAGCACGGCGCCGACAAAACCCTGCGCAATCAAAAAGGGCTGCAGCCTTGGCAATGCGTGGGCCGTAAACACAAGAACGCCGTCGCCTTGCTCAAGCCTGCCAATTGATTCGAGTCATTGCGGCTACCCATGCCGAAGTGCGGCGCGCTGGCGCAGGCGGATGCTCAGGTTCGGGGTTGGCGGGAAGAAGAAAAAAAGCGATGGGAGGACGGTGCTGCAACGTCCAGCTTTGCGGGCAAGTCGTCGATGCATCCGCTTGATACGCGCCGCGCGCGTGCAATGCTGCCGAGGCGATGCGCAAGCCATCGCGGCCGTGCCGATAGACAACAACAGGATTCTGAGCCATGAATCGACGCGTCAAACATCCGCGGACATCGAACAAGATCACGCGGCCGCAAGTGCAGCGGTTCTCACGGCCGAGATGGCATATGGAGTCTTCGGATGACGTGTTGTGTTCTTGGCAGGCAGAGCGCTCTCTCTCGATCGCTACGGCCTTGTTGATTGCCGTCGTTGTCGCGCTTGTTGTCTGTGCAGTCCTCGCGGTCGTGATTGTCTTACCGTTTGTGCTCGCCTATTTCATCATGCTCGTTTCCGGCGCGCAGTCATCGAGCAACCATTTGGACTCGCTCGGCGATCTGTGGCGGTTCTTCTCGTTCACGGGCGCATGCATCGGGCTGACGGCATTCGCTGTGCTTCTGCCACGAGACATCGTCGCCTTCCGGTTCGATGCACAAACTCAGGCACTCACGTATACGAAGGAGCGCGCGTTTTTGAAGACCAGGGACTACACGGTTTCGTTTGCAAGCATCGACGAGATCGGTGCCTTCCTGTCGTCCTCAGGGGAGGATGGGTCGTTGCATGTGCGTTTCCGTGACGATGCCGGGAATATGCAAGGTCTGCGCATCGGCATCGTGATCCCCGGAGAGCAGTTGGAGGAATACGGGCAATGGCTCGCCGTGCGATTTGGCGATCGATTGAAGCCGACCGAAAAACTCGACGATTGAAAGAACGATCTTTATGAAGATTCCCGGCCTTGGCAATTGCGAGCAGGACGACGATGAAGACATTTGCTACAGCGACATCAAGATCCTCAAAGGCCTGGATGCGGAGTGTGAATTCATCATCGAAGGCTATGTCGAAGACACGATGAGGGAAGATTTTCACCAGGCGATCAAGCACTTCATCGCGCTCAAGAAGTCTCAGCTCAAGGATGCCGAGCCTCATCTATTTGCCTACTACCAAGACACCGTGGCGCACCACCCGGCGCCCGACGAAATCCCGACGATCACCCAGGCGGCCGATGTCTGGTCGCACATCGACTTCGGTTTCGAAGTCACCGTCCGCCGGCGCGATGATGGAGATCGTGCGGTGTACTTCTCGTTCGAATGCAATTGCGATTGGGAGCCAGAACATGGGCTGCAATTGGTGTTCAAGAACGGGAACGTGATCACCAAACTCGGTCCGTTCGATGGTCATCTGACCAATGCCGACGCATACGGCGATCCCGCGCTCGAAGACGTCGTCTACCGCCGCCGGCACTGAAACACACGCATCATCCAACCAAGGGTATTCATGTCCAATCAGGAACAACGCATCGAACATCTGCGCGAACTCATTGCGGCCACCAACGCCGGCAAGAATCCGAGCGGGCAAAGAACGCTGACGCCCGATCTGCGCGTCAAGGGCGGCTTGTTCTTCGGCGGCAAGACGGCGCTCACCGCGCTGCCCGATCATCTGACGGTGATCGGCGATCTGCTCGCGCGCGCTACCGGACTGACCGCCTTGCCCGAACATCTCAAGATCACCGGTACGCTCAACCTCGTCGACACCGCGATCACCGCGCTGCCTGCGAGCCTCAAGGTCTACGGCAATCTCGATATCCGCAGGACCGCGATCAAGGATGTGCCGGCCGGGGTCTGCCTGGGCAGCGTGATCCGCACCGCGGCCGATGCCGAGAACGCGGGCAATGGCCTGAACGCCGAGGCCTATCGCGCCACCACCGGACTGCCCGATCTTCCGCACGCGCTGCGCGAATTGATCGACTTCCAAAACCGCACCGGCTACGAAAGCTATTGCTGCGGATTCGGCGTGGATGTGCAGGACGCCACGGTGTTCCGGTCCTGGACCGACCACGAAGCGCTCGTCGATCAATTGTTCGGCATCGGTCAGGCCAACCGCAGCGGATCGCTCTATGCGTTCTGGCGCACCGATGCCGCGCAGCCCATGCATCTGCAACCGATCGTGGCCTTCGGCGACGAAGGCGGTGCCTGGGTGGTCGCGCGCACGCTGGACGAGTTCTTGCGCGTGCTGTCGTTCGATGCCGAGCCGGAGATTTCCGATGAAGGCGTCCGCTTTGCGCGCGACGACGAGGCCAGCGAACACAAGAGCAAGTACGCGGCATTCTTGAAGAAGCGCGATCTCGCGCCGATCCGTAAGACCGACGAGCTCGAGCGGCTCGTGCAACAAGCGCAAGCGGCATATCAACAACAGTTCGATCAAGCCTTGCGCGGTTGAGTCTCGCGAGGACAGCGGAACTCATAAAATCCGGTCATGACGCATCCGCACGATGAGTTGAACGCTTTGGGCTGGAGTGATTGGTTCGCGCAGCGCGCGGCCTGCGAGGCGGGCGATGGCGTCGCGCGCGTTGCCGCCGTCGATCGCGATCAATGGCTGCTGGTCGATGCCGGCGGCATGTTCAGAGCCAAGCTGGCGGGCGCGTTCATGTACCGGCATCAGGCCGCGCACGAACTGCCCTGCGTCGGCGACTGGGTCTGCGTACATCGGCAGCCGGGCGATGACTTCGGCATGGTGCACGCAGTGCTTGCGCGCCGTACGGTCTTGCAGCGCAAGGCCGTGGGCAGCGGCGGCGCGCTGCAGATGATCGCGGCGAACGTCGACGTCGTCGTCATCGTCCAGTCCTGTCATTTCGACTTCAACCTCAAGCGCCTGGAGCGCTATCTCGTCATGGTGCGCGAAGGCGGTGCCGAGCCGATCGTGCTGTTGACCAAGACCGATCTGGTCGCGCCCGAACTGCGCGCCGCGCAAGAAGCGCAGATCCGCGCCGCGGGCATCGAGGTGCCGATCCTGGCGCTCAGCAATCTCACGCAAGAAGGCGTGGACGATTTCGAGCGCTTGTTGGTGCCGGGCAAGACCTATTGCTTCGTCGGCTCATCGGGCGTGGGCAAGAGCACCTTGATCAACCGCTTGATCGGGCGCGCGGCGCAAGACACCGGTGCGGTCAGCGGCACCGGCGAAGGGCGGCACACCACGGTGCGGCGTGAACTGATCCGCCTGGCCGGCGGCGCGCTCGTGATCGACAACCCCGGCATGCGCGAATTCGGCATCGTCGCCGCGGACGAAGGTCTGGCGGGCAGTTATGCCGACATCGAAACGCTGGGGGCCGAATGCCGTTTCCGCGATTGCACCCATACCAGCGAGCGCGGTTGCGCGGTGCTTGCTGCCGTCGACTCCGGCGTGCTCAGCCGCGCGCATTACGACAACTTCCTCAAGCTGCGCGCGGAGTCGGCCTTTCACGAGATGTCCCAAGTGGAGCGGCGCAAGAAGGACCGCGACTTCGGCAAGTTCATCAAGTCGGTGAAGAAGAGTCTGAAGGACGAATGATCCTGTCGGCGTGTTCGTTGAACAGCGTTCAGACCCGCAGCGCGTCGTAATACCGGGCCCGGTACAACAAGCGCGGTCGCGCCGGATCGTCGACGAAGCCGCTGCGGTCGTGCAGCACATTGGCGCACAGCAAACCCATGCCCGGCAGCAGGCGTTCGCGCAGGATGGCCGGATCGTCCGACGCGAGCAGCGCTTCGAGTTGCGCCACGGCGGCGCGGGTGGGGGCGTCGTCCTTCCACGCGATGCTGCGCGTGCGTGCGGTATAGCGCATGTGCAATCGCCCGTCGTCGCAGATCGTGAAGACCGGCCCGCTTTGCGCGGGGCGCGCCACGCCGTTGTCGTCGATTCGCTCGGGGATCGTCATCGCATCGGGCGCCATCAGCGCGGCGATGTGCGCGGGGTCGGCATCGCGCAGGCGCAGGTAAACGATCTCGTGATCGAGCAGGGCGTTCTCGCCCCCGTGCGCAGCATCCTGCACGCAATGCAGCACCATCGCGCGGATGCGCCGCGCCGGCGGGTTGTAGTAGCCGTCGGTATGCCAGCGGATGGCGCGATCGGTGTACGGGATGAAGTCTTGGCGCGTGCCGCTTTCGCGCACGGTGACGCTGCTGATGCCGTCTTCGTCGGCAAGCCAGTTCGCGTCGAGCCGCGCGAGCCCGAATTGCGCGCCGAGCGCGCGCGGGATGTCCTTGTCGGCGCCATGCACCGGGCTGGCGTAGATCGCCATGTTGCCGGTGCGCAAGCGTGCCGCGAGGGCTTCGCGTTCGGCGCGATCGAGCGCGCGCGGATCGCGCACTTCGACGATCAGCGCGGCCAGCGTGTGCGGCAATGCGCTCAGCTTGCGCTCGCGCCAGTGCGCGTAGGCCGCATCGTCGTCGAGATCGAATGGGCTGCGGATGTTGGCGCAGACGCTGCTCATTCGCCGCTCATCGTCATTGCCCGGCGCGACGGACGCGGGCTATCGTCGATCAGGCCGCGCATGCCTTTGCAGATCGCTTCGACGGCTTGCGGCGCTTCGATTTCCATCACCTGGTCATGCACCCAGATCGCGTCGCGTTCGCCGACCGCCCAGATCAGATGGTCGGCCAGATAGCGCCGAAAGCCGTAATCGGTGCGCGGTTCGTCGAAGCCGAAATCGGCGTAATCGACCGAGCGCAGATTGAGCAGATCGATGAAGCTGCCTTTGCAGCCGTCCACGCGCGATTCGCCCAAAGGTTCGCCGAGCAGATCCTCGCGGTTGTCGGCGAGGATCTCGCCCACGCGATTGGCGAGTGCGCTGGTGAAGGCATAGCGCTCTTCGGGCGTCTTGTTCAGATAGATCACGCGGTCGGCGATCTGGATCAGGAACACCAGCCATTCCGAAAGAAAATCGAAATAGCGCGGCCCGGGCGGGATGTCGAAATCGGCGCGGCGCATGTTCTTGAGTACCTGCTGGGCCACGCGCCAGACGATGAACGCGCTCGCGCCCGCGATCTCGCCGAGGGTCTTCGGTCGTTCGCTGTTGAACCAACGGCTCTTGATGCGGATGCCGGACATGATGTGTTTGCGTGCGCGCTCAGTAGCCGCCCTTGCCGAAAGGCTTGGGCAGACCGGCGATGCGCGCACCTTGTTTGGCGGGGCCCATCGGGAAAAGCTCGTACAACTTCTTGTTGTCGAGCGCCGGGTCGATCTCCTGCATTTCCTTGAGCATGGTGCGAAAGTTCGGGCTATGCCCGTGCTCGCGAAAGCTGTCGCGCAGGTAGGTGATGACCTGCCAATGCGCGTCTTCGAGTGCGATGCCTTCGGCCGCGGCCAGCGCCTTGGGCGCGTCGTCGCTGAATTCGGCTTCCAGCAGATAGCCTTCGTCATCGGTCTCGAGTTCGTTGCCGTCGATGATGATGCCCATGCTCCAGATCTCCTTTTTTTGGGGGCTGCTCAATCCAAGCCGGTGATCGCCTTGTGCGGCACGAACAGGCCGCAGCCCAATGCGCGCGCGTTACCGATACCCGCGCATTGCACGCGCAAGGATGCGTCGGGCTTGAGTCCATGCAAGGCGAGCGGAAAGCCGGCGATGTCGCGCGCTGGATCGTCGTCTCCAGCGGCGCCGTGCAGCACGCGCGCTCGCCCGCAAATGATCCGCGCCTCGACGTTCATCGCATCGAGCGCGGCCCGCACCTCTTCGGTGAAGTGCAGTTCGTCGCTGCTGCCGGTCGCGACGATCTCCGCGTACAAGGTGTCGGCCGCGCGCAGCGGGCGTTCATGCGCTTCGCCCAGCATCACCTCGACGCCGTCCACGACCAGACGCGTGCCCGCGAGCGCCATGCTGCGGAGGGCATCGCAGGCGGCCACGCGCAGCATCAAGCGCGCGCGGCGCGGCAAGAGCAAGGTCCGGGTGGCGGCGTCATGCGCCGCACGCAAACCATGGGCGCCGGCGGCCGGGGTGGCGGCCAGCCAGGGCGCGTGTGCGCACAACGCCAGCCACAAGGGCGCGCGGTAGTCGATCGGCAAGGCGTGCGCGGTCAGCGCGAACGACAGATCGGTCATCGCGGCATCGGCGCGCTCGGGCATCGCGTTCATGCCGCGTCCTCGGTCGCCGTGACGCCGGGCTGGGCATGCGCCCAATCGCGCATGTGCGCAGCCCAGGCGAGCGCCGTGGCCGCGTCCACGTCGAAGATCGTGAAGCGCTTGCCTTCGCGGATGCGCACCCGCAACAGCTTGGCGCCGCCGGCCTCGAAGCTCACCTCCTGCAAGGCGATCTCCTGCTTGCCCCAAGGCACGACGAATTGCGCGATCGGCGTGGAAGTGTCCATGCGCGGCCTGTGCGGCGTTCAGCCCTTGAGCTTCATGACGCCGAGCGCCTTGAGCACCACCTTCTCGAACACCGGCTCCGAGGTGCCGGCCTTCATCTTGCGCATGAAGTATTTCTCGAACGCCACCTTGGCCAGATGCACCCATTTGCCTTCGGAGAACCAGTTGACGTTGCGCGGCGGAATCTGCGGCAGCGCGACGAAGGCCGCGCCCGAATCGCCGAAGTCGGCCAGACAGACTGCGTTCCAGGTCGCCTTCTTGGTCAGTTCCTGGCAATCCAGCGCGGCGCGGATGTTGTGCGCGGTGGCCGTCACCATCGATTCGATCATGTAGCCGGTCTTGGGCGCACCGACCGGCACCGGCGTGGGTTCGACGGGCGGAATCGCCACACAGACGCCGACCGAGAAGATGTTGCGGTACTTGGGGTTGCGCTGATGCTCGTCGATGAGGATGAAGCCGCGCGGATTGGTCAGGCCTTCGATGCCGAACACCGCGTCCACGCCCTTGAAGGCCGGCAGCATCATCGAGTACTTGAAGTCGAGCGTGTGCTCCTTCTTGACCGTGCCGTCTTCATTGTGCTCGGCCACGAACATCTTCCCGGCCTCGACCTTGGTGACCTTGGCATTGCAGATCCATTTGATGTGGCGATCGCGGAAGGCCGATTCGAGCAGACCCTTGGAATCGCCGACGCCGCCCAGGCCCAGATGGCCGATGTAAGGCTCGGCGGTCACGAAGGTCATCGGCACCTTGTCGCGGATCTTCCTGCGGCGCAGGTCGGTGTCCATGATCATCGCGAACTCGTAGGCCGGGCCGTAGCACGACGCGCCTTGGACCGCGCCGACCACCACATGGCCGGGGTTCTGCACGAACTGCTGCCATTGTTTCTCGGCATCGACCGCATGATCCACATGGCAGATCGATTGGGTATGGCCGCCGACCGAGGCCGGCCCAAGGCCGGGCACTTCGTCGAAGGCGAGCTTGGGACCGGTCGCGACGATGAGGTAGTCGTAATCGAGGCTGCTGCCGTCGCCGAGTTCGACGCGGTTTTCTTCGGGGTGCACGCGCTTGGCGCCTGCGGCGGTGAAGCCGATCTTGCGCCGCTTGAGGATGGGTTCGAGATCGAGTTCGATGTCGGTGCGCTGACGCCAATTGACCGCCACCCACGGGTTGCTCGGCACGAAATGAAAACGCGGCGCGTTGCTGACCACGGTGATGGTGTCCTGCGCGCGGGCCAGCGCGCGCATTTCGAACGCCATGGGCAGGCCGCCGATACCGGCGCCGATGATCACGATATGAGCCATCTGGGTTGTCTCCCTCACGGCCGCTCCTGGGGTTGGGCGGCTGTTTGTGTAGCCGGAAGCCGATGCATCGACGCCGATCGCCGACCCTCTTCCGTGCGGGGTATTGGGCGCGTCGGCGACACCGGGCGTCTATCACCACGCGGAGCGATGGCCGCGATAGCCCATCCGGGTAGCCCCCGCATGCCCTGAAAGGAGGGGCCGGTCTTACCGACAGGAGGAATGGGCGCGCCGCACCTTCACCCCTACGATGCGTTCACCGTACCCCGAGGTGTATCGGAGGTGCGACCCAATACGACATGCGCTGCCCTGCTGGAGACGGCGCAACCAGGAGACGAGAGATGGCCAAGCCCGCGCACCCGACCCCGATGTTGGACACGCTCGAATCCGGCCCTTGGCCGAGCTTCGTCACCGGGCTCAAGCGCCTGGCCAAGGACAAGGACTACATGGTCGATCTGCTCGGCCAGCTCGAGACCTCGTACGAAACCCGCAAGGGCTATTGGAAGGGCGGCACGGTCGGGGTGGTCGGGTACGGCGGCGGCGTGATCCCGCGCTTCACCGAACTCAAGGATGCCGACGGCAAGCCCAAGTTCAAGGACGCGGCCGAGTTCCACACCTTGCGCGTGATGCCCCCGCCCGGCATGCATTACAACACCGACATCCTGCGCAAGTTCTGCGACATCTGGGAGCAGCATGGCTCGGGCCTGATTGCCCTTCATGGCCAGTCGGGCGACATCATGTTCCAGGGCGCCAAGACCGAGAACGTGCAGGCTGCGTTCGACGCGATCAACGAACTCGGCTTCGACCTAGGCGGCGCAGGCCCGGCGGTGCGCACCTCGATGTCGTGCGTGGGTGCGGCGCGCTGCGAGCAATCGTGCTACGACGAAGCGCAGGCGCATCGCGCGGTCATCAACAACTTCCTCGACGACATCCATCGGCCTTCGCTGCCCTACAAGTTCAAGTTCAAGTTCTCGGGCTGCCCCAACGATTGCATGAACTCGATCCAGCGCGCCGACATGGCCGTCATCGGCACCTGGCGCGACAACATCCGCACCGACGAAGCGCTGGTCAAGAAATACTTCGCCAAGCACGGCATGGATGAACTGGTGAACAACGTGATCGCGCGCTGTCCGACCAAGGCGATCCAGATCAAGGACGCGAGCAAGGTCCGCAGCGGCGAGAGCATCACCGCGGTCAAGTTCAACGACACCCAGGCGCTCGAGATCGAGAACCGCGATTGCGTGCGCTGCATGCATTGCATCAATGTGATCACCGGCGGCCTGGCGCCCGGCGTCGACAAGGGCGCGACCATCCTGGTGGGCGGCAAGCGCACCCTCAAGATCGGCGATCTGATGGGCACGGTGGTCGTGCCGTTCATGAAGCTCGAGACCGAAGAAGACCGCGAGAAGCTGGTTGAACTCGCGCAGAAGATCATCGACTTCTTCGCCGAGAACGCGCTCGAGCATGAGCGTACCGGCGAGATGATCGAGCGCATCGGTCTGGTCGCCTTCCTTGAAGCGCTCGAGATCCCGATCGACGCCAACATGGTCTCGAGCCCGCGCACCAACCCCTATGTGCGCATGGATGGCTGGGACGAAGAAGTCGCGAAGGCACAGGCGCGCAAGCAAGCGGCTTGAGACCGCCGATCAAACCCATCAGGAGACGACATTCATGGCCACAGCGCAAATGCGCCGCGCGATCGAAAGCGGCGTGCCGGACAACAAGCAGTTCATGCATCCGACGCTGCTCAAGAATTACGGCAACTGGAAGTACCACGACCGTCCGCGCCCCGGCGTGCTGCACCATGTGTCGTACACCGGCGATCAGGTCTGGTCGGTGCGCGCGGGCACCCAGCGCCAGATGGACGTGTACACCATCCGCAAGCTCTGCGACATCGCCGACAAGTTCGCCGAAGGGCATATGCGCTTCACCATCCGCTCGAATGTCGAGTTCATGGTGGCCGACGAGCACAAGGTCGCGCCGCTCATCGCCAAGCTCGAAGGCGAAGGTTTTCCGGTCGGCGGCACCGGCAATTCGGTGTCGATGATCGCGCACACCCAGGGCTGGCTGCATTGCGACATTCCGGGCACGGATGCCTCGGGCGTGGTCAAGGCGCTGATGGACGAGCTGTACGAAGAATTCAAGCGCGAGGAAATGCCCAACCGCGTGCACCTCTCGACCTCGTGCTGCGAAATCAATTGCGGCGGCCAGGCCGACATCGCGATCATCGTCCAGCACACCAAGCCGCCCAAGATCAATCACGATCTGGTGGCCAATGTCTGCGAACGCCCGGCGGTGGTCGCGCGTTGCCCGGTCGCGGCGATCCGCCCGGCGCTGGTCAACGGCAAGCCTTCGCTCGAAGTCGACGAAGCCAAGTGCATTTGCTGCGGTGCGTGCTATCCGCCGTGCCCGCCGATGCAGATCAATGATCCCGAGCATTCCAAGCTCGCGATCTGGGTCGGCGGCAAGAACTCCAATGCGCGCGGCAAGCCGACCTTCATGAAGATGGTGGCCGCGGGCCTGCCCAACAACGCGCCGCGCTGGCCCGAGGTGTCGGCCATGGTCAAGAAGATCCTCTATACCTACAAGGAAGACGCGCGGGCCTGGGAACGCATGTCGGACTGGATCGAGCGTATCGGCTGGCCGCGTTTCTTCGAGAAGACGGGCTTGCCATTCACCAAGTATCTGATCGACGATTGGCGTGGCGCGCGCGTGAACCTCAACGCATCGACACACATCCGCTTCTGAGCCGGTAGCTCACCGCAAAGGACATCTCGATGAAGTTCGGCGTCATGGTCAACGAAGGGCCTTATCAGCATCAGGCTGCGGACTCGGCCTATCTGTTTTGCAAGGCGGCGCTCGCCAAAGGGCACGAGATTCTGCGCGTGTTCTTCTATCACGACGGCGTGAACAACGCGACCAAGCTGACCGAACCGCCGCAGGACGATCGCAACATCGTCGCACGCTGGAGCAAGCTGGCCGAGGAGCACAAGGTCGACCTCGTGGTCTGTGTGGCGGCGGGCTTGCGGCGCGGCATCAAGGACGAAGTGCTCGCGCCGGGCTTTCGCATCTCGGGCCTGGGCCAATTGGTCGATACCGGCATCAAGGCCGATCGACTCGTCGTGTTTGGAGACTGACGCCATGGCCGCCCCCAAGAAATTCATGTTCGTGAACCGCAAGGCGCCCTACGGCACGGTGTACGCGCTCGAATCGCTCGAAGTGGTGTTGATCGCCGCGGCCTTCGATCAGGACGTTTCGCTGGTCTTCCTCGACGACGGCGTGTTCCAGCTCAAGAAGGGCCAGCAGACCAAGGGCATCGAGACCAAGAATTTCTCGCCGACCTTTCGCGCGCTCGAAGGCTACGACATCGAAAAGCTCTATGTCGAACGCGAATCGATGCAGGCGCGCGGCCTCGCCGAAGAAGACCTGCTGGTGCCGGTCACGGTGCTCGGCCGTGCCGACATGGGCGCATTGATGGCCGAACAAGACGTCGTGCTGAGCTTCTGAGGACCCGTCCATGCTCAACATCATCAATAAATCCCCGGCCGAGCGCGACGCGCTCGACAGTTGCCTGCGCGTGATGCAAGACGGCGCGATTCTGCTCATCGAAGACGCGGTCTATGCCGCCACCCGCGGCAATGCGGCCGAGGCCCGCCTGCGCGATGCGATGGGCCGGTTCAAGGTCTATGCGCTGCAGCCCGATCTCGAGGCGCGCGGCATGGGCGATCGCCTGCTCGACGGCGTGACCGCGGTCGATTACGCGGGCTTCGTCGATCTGGTCGCCGAACATCCGAATTGCCAGTCCTGGCTTTGAAGTCCAATCACAACTAAACCCCCCCGGAGGAGACACATGGGCACCATCGAAGTCGGCGGCAAGGCCGTGGAGACCGACGAAGAAGGCTATCTCGTCAACCTGAGCGACTGGAACGAAGACATCGCCAAGCACATCGCCCAGACCGAGAACGTCGATCTGTCCGAACAGCATTGGGAGGTCGTGAACTTCCTGCGCAAGTATTACGACGAGTACCAGATCGCGCCCGCGGTGCGCGTGCTCACCAAGGCCATCGGCAAACAGCTCGGGCCGGAAAAGGGTACCAGCCAATACCTGTACGAGCTGTTTCCGTACGGCCCCGCCAAGCAGGCCTGCAAGATTGCCGGCCTGCCCAAGCCGACCGGCTGCGTTTGACGATCCGCGCGAGCGCGCCCGCCGCGGCACGCTCGAGCGTCGACCACGCTGTATCCCGACCCAGGCCCTCTCATGACGGCTGCGAGCTACGCTTTTGCCGCGATGTTCTACATCGCCACCGCGATTCTGATCGGCGGTCTGGTGCGCGCCATCGTCGCGTATGCGCGCACGCCGGCCCCGCTCAAGATCCCGACCACGCCCGCGCCCACCACCACGACCGGCGTGGCCTTGCGCATGCTGCGCGAAGTCGCGCTGTTCGAAAGCCTGTTCAAGTCCAACCTCTGGATCTGGATCTTTGGCTGGATGTTCCATGCCGCGCTTGCGCTGGTGCTGCTGCGCCATCTGCGCTACTTCACCGATCCGGTCTGGGACGTCGTGGCCTTCGCGCAGCCCTTCGGCATGTACGCGGGCTTTGCGATGGTCGCGGGGCTGGGCGGTTTGTGGGTGCGGCGCGTGTTCGTCGAGCGCATCCGCTACATCTCGACGCCGTCCGACCATCTGATGCTCGCGCTCTTGATCGCGATCGGCCTGTCGGGCCTCGCGATGAAGTTCGTCGCGCATACCGACATCATCGCGGTGAAGACCTTCTTCCGCGGGCTCATGCAGTTGCAATTGCAGCCGTTGCCCAGCGACGGGGTGCTGTATCTGCATCTCGGGCTGGTCGCGGCGCTGATGATCGTGTTTCCGTTCAGCAAGCTCTTGCATGCGCCGGGGGTGTTCTTCTCGCCGACGCGCAATCAGGTCGACGATCCGCGCGAGGCCAGGCATTTGGCGGCTTGGGCGGCGAAGCTGGAGGGCAAGTGATGGCCTCCTCGGTCTGTTGTTCTTCTCGTGGCTTTTCTCGTGGCGCATTGCTGGTGCGGGTGCTGGGCGGCGAGCCCTGGGCGCCGGCGGCTCATGCCGAGGTGGTCGGCGCTCGGCGCCGACTGCACTGCGATGCTCGCCCTCAGGGCGCGCCGCGGAACTCGCTGCGCTCACTGCGTTCGCTACGCTCAGACAGCCGCGGCGAGTCAGAGATGGAAGCGCGCTGCGCGCGCCGCCCCGAGGACTGCGCTTCTCGTCACCCCGGAAATCGCCGCCAGCGCCCTGGGCTCGCCACCCAGCACGAACGGGCACGCGAGGGGCTGGGGAAAAATCAACAGCGACAAGCGCAGCTGCAAGCGCAACGACTTGCTCGACTACATGCACAACGACAGGCATACCCGCGGTCGCGACGCGCCTCGCGGTGGTCTTTGCCTTCGTCGGCACCCGCCCAATTGCAAAGGGGGGCTGTGGGCGCGCGGGGCGGGCCTCGGTGGCGCCGAGCAGCGCAGGTCGTGCGGCCGCGCGCGCAGCGCGCTTCC
>CAYUYC010000066.1:0-13591 GCA_964448945.1 uncultured Burkholderiaceae bacterium
TAGCCGCGTCCGATGCGCACCGGCCAGGCGACGACCGGCACGCGCGCATGCACGCTGCCGTCGCGATCGAGCACTTCGATCAGTGCGAGACGTTCTTCCATCCGTAGCCTCGCAGATAGTGATCGGTCAGTTTGAGCGCGTTGTCGAAGCTCACGCCGTGAACATCCATGCGGCCTTGCGCGCCCATCTGGTTCTCGTCGAGCGTCGCGACCAGCACGCTCAGATCGTACAAGCCATGCAGCTTGCGGTAGGCGCTCATGCAGGTCACCACACGCAAGGGCAGGCCGTCGCGGTCGACATAGCGCTCATGGCATTGCGGCGGCGTACGCTGCCGATCGCCGCCGCCGAACCATTCGTTGCGAAAGCTGCCCGAATATTGGCGCGCAAAGCGCAGCGTGCCGAGCTTGCTGCCGTCGTAAGCCTCGTGCCGCGCCGAGAAACCGCCGGTGCGCAATTGGCCGCTCACGAAGACCTCGTTGTTCATCTCGCAATCCGAGCGCTCGAATTGCAGGCCCTTGGCTTCGGCCGGGGTGCTGTTGCCCCAGCAGCGCATGAAGTCTTCTTGCGGGACCGGAATGGCGTAGCGCTCGTGGCCGGAATCGCGCCACGGCATGTCGAGCAGGCGGGCCGAGAGTTGTTCCTGATGCGCGAGCAATTGGCGCGTGATTTCGGGATAGACCGCCTGGGTGATCGGCTGCGCGTCGCGCGCGCGGGCGAGCAAGTCTTCGGCGTACTCGGCCGGCACCAGAAAACTCACCGACTGTCCGTCGATGCGCGCCGCGACGTTGATGCCGATGACACGGCCGTTTTCGTCGAGCGCGGGGCCGCCGCTCATGCCCGGATTGAGCGCACCGCCGAAGAAGATGTTCGGATAGAAGCTGCGCTCGACCAAGCCGTTGTAATTGCCTTCATGCAGCGCAAAGCCCACGTCGAGCGGATAGCCCAGCGAGAAGATCCGCTCACCGCGCGCCACCGCTTGCGCGCGCGGACGAAAGACCAGCGGTGTGCGCGCATGCGGCACTTGTTTGGCGTTGGGCACCAGCCGCACCAGCGCCAGATCGTGCAAGGCGTCGAAGGCCAGCAATTGCAGCGTGCCTTGTTCGCCATCGGCGCCGACATACACCAGGCGATAGCGCTTGGGCTGCAGCGCGGCCTGGCTCACCACATGGTAGTTGGTGATCGCATGGCCCGCGGCGGAGACCACGAAGCCCGAGCCGGTCGAGGATTGGCTGTCTTGTCCGCGCAAGAGCGTGCGCACCTGGAGCAGACGATCGCGCGCGCTGTCGTACACGCGCTGCGCCGATGCCGAAGGCGGCTGGCGCTGCTGGTCGTTCGATGCGGCGTCATCGTCGCCCTTGCCGGGCTGCGCCAACGCGGGCATCGCGACGCAGGCGAGCGACGCGGCCAACCACATGGCGCAAACGCGCCGTGCCGGATAAGCAAAGCGCGTCATGGCGTGGCCTCAGCGACGGTTCAACGCGCGGTGGCCGATGTCGCGACGGTATTGCATGCCGTCGAACTTGATCTGCTCCGCAGTCTCGTAAGCGCGCTTTTGCGCAAAGCGCACGGTATCGCCCAGGCCCACGACGTTGAGGACCCGCCCGCCGTTGGTGACCAGCTTGCCGTCCTTGTTGGCGGTGCCGGCATGAAAGACGATGCAATCCTCGGTCGCAGCCGGGATGCCCGTGATCTCGTCGCCTTTGCGCGGGCTGTCGGGATAGCCCTCGGAGGCCAGCGTCACGCACAAGGCGGTGCGGCGGTCCCATTCGAGTTCGAAGGCGTCGAGCTTGCCGTCGAGCGCGCCTTCGATCACCGGGACCAGATCGGACTTCAGGCGCGTCATGATCGGCTGGGTCTCGGGGTCGCCCATGCGCGAATTGAATTCGACCACGCGCGGATTGCCGGCGGCGTCGATCATCAGGCCCACATACAAAAAGCCCACGAACGGCCGGCCTTCGGCCAGCATGCCGGCGATGGTCGGCTTGACCACTTGCTGCATCACCTTGGCGTGCAGCGGCGGCGTGACGATGGGCGCGGGCGAATACGCGCCCATGCCGCCGGTGTTGGGGCCGAGGTCGCCGTCGAGCAGGCGCTTGTGGTCTTGCGCGGTGGCGAGCGGCAGGCCATGGCGGCCGTCGCACAGCACGAAGAAGCTGGCTTCCTCGCCGTCCATGAATTCTTCGATCACGACGCGCGCGCCGGAATCGCCGAACTTGTTGCCGACCATCATCATGTCGATCGCGGCATGGGCTTCTTCGCGCGTCATCGCGACCACCACGCCCTTGCCGGCGGCCAGGCCGTCGGCCTTGATGACGATGGGGATCGGTTGCGCATCGATGTAGGCGTGAGCGGCGGCCGCGTCGGTGAAGGTCTCGTAGGCCGCGGTCGGGATGCCGTGGCGCTTCATGAAGCCCTTGGCGAAATCCTTCGACCATTCGAGCTCGGCCGCAGCCTTGGTCGGGCCGAAGACCTTGAGGCCCTTGGCCTGGAACACATCGACGATGCCCGCGGCGAGTTCGGCATCGGGGCCGATGACCGTCAGTTCGATCTTTTCGCGCAGCACGAATTCCGCGAGCGTTGCATGCGCGGTGATCGGGATGTTCTGCAAGCGCTTGTCTTGCGCGGTGCCCGCATTGCCCGGCGCTACGTAGACCACCTGCGCCTTCGGGGACTGCGCCAATTTCCAGGCGAGCGCGTGTTCGCGTCCGCCGGATCCGACCACGAGGATTTTCATGGGGCCTTTCAGTCGCCGATGACTGCGGTGGTGTAGACCGCTTGTACGTCGTCGAGGTCTTCGAGCACATCCAGCATACGCTGCATGCGTTCGCCGTCGTCGCCGCCGAGTTCGGTCGCGCTGAGCGGCTTCATGGTGATTTCGGCGACCTCGGCCTTGAGACCCGCCTTTTCGAGCGCGGCCTTCACGGCCTCGAAATCGGCGGGTGCACAGACGACTTCCACGCCGCCTTCCTCGTCGGTGATCACGTCTTCGGCGCCGGCATCGAGCGCGGCTTCCATCACCTTGTCTTCGCTGGTGCCGGGCGCGAACAGGAACTGGCCGCAATGCTTGAACATGAAGGCGACCGAACCGTCGGTGCCGAGGTTGCCGCCGTTCTTCGAGAGCGCATGCCGCACTTCGGCCACGGTACGCACCTTGTTGTCGGTCAGGCAATCGATCATGACGGCCGCGCCGCCCACGCCGTAGCCTTCGTAGCGGATTTCTTCGTAATGCACGCCTTCGAGCGCGCCGGTGGCCTTGTCGATGTTCTTCTTGACCGTATCGGCCGGCATGTTGGCCGCCTTGGCCTTGTCGACCGCGAGGCGCAGACGCGGATTGGCTGCAGGGTCCCCGCCGCCCATGCGGGCCGCCGCGGAGATCTCGCGGATGATCTTGGTCCAGATCTTGCCGCGCTTTTCGTCCTGGCGGCCTTTACGATGCTGGATGTTGGCCCATTTGGAGTGTCCGGCCATGCTTGGTCACCTGCTTTGTGATTGTTCGTAAAATCGAGGGCGCGAGTTTACCAAACGCCCCTGCTTCTTCCGGGTTACATCCGGCCTGCGATGGCCGGTCTTCACTACGGAGCTTTCATGTCGGAACCGATCGTCGTCGCTCAAAGCGGCGAACTAGCCATCGCGCTGTTGCCCGCGCTTGCCAACCGCCACGGCTGCATCACGGGCGCCACCGGGACCGGCAAGACCGTCACCCTGCAAAAACTGGCGCACGAATTCTCCCAGCGCGGCGTGCCGGTGTTCATGGCCGATGTCAAAGGAGATCTATCGGGGATGGCCAAGGCGGGCAGTCTGACCGATCGGCTCAAGAAGCGCATCGATCAACTCAAGGTCGAGGCCCCGACGTTCGGCAATTGTCCGGTCACCTTCTGGGACGTGTTCGGCGAACAAGGCCATCCGGTGCGCGCAACGGTCTCGGACATGGGGCCGCTTCTGATCGGCCGCATGCTCAACCTCAATGAGACGCAGACCGGCGTGCTCAACATCGTGTTCAAGATCGCCGACGACAACGGCCTGCTCTTGCTCGACACCAAAGACCTGCGCGCGATGTGCCAGTACGTGGGCGAGAACGCCTCGCAATTCACCACCGACTACGGCAACGTGAGCAGCGCATCGATCGGCGCGATCCAGCGCGGACTGTTGGCGATCGAGGAGCAAGGCGGCGATCGTTTCTTCGGCGAGCCCATGCTCAACATCGACGACATGATGCAGACCGACGTCAAGGGACGCGGCATCGTCAACATCCTGGCCGCCGACAAGCTGATGCAGGCGCCCAAGCTGTATTCGACCTTCCTGCTCTGGCTGCTGTCGGAATTGTTCGAGCAATTGCCCGAAGTGGGCGACCTCGACAAGCCCAAGATGGTCTTCTTCTTCGATGAAGCGCATCTGCTCTTCAACGAAGCGCCCAAGGTGCTGGTCGACAAGATCGAACAGGTCGTGCGCCTGATCCGCTCCAAGGGCGTGGGTGTGTACTTCGTGACCCAGAATCCGCTCGACATTCCCGATACCGTGCTCGGCCAGCTCGGCAACCGGGTGCAGCACGCCTTGCGCGCCTTCACCCCGCGCGATCAAAAGGCGGTCAAGACCGCGGCCGAGACCATGCGTGCCAATCCCAAGATCGACGCGATGCAGGCCATCCTCGAACTGGGTGTGGGTGAGGCGCTGGTCAGCTTCCTCGACGAAAAGGGCACGCCGCACATGGTCGAGCGCGCCTGGATCCTCGCGCCCGGCTCGCAGATCGGCCCGATCACGCCCGAGGAACGCAAGGCCTTGATCGCCGACTCGATCGTCGCGGGCGTGTACGAAAAAGCCGTCGACCGCGAATCGGCCTACGAAAAACTCACCGGCCGGGCCGCGGGCGCGAGCGGCAACGGACGGCGCGGCGCGGCACCGGCCGAAGACGGTGGCGGCGAGAAATCGATGGCCGACACCATGAAGGACGCGCTCGGCGGGCTGTTCGGCGGCGGCAAATCGTCGGGCGGGCCGACGCTGGGCGGCGCCAAACCGCGCGGACGCCAGCCCGAAACCATGTTCGAAGCCGCGGCCAAGAGCGCGGTGCGCACCATCGGCTCGTCGATCGGACGCGAGATCGTGCGCGGCGTGCTGGGCGGTCTGTTGGGCGGGCGGCGGTGACCTGGGGTCGTTGACGCCAAAGCACTAGCGCTTGCGTCAGGTCCGGGTAGGTTCCCCCATGGGCGGCGTACACTCAGGCGTCGCCGTCGGGCGTGTCGCGGGTTTGCGGCGCACCGCGGCACGTCGATAGGCCCCGGAGGTCTTGTTTGCTGCTCAAGAGCACCGATCCGCTGGAACGCTACCTGGTCGAGCTCGTGCAGGCCCAAGGCATGCTCGGCTCGCATGAGCACGCCGATACCGCTCGCACGACGGTGCACCAACAAGCCTGCGTGATGGCGTTTCACGAGTTTGCGGGCTACCTCAACGAAGCCTTCGGGCTCGACAAGGACTACGCGGTCGCGCACGACCTGCGCTTCAATTGCGAAGCCGGCCGCGCCCACATCGACCACCTGATCATCTCGCGCACCTTCGACGTCTTCATCATCGAATCGCGCATCGCGGGCGACGAATTGCGCGTCGGCGAGAACGAAGAATTCACTTCGCGCTACCGCGACGGCGCCGCGTTTCGCATCCGCTCGCCGATCACCCAGCTGCGCCGCAGCCTGGCAGTCATGCAGCATGTGTTTCGCAGCATCGAATTGCCCGAACGCTTCGGCATGAAGATCGTGCCGCGCTTTCATCGGCTGGTGGTGCTGCCCACCGGCACCACGTTCACCAATGCCTCGAGCCTCCCGCAACAGCAGTTCGTGCGGCCCAAAGAGCTGTTGCGCGTGGTGATCGGCAGCACCCGTGCTTCGAGCCTGCGCGGATTCTTTTCGAGCCTGTCGCCCGACCAGATGCGCGACATCGGCCGCATCGTCGTGCGTTGGCATACGCCCGACAAGGTCGACTTCATCGGCAAGTACCGCGCCCAGCCCATCCTCACCGTCTGAGCGGCTCCGCCGAAGTTTCATGAAGTCGTCACGCGCGCGTCATCGACGCTGCGCACGATCGCGGCGTGTCTACGCTGCCTACCGACCTTCAAGCCCCCGCGCGCGATACGAGCCTCAAGCGCTATCGCACGGTCTGGATCTCCGATCTGCATCTGGGCACCGCGGGTTGCCAGGCCGAGCATCTGCTCGACTTCCTGCGCTCGTTCGAGTGCGACACGCTCTACCTGGTCGGCGACATCATCGACGGCTGGCAACTCAGGCGCAGTTGGTACTGGAACCAAAGCCATAACGACGTGGTGCAAAAGGTGTTGCGCAAGGCGCGCAAGGGCACGCATGTCGTCTTCGTGCCCGGCAATCACGACGAGGTGGTGCGCCAGTTCATCGGGCTGAGTTTCGGCGACATCGTGATCGTCGACGAGGCCGTGCACGTCACCGCCGACGGCCGGCGCTTGTGGGTCACCCACGGCGATCTGTACGACGGCGTGATCCAGTGCGCCAAATGGCTGGCCTTCGTCGGCGATCGGCTCTACGAATTCACGCTCAGACTCAACCGCAACTTCAACCGCGTGCGTGCGCGCCTGGGCCTGCCCTATTGGTCCTTGAGCAAATACCTCAAAGCGCGGGTCAAGCGCGCGGTGTCGTACGTCACCGCGTTCGAGGACGCACTGGCGGCCGAGACGCGCCGGCGCGGACTCGACGGCGTGGTCTGCGGCCACATCCATCACGCCGAGATGCGCGACATCGACGGCATCCTGTATTGCAACGACGGCGACTGGGTCGAAGGCCTGACCGCACTGGTCGAGCATGCCGATGGTCGCCTCGAAGTGATCGAATGGGCCAAGCTCGGCCATGCGCCGCGGCGCGCGCGCGCTCAGCCCGCACCCGATGCGCGGCCTGCACGACCGTCGATCGCGCCGCCCGTCGGCGTGCCATTGCCGCCGGCATCGAATCCGCCCTTGATGCCATCGCCATCGCTCGCGCACACCACCGAACCCGAACTCGCCTTGCACGCCGCCGAAGCCGCGCGTGCGGCGTCTTGAGTCGGCACGAATGCGCATCGCGATCGCGACCGACGCCTGGCACCCGCAAGTCAATGGCGTGGTGCGCGTCAATGTGCAACTGGCCGAGGCGTTGACCCGGCAAGGCCATGAAGTACGGGTGTTCTCGCACGAAGGCATGCGTACCTTTGCCTTGCCGACCTATGCCGAGATCCGCCTGGCGTGGCGTCCCGGGCCGACGATCGCACGCCAGCTCGACGAATTCGCGCCCGACGCGCTGCACATCGCCACCGAAGGCCCGATCGGTCTGGCCGCGCGTGCGCATGCCAAGCGCCGCGGCTGGCGTTTCAGCACCCATGTGCACACCCGCTTTCCCGAGTACGTGCAGATGCGCACCGGCTTGCCGCTGGCCGTGGGCTACCGGCTCATGCGCTGGTTTCATGGCCGCGCCGAACGCGTGATCGTGCCCACCCCCAGCATCGCGGAGGACCTGGCGCGCTACGGCATGGACAACACCACGGTGTTGTCGCACGGCGTGGATTGCACCTTGTTTGCGCCGGGCGAGGGCGGTACGGCACGCCACTCGCCCTTGATTCCCGACGATTGGCCGCGGCCGCTGTTCTTGTTCGTCGGTCGGGTGGCGATGGAAAAGAACATCGACGCCTTTCTGGATCTGGAATTGCCGGGCACCAAGGTGGTGGCCGGTGTCGGTCCCGAACTCGAACGCTTGCGCGCCGCTTATCCGCAGGTGCGCTTTCTGGGCATCCTCGCGCCCGAGGCATTGGCAGGGGTGTATCGCGCAGCCGATGTCTTCGTGTTTCCGAGCCGCACCGACACCTTCGGCCTGGTCCTGCTCGAAGCCATGGCCTGCGGCACGCCGGTCGCGGCCTATCCGGTCGCCGGCCCGATCGACGTGGTGGGCGCGACGCCCGCCGCGGTGCTCGACGAGGATCTGCAGAACGCCAGTCTGGCGGCCTTGAACATTCCGCGGCCGCTCGCACGGGCACACGCCTTGCGCTTTTCGTGGGAGACCACCGCGCAGCGCTTCGCCGAATTGCTCGCGCCGATCGCGCCGTCCGAGCGCGTGGTGCCGGTACCGGCGCGCTGAACCATGGGCCCAGGCGCCTCGGGGCATCGTCGGTTTCGCACACGCCCTCCGCTACACTGCGCGCATGTCTGTCGCAGCACCCGCCAACGCCGACGCGCGGCGTGATTTCCTTGTGGGCTTTGCCGTTGCGCTGCTGAGCGCGGCGATGTTTTCGGGCAAGGCCATCGTGGTCAAGCTCGCTTATCGCTACCACGTCGATGCCGTGACCCTGCTCGCCTTGCGCATGGTCTTGTCGCTGCCGTTCTTCGCCGCGGCGGCGTACTGGTCGGCGCGGCGCACCCACGACAGCGCCGCCTTGTCGCGCGCCGACTGGCTGCGCGTGCTCTTCCTGGGCCTGTCGGGCTACTACCTGGCGAGCTATCTGGATTTTCTCGGGCTGCAATACATCAGCGCCGCGCTCGAGCGGCTCATCTTGTTCCTGTACCCCACGGTGGTGATGCTCGTCACCGCCTATCTGCTGGGGCGCCGGGTTTCGCGCCAGCAAGTGCTGGCCCTGGTCATCAGTTATGCGGGCATCGGCATCGTCTTTGCGCACGATCTGATCGCGGGGGCGGGGCGCGGCAGCGCCGAGGGCAGCGCGGTGGTGACCGGCGCGGTCTTCGTGTTCGGCAGCGCCATCAGTTACGCGCTGTACCTGGTGGCCAGCGGCGAGATCGTCCAGCGCGTCGGATCGATCCGGCTCACGGCCTACGCGACCATCGTGGCCTGTGTGCTGTGCATTGCGCAGTTCTTCGCCACGCGCGATGCGGCCTTGCTGACCACCCTGGCCCCCGAGGTCTGGTGGTATTCGATGTTCAATGCGGTGTTCTGCACCGTGTTGCCGGTGTTCGGTACGATGTTCGCCATCGCGCGCATCGGCGCGCCGCGGACCTCGCTGACCGGCATGCTCGGTCCGGTGATGACGATCTTCCTCGGCGCCGTGCTGCTCGGCGAACCGATCACCTGGTGGCAGCTCGCAGGCACGGTGTTCGTGCTGGCGGGCGTCTTCCTCACGACGCGCAATCGTTGAGATCGCGCCTCGATACGACTGGAGAAAAAGCGATGAGCCAACGCATACAGTTTTCGCAGATCGGCGGGCCCGACGTCCTCGAACTGGTCGAGGTCGACGTCGGCGCACCTGGGCCGGACGAAGTGCGCGTGCGTCAACGCGCTTGCGGCATCAATTTCATCGATGTGTATTACCGCAAAGGCGTGTATCCGGTGCCGTCGTTGCCGTCGGGCATCGGCATGGAAGGCGCGGGCGTGGTCGAAGCGGTCGGCGCCAACGTGACCCATCTGAAAGTCGGCGATCGCGTCGCCTATGGCGCCAGCGCGCTGGGCGCCTATGCGGCGGTGCGCTGCATGCCGGCCGCGCAACTCGTCAAGCTGCCCAAGGCGATTTCGTTCGAGCAAGGCGCGGCGATGATGCTCAAGGGCCTGACGGTGCAATACCTGTTTCGCCAGACCTATCGCCTGCAAGGCAACGAGACGATCCTGTTCCACGCGGCCGCAGGCGGCGTGGGCCTCATCGCCTGCCAATGGGCGCGCGCGCTCGGCGTCAAGCTGATCGGTACCGTCGGTTCGCCCGAAAAGGCCGAACTGGCGCGTGCACACGGCGCCTGGGCCACGATCGATTACAGCCGTGAGAATGTTGCGCAGCGTGTGCTCGAACTGACCAAGGGCGCCAAGTGCCCGGTGGTGTACGACGGCGTGGGCAAGGACACCTGGGAGGCCTCGCTCGACAGTACTCAGACGCGCGGTCTGGTGGTGAGCTATGGCAATGCCTCGGGGCCGGTGACCGGCGTGAACCTCGGCATCCTGTCGGCCAAGGGTTCGCTCTACGTCACGCGGCCCACGCTCGGCACCCACGCGGTGCCCGGGCCCCGGTTGCAGGCCATGGCCAAGGAGCTCTTCGCCATGGTGACCGGCGGCAAGATCGTCATCGACCCGCCGACCATGTGGCCGCTCGCGCGTGCGGGCGAGGCCCAGGCCGCGCTCGAAAGCCGGCGTACCACCGGCGCGTCGGTGCTCATCCCCGATTGAGCGCGCGCCGACCACTTCCATTTCCTTCCGATTGCCTCGACACGATGACTCTTTTTTCACGCACGATCCGCCGCGTTTTCATCTTCCTCGCCCTGCTGGGCAGCTTGGGCGCGGCCTGGGCGCAAGGGACCAGCGCCGCCGCGCTCGAACCCGCCGAAATCAAGCGCCAGCTCGCTTCGGGCGCGCGCCACGGGCTGTTGTTCGAGATGACCCGCGGCGAACAGCGCGGCTGGTTGTGGGGCACGATGCATGTCGGCCGGCCCGGGGTGTTGCCGCTCGACGCTGAGGTCATGCGCGCCGTCCAACAGGTCAAAGCGATCGCGGTCGAGGTCGACATCACCGACACCGCGCGCATGCAATCGGCGGTCATGAAGCACGCGTTCTATCCGGCCGGACATACCCTGGCCGATGATCTGAGCGCCGACGACCTGGGCAAGCTCGATGCATGGCTGTCCACGCGCGGCATTCCGCGTGCATCGGCCGTCACGATGCGCCCCTGGATGCTCGGCGCCACCCTGGTCATCGTCGAAGCGCAACGCAATGGACTGTCGCCCGAACTGGGCGCCGATGGCGTGCTCATCGGCGTGGCGCGCGCGGCGCAAAAGCCGGTGCGCGAGATCGAGACCATCGACGAACAATTCGTCGCGCTGGGCACCGGGTCGTCGAAGGAACAGGCCAACGAACTGATGGAACTGGTCAACGCCTTGCAAAGCGGCGAAGAGATCGATGAACTGACCACGCTGGCGCAAGCCTGGCTCGCGGCCGATCAGGCCGGTCTCGAAGCGGCGATGCAGCGCTTGCGCGCGGATACGCGCGCCTCGGCCAAGCGCAGCGTCGATCAGGTCATCCTCGGACGCAATCGCCGCATGGCCGAGCGCATCGAAGCCATGATGCGCAACGAACCCACGCTCGCGGCGGTGGGGGCCTTGCATCTGGTCGGGTCCGAATCGGTGATCGACGAACTCACCAAGCGCGGCTGGCAGATCAAGCGCCGTTGATGCCGAAGCGAAGCCGAATCCGCTCTGCTGGGTTTAAGCTGCATCGCATCGGCTTGCGCCAGGAGCATTGCCATGGATAGTTCGTTCTCCGCCACGCTCGCACGGTATTGGTCGGCCCCCGAGGTCGCGATCAATGTGCTGGTGTTCATGAACCTGCTCGGCGCCTTGCTGCTCGGTTTTCTGGTCGGTTACGAACGCTCCTACCGCGGGCGCGCGGCGGGCATGCGCACCTACGGCATCGTCTGCATGGCCTCGTGCGCGCTGACGGTGATGATGGGCTACCCCGGCTATTGGTTCGGCGGACACACCTTGCTCACCATGCCCGGGCAGGCGGTGCCCGATCCGACCCGCGTCATCCAGGGCATCGTGACCGGCGTGGGCTTCATCGGCGCGGGCGTGATCATGAAAGAAGGCTGGAACATCAGCGGCCTGACCACTGCGGCGTCGCTCTGGGCCGCATCGGCCATCGGCGTGATGGTGGGGCTGGGGTTCTACGCCGCGGCAATGCTGCTGTCGGTGCTGTCGGCGGTCTGCATGATGTGGGCCTCGCGCGTCGAGCATTGGCTGCCTGCGCGCACTGCCTTCATCGTGGTGCTGCGATTCCAGCGCGGGTTTGCGCCGGACCAGGATCAACTCATGCAGGCCGCGTTGCATCGCGGCTATGAGGTCGCGCCCGGATCGTTCTCGATCAGCTATGTCGACGGACGTTCGGAATGGCGCTTCACCGCCGCGTCGCTGGGCAAGGACCGTGCGATGAATCTCGCGCGGTTGTCGGACGAATTGCGCAGCTTCGACGGGGTCGAGAGTTTCGACTTGTCGCCCGCGCGCAATTGAGCCGAGTGCAGGCGCGTCAGCGCCCGTTCATCCAATGCGTCGAGGCCGGCCGCCCGGGCTGGTCCTTGCACTGCAGATCGAAACTCTGCCCGCATTCGAAGCTGGTGCCGAAGTTGTCGCGATCGCCGCGCGTGCCGGCATAGGTCTGGCGCCCGAGCAGATATTCCTTGCGCGTGAGCGTCTCGCGAAAGCGCTCGATGTCGGTCGGCTCGATGATGCGCGATTCTTCGATGATCACCGTGCCCAGGTCGGTCGCCGCCGGCGACAGCTCGGCGCGCTGTTGCAGGCTGCGCGCGCTGCGTTCGACGCGCTCTTTGAGCTTGGTCTGCGCCGCGTCTTGCGCATTGCCGCCGTTGCAGCCGCGCAGCACGACCGAGCCGGTCTTGCATGCGCTGGCTTGCGGATCGGCCGCGGGTTGTGCCGATGCAGCCAGCGCCGCAGCCGCCAGAACGCAGCCGAGCGCGCAGCGCTTCATGCAGCCGCGCGTCATGCTCAGGCGTGATAACCGGTGACGGTCTCGATCTCTTCCTTGCTGCCGAGAAATACCGCGACCTTCTGGTGCAATTGATCGGGCCGGATGGCCAGGATGCGTTCGCGCCCATTGGTGGCGGCGCCGCCCGCCTGTTCGATCAGGAAGCTCATCGGATTGGCTTCGTACAGCAGACGCAGCTTGCCGGGCTTGCCGGGTTCGCGCGCATCGCGCGGGTACATGAACACGCCGCCGCGGGTGAGCACGCGATGCACATCGGCCACCATGCTCGCGATCCAGCGCATGTTGTAGTCCTTGCCGCGCGGGCCGGTCTTGCCGGCGAGCAACTCGTCGATGTAGCGCTTGACCGGAGCTTCCCAATGGCGCGCGTTGCTGGTGTTGATCGCGAATTCCTTGGTCTGCTCGGGGATCTTCATCGCGCCTTCGGTGAGCAGGAATTCGCTCACGTCGCGATCGAGGGTGAAGCATTGCACGCCATGGCCGAAGGTCAGCACCAGATTGGTGGCCGGGCCGTAGACCGCATAACCGGCAGCGACCTGGGCCGTGCCCGGCTGCAGATAGGGCGCTTCGACCGAGAGGTCGGTCTTGCCCGGATTGCGCAGCACCGAAAAGATGGTGCCGATGCTCACGTTGACGTCGATGTTGCTCGAGCCGTCGAGCGGATCGAACACCAGCAGATACGGCGCGTCGTCGAAGCCGGTCGGATGCGGCAGTTCGCGTTCTTCGGAGGCCATGCCCGCGACCACGCCGGTCCAGGCATTGCCGCGCAGCATGATCTCGTCGGAGATCACGTCGAGTTTCTTCTGATCTTCGCCGTGCACATTGCCGGTGCCGGCCAGGCCATGCACGCCGCCCAGGGCGCCGCGGCCCACGTCGACCGAGATGCGCACGCACGAGCGCGCGACCGATTCGATCACGTTCATCAACTCGGCGTCGATATGGCCGGCGCGCACATGGCCGGTGAGATGCTGTTTGAGGGTGACTGCCATGGTGGTCGTTCTAGAAATGGTGGGCGGTTCGTTGGTGGCGGCTTGCGGCGCCAAGCGTGATCCTACCCGCTTGGCGGGTCGCCCGGCGCCGGGCGCCTAGCCCAGCGCCTTGCCGACGACCTCGCGGGTATCGCGCGAAAG
>CAYUYC010000067.1:0-13466 GCA_964448945.1 uncultured Burkholderiaceae bacterium
GCTTGCTTGCGGCGGCGGCCTGGATCGAACAGGCGCTTGCCGCGCCTGCGGTCAGCGCCTGAGCATCGTCGCCGTGGGGCCGGAGCGCATCGCGCCTGCGCATCGGGTGGCGCGGCACACGGTGCCGGCGACCGCGCGGGTTCAAGGCGCGGGCGGCACTTCCCGGGGCATGCGGTCGTCGCCGGTCGCGACGTAGGTCAGCGTGGCTTCGGTGACGCGCACGATTTCTTCATCCAGCCGATTGCGTTGCGCGTAGACCTCGACCTGCACCGTGAGCGAAGTGCGCCCCACGCGCACGATCTCGGCATAGAAGCTGAGCAGATCGCCCACGAAGACCGGGTGCTTGAACAAGAAGGAATTGACGGCGATGGTCGCCACGCGGCCGTTGGCGCGCTTGACCGCCGGGATGGAGCCGGCAATGTCGACCTGGGCCATGATCCAGCCGCCGAAGACATCGCCATAGACATTCGCGTCGCCCGGCATCGCGACGACGCGCAAGACGGGCTGCTTATCGGGTAGTGCAGAAAACATCGGCCGCTCCAAAGGGTAGGAGCGGCCGATTGTCGCATTGCAGCGTGTGCGATGCGTCAGCGGAGCATCGCGAATGCCGCGAACAACAGTTCGAGCAGCCCGACCTCCTTGCCGTCATATTGGCAATTGGCCGATTTCGGAATCTGTTCCTTCGGCATGTCGGTCGCGCAACTCCAGGTGATCTTGCCTTCGTCGTTCAGCTCGGGGTCGTAAGCGATGTAATGGTCATCCTCGAGCGTCATCGTGACGCGTCCGCCATCCTGATCGATGTCGACCGAGGCGATCGGCAGTCCGGAATCCTTCGCGTTCAGACCGATTTCACCGGGGGTTTCAGGCAAGGACTCGTTGTCGAGGTAGTACTGCCCGACCTTTTCGGTCGCCAGGCTGCCGTAGGAGAACAGCTTGAGATTGAGCTGATGGGTCTTGAAGTCCTGGTAGCCGGCGACGGCGATGATGCTGAAGTAGACCCAGATGAAGATCGACCAGAACAAATTGACCGGGAAGCCGCCGGGTCCGAAACGGAACAGGAAGATCGACAGCACCCACGCAAACGGATTGCGCGTGGGAATCTTCTGCACCGATTGCGGCGAGATGTGCCGCATGCGCTTGCACAGCCACGGGTAATCGCCGCCCAGTTCGGTGACCGACATCCAGAAGCCCTTGGTGTCGTCGCATTGCTTGAGATAGGCGTCGATGTTCACCTGCTTGCTCTGGTGCGGACCGGCGGCGAGCACGGCCATGGCCTGGGCTGCCGAAGGCTGGCTGGCACAGCAGGCGAGGCCGTACTGATCGCAGGTATATTCCTGCGCGCGGCGATAGGCCGCGGCGACCAGCGGCAGGAACATCACGGGATGCAGGAACCAGCCGAAGGCGATATGCCGGCGATGGATGTGCGCCAGTTCGTGACCGATGTAGAAGTTGACGGCTTCCGGGTCATGCTCGATGCCGTTGAGCACATCGGACAGCAGCACCACGTAATACCGGCGCAGGAAGCGGGCGGCGAAAGCGTTGAGCATCCCATCGCCCGACATCACGAAGGCGTCGGGGATCTTCGCCAGTCCGACGCGTCGACAGCAGCCGAGCAAACGGGTGTACAGGTCGGGGAATTGTTCCGCGGTGATGCGCACCGCATTGCCCTTGAGATGGGTGATGAACACCGACATCCCGATCAGGTGGAACACCAGAATCAGCAACCCCGGCACCGCGAACAACAGCAGCAGCGCTGGATGGCCGAAGACGGCCAATGCAATGGCCGCACTGGCGAGGGCGAGCCAAAACAAGGAAGCGAATACAGTCAGGATGAGGAACAGGCCTTGTTCGTGCCGGTAGGCTTTGAGTGATTGACCCGGAACGCCGGGTAGGCCCGGGTCGACGGTGGCGGTGGTGGTGTCCATGAGAATCTGGAGGAGTTGAAACGGGGCGCAAGCCTAGCGGTTTGCGTGCGGTTCGGGGCGGCTTTTCATCACATTCCCGGCGTCCGTCGGCGACGCGCCACGACCGGCATAATCCGTTTGCGCTAAGAAACTCGACAAGGCAATCATGCGTGGAATGCGGGGACCGAGCGAAGTCGCGCCGAAGTACGCGCGCTCGAAGACGGATTGGCAGGTGCTGCGCACCTTGGTTCCGTATTTGTGGGACTACAAGGCGCGGGTGTTGATCGCGCTTGCTTTCCTCGTCGGCGCCAAGGCGGCCAATGTCGGTGTACCGCTGGTGATGAAGGCCATCGTCGATCGACTCACGCCGGGGATGGTGGGCGCGCAATCGGCGGTCGCGGTAGCCATCGTGTTGCCGGCGGCGCTGTTGCTCAGTTACGGCCTGCTGCGGCTGGCCACCACCTTGTTCACCGAATTGCGCGAGTACGTGTTCGCCAAGGTCACCCAGGCGGCGGTGCACAAGGCCGCGCTCCAGGTGTTCAAGCATCTGCATGCCTTGTCGTTGCGCTTTCACCTCGAACGCCAGACCGGCGGCGTGACGCGCGACATCGAACGCGGCACGCGCGGGATCTCCTCGCTGGTGAGCTTCACGCTGTATTCGATCGTGCCGACGCTGGTCGAGTTCGGTCTCATCATCGGCATCCTGCTCGCGCGCTACGACCTCTGGTTTGCCGGCATCACCGTCACCGCACTCGTGGTGTACATCACCTTCACCATCACCGTGACCAACTGGCGCACGCACTTGCGCCGCACGATGAACGAGCTGGACTCGGGCGCCAACGTCAAGGCGGTCGATTCGCTGCTCAACTACGAAACCGTCAAATACTTCGGCAACGAGGAATACGAAGCCAAACGCTACGACCAGAGCATGGCCGGCTGGGAGCACGCCGCGATCAAATCGCAGACTTCGCTGTCGCTGCTCAACACCGGGCAAAGCGCGATCATCGCGGTCGCGGTGACGCTGATGATGTGGCGCGCCACGCTGGGCGTGGTCAACGGCACGATGACCCTGGGCGATCTGGTGCTGGTCAATGCCTTCATGATCCAGCTCTACATCCCGCTCAACTTCCTCGGCGTGATCTATCGCGAGATCAAGCAAAGCATCGCCGACATGGAAAAGATGTTCACCCTGCTCGAACAAAACCGCGAAGTGGCCGATGCGCCCGATGCGCGCGCGCTGGTCTTGCATGGCGGCGAGGTGCGGTTCGAGCATGTGGACTTCAGCTACGACAAGATCGCCGAGGGGCCGAACCGCGGCGCGCCCAAGCGCCAGATCCTGTTCGATGTCGATTTCACGATTCCGGCGGGCAAGACGGTGGCGGTGGTCGGACATTCGGGCTCGGGCAAGAGCACTTTGTCGCGTCTGCTGTTCCGGTTCTACGATGTCGACGCCGGGCGCATCACCATCGACGGGCAGGACATCCGCACCGTCACGCAAGACAGCCTGCGTCGCGCCATCGGCATCGTTCCGCAGGACACCGTCCTGTTCAACGACAGCATCGGCTACAACATCGCCTACGGACGTCCCGAGGTACTTGATGCGCCCGACGGCCAGGCGCGCATCGAAGCGGCGGCGCGTGCGGCCTACATCCACGACTTCATCGCCAGTACGCCCGACGGGTATCGGACCGTGGTCGGCGAGCGCGGGCTGAAATTGTCGGGCGGCGAAAAGCAACGCGTGGCCATCGCGCGCACGATCCTCAAGAACCCCGCGATCCTGATCTTCGACGAAGCGACGTCGGCGCTCGATACGCGTGCCGAGCAGGCGATCCAGCGCGAACTCAAGGCGATCGCGCGCGACCACACCGCGCTCGTCATCGCGCACCGCCTGTCGACCATCGTCGATGCCGACGAGATCATCGTGCTCGACGCGGGCCGCATCATCGAGCGCGGCACGCATGCGCAATTGCTCGCCGAAGACGGCGCTTATGCACGCATGTGGGAGCTGCAACAAGCCGACCGCGCCGACGGCGAGCGCGATTCGTCGGCGCCCTATGCGGAGCAGGCGGCATGAACGCGCGCGCGGTCGAACCGTCCGCCGACGCGATCGCCGGCGACGCGATGCGCGCCTTGTTGCGCGGCAGTTTCGACGCCGCCCTGGCGGCCGCCGATCCGCTGCGCATCGTGCCCGCGCATTTGCCCGCGCCGCCTGCGGGCCGCGTCGTGGTGGTGGGGGCCGGCAAGGCCGCTGCCGCGATGGCGCTGGCCGTGGATCGCGCCTGGCCGCAAGTCGCGGTCGACGGGCTGGTCGTCACGCGCTACGGCCACGGTCTGCCGACCGAGCGCATCAGCGTGTTCGAGGCCGCGCATCCGGTGCCCGATGCCGCGGGGGCCTATGCCGCCAAACAAGTCTTCGGTCATGTCGAGCGTGCCGGTGCCGACGATTGGGTGCTGGTCCTGATCTCGGGCGGCGCGTCTTCGTTGCTGGCCTTGCCGGTCGACGGCATTTCGATGGCCGATCTCAAGGCGGTCACCCAAGGCTTGCTGCGCTCGGGCGCCAACATCCGCGAGATGAATTGCGTGCGCAAGCATTTGTCGCGCATCGCGGGCGGACGCCTCGCGCAGGCCTGTCAGGCGCGCATGCTGACCTTGATGATCAGCGACGTTCCGGGCGACGACCCGTCGGCCATCGGCAGCGGGCCGACCGTGCCCGATCCGACGACCTACGCCGATGCGCTCGGCATCCTGCACCGTTATGCGCTCGCGGTGCCCGACAGCGTGCACGAGCATCTCGACGCCGGCGCGGCCGGTGCCGTGGCCGAAACCCCCAAGGAAGGCGACCCGTGTTTTGCGCGGGTCGAGAACCGCATCATCGCCACTGCCGGCAGCATGCTCGAGGCCGGCTGCGCGCATCTGCGCGCCCAGGACTTCGACGTTCAATGCCTGGGCGAACTCGAAGGCGAGGCCCGCGATGTCGCGCGGGCCCATGCGCTGCTGGTCAAGCAGCGCATCGACGCCGCGCCCGCGCGCGGGGGGCGTCGCTACGCCTGGGTCTCGGGCGGCGAATGCACGGTGACGGTCCGCGGCCAAGGGCGCGGCGGGCGCTGCAGCGAATATCTGCTGCACCTCGAAATCGCGCTTCAAGAACTCGGGATCGCCGCGGACGTGGCGGCCATTGCCTGCGATACCGACGGCATCGATGGCAGCGAGGACAACGCCGGCGCCATGCTGCTGTGCGACACGGCCGCGCGCGCCGCGGCCGCCCGGATCGATGCACGCGGTTTTGCTGCAAACAACGACGCCTGGGGCTACTTCGATGCCTTGGGCGATCTGGTCGTCACCGGGCCGACCCGTACCAACGTCAACGATTTCCGCGCGATTGTCGTAGCCGCATCGTGAACATCAGAAGTTCGCCTACAGCGCGCGGAAATCGCGACGATACAATCGCCGGATGACTTCGGCACCGACCTCCTTGCGCATTGCGCGCCCCGACGATTGGCATTTGCACCTGCGTGATGGCGCAGCCTTGTCCGCCGTCTTGCCCCATACCGCGCGGCAGTTCGGCCGGGCCATCGTGATGCCCAACCTGAAGCCCCCGGTCACGACCGCGGCGCTGGCGCGCGAATACCGTGCCCGCATCCTCGATGCGCTCGCCAAGCACAACGCCGTGCGCGAAAGCGCCGGACGCGCGCCGCTCGCATTCGAGCCGCTGATGACGCTCTATCTGACCGACAACACTTCGGCCGACGAGATCCTGCGCGCGCACGACACCGGCTTCGTGCATGCGGTCAAGCTTTATCCCGCGGGCGCGACCACCAATTCGGACGCCGGCGTGACCGATCTGCACCGCCCGCGCGCCGCGCTCGAGGCGATGCAGCGCGTGGGATTGCCGCTGTGCGTGCACGGCGAGGTCGTGGACCCGTCGGTCGACTTGTTCGATCGCGAGCGCGTGTTCATCGAGGACAAGCTGATTCCGCTGCGCCGCGATTTCCCCGCGTTGCGCGTGGTCTTCGAGCACATCACCACGCGCGAGGCGGCGCATTACGTGCGCGATTGCGCCGGCGAGGGCGGCGACCTCGGCGCCACCATCACCGCGCATCACCTGCTGTACAACCGCAATGCGATCTTTCTCGGCGGTGTGCGCCCGCATTACTACTGCTTGCCGGTGCTCAAGCGCGAAACCCATCGCCTGGCCCTCGTCGACGCCGCGACTTCGGGCAATCCGCGGTTCTTTCTGGGTACCGATTCGGCGCCGCATGCCAAGGGACTGAAGGAACACGCCTGCGGCTGCGCCGGTTGCTACACCGCCTTGCACGCGATGGAGTTGTACGCGAGCGCCTTCGAAGGGGCGGGCAGGCTCGATCGCCTCGAAGGATTCGCCAGCCATTTCGGCGCCGACTTCTATCGCCTGCCGCGCCATACGCAAACGCTCACCCTCGAGCGTCGACCCTTCCTCGTGCCGGACGCGGTGGCGTACGGCGATACCGAGCTGGTTCCTCTGGACGCCGGACAGACCCTCGCATGGACCTGCGTGGACTGATCGACTGGGACGCACCGTGGTACGACCTGGTCGCGGCACGCGGCCGGGCGATCACGACCACCCACGAACTCGCCTATACGCTCAATGCCTTGGGGTCGCCGGCGCGTACCGCGCTGGGCAAGGCGGTTCGCTTCACCCCCCTGGGGACGGCGCCGCGCGGCCGGGCCTACGAGGCGCACATCGCCGCGACCGGCGAAGTGCCGACGCGCTCCAATCTGCACGATATGTTCAACGCGCTGGTCTGGTATGCCTGCCCGCGCACCAAGGTCATGCTCAACACCCGTCAGGCATTGCAGATCGCGCGCGACGGGGTCCGCAGTCGCCGCGGCGCGGTGCGCGATGCCGCGACCTTGTTCGACGAAAACGGGCTGATCCTCGTCACCACCTCGCGACCGATCGTGGAAGCGCTGCATCGGCGTGATTGGCACGAGGCCTTGATCGCCGCGCGCGGTGCCTGGCATCGCGAAGTGCGGCCCATCGTCTTTGGCCATGCGTTGATGGAAAAACTCACCCAGCCCTGGAAGAGCATCACCGCCCATGTCTGGCATGTGCATTTGCCGGCCGACGCATCGCTGGATGCGATCGACACTGCGCTGGCCACCTCGATCGCCGGGACGCAATTCATCCCTGCGCATTTCGCGCCATTGCCGGTGTTGGGCATACCGCAATGGTGGGCCGAGAACGCTGCGCCGACGTTCTACGATGACCCTTTGGTGTTCCGTCCGGCGCGGCACGAACACCCAATCCCCGCCATCGAACTCGGGTAACACAATGTGGGCTGCGTCAACCGCGCCCAGCGCTCAGTTGTTAACATTGCGCAGGGAGCTACTTTTCCCCACGCCCGTCAGGGTGTTTTCACTCGCGAGAAGAAAGGAACTTTGATGACTGACAAACTTCAGGCTTCGCGCCGCAAGCTGCTGAAGATCGGTGGCGCGCTCGCCGCGATTCCCGTGGTGGCAATGACGGGTAACGCGATGGCCGCTCAAAACGCCGGCCTGCGCAACGCCCTCAAGTACCAAGAATCGCCCAAGGGTGACCAAAAGTGCAGCAGCTGCATGCACTTCGTGGCAGGTGCCTCTGCAACCGCCAAGGGCGGCTGCAAGATCATGCCCGGCGACACCGAAATCAGCCCGAACGGCTGGTGCGTGTCGTGGGTTGCTGCGCCGAAGAAGTAATCGCGCAGGATCCGTCGTACCGAGGGGCGCTCACCGAGCGCCCCTTTTTCTTTGGCGCGCTCGCGCGTGCCGAGCGCAAAGATGCCTGGATCAGGCCGTGGTGTTGACGTTGCGTCCGAGATTGGGCGGCAGATTCGCCGACGATTGCGCGGCGGGAACCTGGGGCAGGGCGGCAATCAACTGCGCAGCGCTGCTGGCTTGCGCATCGAGCGCTTTCTTCAACACGGTGACCTGCACTTCTTGCGTGAGTCTGGACGCTTGCATGTCCGTCGCGACGCTGGCGATACCGGTGATGTCCATGCCCTGGCTCCTGTATGGGAATCGATCGGGCGCACAACCCGCCCCAACGTGATTGACGGCGCGCGCCGCAAGAACTTGAGCGCGCCGTCTTGTTCGTCCGATCAGATGTCGAACTTCACGCCTTGCGCCAGGGGGAGTGCGCGCGAATAGTTGACCGTGTTCGTCGCGCGGCGCATGTAGGCCTTCCACGCGTCCGAGCCCGATTCGCGCCCGCCGCCGGTTTCCTTCTCGCCGCCGAACGCGCCGCCGATCTCGGCGCCCGAGGTGCCGATGTTGACGTTGGCGATCCCGCAATCCGATCCGCGCGCCGACAAGAACACCTCGGCTTCGCGCAGATCGTTGGTGAAGATCGACGACGACAAACCTTGCGGCACGGCGTTCTGCAAGGCGATCGCATCGTCGAGATGCTCGTAGCGCAACAGGTAGAGGATGGGGGCGAATGTCTCTTCGCACACCACCTTGGTCTGTGCGGGCATGCGCGCCAATGCTGGCTCGGCATACCAGGCATCGGGATGGCGATCGGCCAGGGCGCGCGCGCCGCCGGTCACGACGCCGCCATCGGCCCGGGCGTGGTCGAGCGCTTGTTGCATGCGCTCGAAAGAACCGCGATCGATCAACGGTCCGATCAAGGTGCCGGCTTCGCGCGGGTCACCGATGCGCAAGGAGGCGCGGGCACGCTCGATGCGCGCCGCCAGTTCGTCGTGCACGCTGGCATGGACGATCAGCCGGCGCGTCGTGGTGCAGCGCTGACCGGCGGTGCCGTAGGCGCCGAACACGATGCCGCGCACCGCGAGATCGAGATCGGCGCTCGGCGCGACGATGATCGCGTTGTTGCCGCCGAGTTCGAGCAGACAGCGCCCGAAGCGTGCCGCGACGCGCGGGCCGACCGCGCGCCCCATGCGCGTGCTGCCGGTGGCCGAGACCAGCGCCACGCGTGCATCGTCGACCAGCGCTTCGCCGGCCGCGGCCGTGCCGATGACCACCTGCGACAAGCCGTCGGGCGCATCGCTGCCGTAACGGGCCAGCGCGCGGTCGAACAAGGCTTGCGCGGCCAGCGCCGACAAAGGCGTTTTTTCCGACGGCTTCCAGACCACGGCGTTGCCGCAGACCAAGGCCAGCGCGCTGTTCCAGGCCCAGACCGCGACCGGGAAATTAAAGGCGCTGATCACGCCCACCACCCCCAGCGGATGCCATTGCTCCATCATCCGGTGACCCGGGCGTTCGCTCGCAATGGTCAGACCGTGCAATTGGCGCGACAGGCCAACCGCAAAGTCGCAGATGTCGATCATTTCCTGCACTTCGCCTTCGGCCTCGCTCACGATCTTGCCCGCTTCGAGGGTCACGATCTGGGCAAGCGCCGCTTTGTGCGCGCGCAATTCCTCGGCGTACAAGCGCACCAGTTCGCCGCGCCGGGGCGCGGGCACATTGCGCCACGCAGTGAAGGCGGTTTGCGCACGCGCGAGCGCGGCGCGCATGTCGTCGGCGCTGGCTTCGCGCAGTTGCGCGAGCGTCGCACCGTCGATCGGCGAGCGCACCGCGAGCGCGCCGCCGGCGAGCGCGCTGCGGGCCACGCCCAGGGTTTCGAGCAAGTCATGAGGATGGGTCATGGCACAACACTCCGTGGGTTTCAGCCGATCGATTCCACTTGGCGCGACTGCTGATAGGCGCTGCCGAATCGGTTGGCGAGGAAGTCGGGCAGTTCGACCTCTTCCTGGCGGATGAAGCCGCGTTGGGGAAGCTTACCTTCGCGGAACAGATCGACGGCAGCGCAAATGCCCGAGGCGGTCGTGATCTGGATCGCCGACAAGGGCGCACCTTCGGTCCGGTCGGCGAAGATCTTGCGCGCAAACACTTCCTGCACCAGCACGCCGTCGCGCACGCCCGAGACGGTGACGAAGACCAGCACCACGTCCTGCATGGTCGCCGGCATCGAGCGGCGCATGATCCCTTTGAGGGTTTCCTGATCGTTCTTGAGCTGCAGGTCTTCGAGCAGCATCAGCATCAGATCGCGGTGGCCCGGATAGCGCACGGTCTTGTAATCGATGGTGCGCACACGGCCGTCCAGGGTTTCGCACAGCGTGCCCAGGCCGCCCGAGGTGTTGAAGGCTTCGTATTCGGTGCCGTCGAGCGAGAAATGCTCGAGCCCTTCGAGCGGCAGCACTTCGAGGCGCTGGCCGTCGCGGATCGCTTCGCACGGATGGCAATACTCGTTGATGAGGCCATCCACGCTCCAGGTCAGGTTGTACTTCAGCGCATTGGTCGGAAAGGCCGGCAGCGCGCCCACGCGCATCTTGACGTCGTGCAGGACTTCGAACGACTTGCTCAGGTGGTGCGCGACGATGCCGATGAAGCCCGGCGCGAGGCCGCATTGCGGCATGAAGGCGGTGTTCGCGCCCTTGGCCATTTCCTTGATCGCGCGGGTGGCGCCCACGTCTTCGGTCAGATCGAAGTAATGGCAGCCCGCGTCGCGCGCCGCGGTGGCCGCGCCGATCGCGAGGTGGTAAGGCAGGGCGTTGACGACTGCGTCATGCCCGCGCAGCGCTTCGAGCAAGGCGTTGCGGTTCTCGGTATCGGCCACGCGGGTGGTGATGTTGGCCCCGGCGATCTGCTTGAGCGCGAGCAGATTCTTGTCGATGACGGTGACTTGATAGTCGCCGGTGTTGCCGAGCATCTGGGCGATGGTTTTGCCGATATGGCCGGCCCCGAGCAGCGCGATGCGCATGTTGCTTCTCCTGTGCGGTGTTGGTGAAAGGTGATGGCGCAGTCTAGCCAGGGCGTGCTGACGATTGAAAGCGCAAGTTCGACGAAAGAGCGGTCTAAATTGACGATTCGACGGTTCGTGCGAACATAGCGTCAGAATTCGAGGAGCCGCTCCATGATCACGCGTCGTCGCAGCACCGCGGCCAAGGCCGCTGTTCATCCCGCACCCAAGGACCAGGTCGATCGCGATCTGATCGCACTGTTGCAGGCCAACGCGCGCGAAAGCACCGCCAATCTCGCGCGCAAGCTCGGCATCGCGCGCACCACGGTGGTGGCGCGGCTCGCACGGCTGGAAAAGGAAGGCGTGATCGTCGGCTACACCGTGCGTCTGGGTGTGGACGACAGCGCGCATCGGGTGCGCGCGCAGGTGGGCATTACCATCCAGCCCAAATCGGCGCGCGATGTGGTGCGGCGCCTGACGCGGCTGCCCGAATTGGTCCAGCTCAGTTCGGTCAGCGGCGAGTTCGATTACATCGCGTTGTTGCGTGCCGAATCGACCGCACGGCTGGACGCCTTGCTCGACGAGATCGGCGAGATCGACGGCGTGATCAAGACCACCACCTCGGTGGTACTCGCGGTGCGCGTCGATCGCAGCGCGCAATAAAAAAGCCCCGCGGGATCGCCGCGGGGCCCAACGAAAACGCCGCGGATCACAGCGTCTCGCACTTGCTCTGGAAAATCACTTGAATGCGTATTGCGCCGAGACGTAGAAAAAGCGTCCGCGCGGATCGGTGTAGCTCGGGTCGTAGCCCGAGATGAAGAAGTACGCCTGGTTCGAGAACGGCGGTGCGGTGTCGAGCAGGTTGTTGATGCCGCCGCGCAGTTTCAGCGCTTTGGTGACCTGATAGGCACCCGACAGATCCCAGATCGAATAGGCCTTCACATGATTGGGCGCGACGACCGTGCCGGTGTCGGTATCGATCGCCGAGTTCTGATCTTCGTAGCTCGAGTAATAGGTGTTCGCGAGCGAGGCGCTGACCGGACCGTATTCCCAATCCATCGTCACGCGATGGCGCCAGCGCTGCACCACGCCGTCGGTGACGAACTTGCCGAGATTGCTGACATACGGATCGCCGTTGGCGGTCTGCTGCTTGGACAGGACCGCCAGCGTGCCATTCAGCCGCACGCCGAACTTGCCCAGGTCGGTGCGCAGGTCGTGGAAATCGACCATCACGTCCACGCCCGCGGTCTTCTGTCCGCCGCGGTTTTCCTTGCGCAACTCGATGTAGCAGATGCTGTTGTCGTCCGGATCGTAATCGCAGATTGAGCTGACCACCGGGTCGGTCGTCACATCGCTGTAGCGGTGGACCAGGGAGCCGTACTTGTCCAGGTTCGAGAGAATGACGTCGTCACCGATCTCGCTGATCAGGTCGGTCTTCTTGATGTACCAGTAATCCACGCTCATCGACAGATTCTGGTTCGGCTCGAAGACCGCGCCGAGCGAGAACTGCCGCGATTTCTCCGGCTTGAGATTGGGATTGCTGTAACGATAGGTCGTCCAGTCGTAGGCGCAATAGCCGAGGTCGTTGTCGTTCTCGGCCATGCAGACCGGATCGGGCAGGATCGCAGTAGCGCTTTCCACCGTGGGCCGGTACAGATCGTTCATCGACGGCGCGCGAAAGCCCGTGCTGGCCGAACCGCGGAACATCAGCGACTTGGCCGGCTGGTAGCGCACGCCGATCTTCGGGTTCAAGGTGCTGCCGACTTTGTCGTAATGGTCGTAGCGCGCGGCGAATTGCAGCTCCCATTCCTTGGTGAGCGGGGCGTTGATCTCACCAAAGAACCCGAAGACATTGCGCCCGTGACTGGTGGGCACCAGGCCGTCGGATGCGCCGTCGCCCAGGATGTTGTCGCTGACGTTCAAGTCGGAGGGACGGAACGACTGCATCTCGCGACGCAGTTCGGTACCGAGCGCCAGCGCGAGGTCGCCGCCGGCCAGCTTGCCCAGGGTATGTGTGCCCTTGAGATCGACCGCATTCATCGTTCCGGTCGAATGCCGAACTTCGTCGTCGACCTGGATCGATTCGAGATAAGCGAGACCTTCCGCGCTCGACGGCCCGAAGGGATTGATCAGCCCATTGGCGATGCCCTCGAGCGTCTTGTCGTACAGCAGATAGCCATGGGTGTCGCGCTCGCGCACGACGTTGACGCTGTGATTGAGCCCGAAGTCGTAGTCCCAACCCGCCTTGGTCCCGGAAGTGCCGACGACGAAGCGGCGGCCCTCGCTGGTGAGCTGGCTGGTGCGATTGCCGGCCTCGAGCAAGCGCGTGCGCACGGTGATGCTGCGATCGTCGGGCAAGGCGTCGCCCAGTCCGGTCGCGGCGAGCTCTGGAATCATGCTCACGTCCATCTCGGCGTCAACGCGATTCGACGTGCCCACATACCAAGTGCGCGAACGCGTGAGCGAGACCTCGGCGAACAATTGCTGGTCGGCATCGACTTTCAGCACGCCGCGCGAGAGCAAGCCGAGTTTTTCAGAGCGCGGATACAGCTCCAGATCGCGCATGAAATCGTAGGTACAAGCGTCCACGCCACCGATGCCGCCGGGCAAATACAGGCTGTGCGGCGGGTTGCAGTTCGGCGCGTTCAGATTGATGGTGCGGTTAGTGATCGGCTGACCGTTGATGGTGAACCCGACCGATTGCAGATAGTCGCGTTGATCGCTGGTCAGCCGGATGTTGCCCGGGAAGGGCGCGCTCGACAGCAAGTGCGGCAGACGTTGCGGGATCTGCAGATCGGAAATGAATTGGCGTTGCGACGTGCGCAATGAATCGGTCTTTTGCGCAT
>CAYUYC010000068.1:0-13465 GCA_964448945.1 uncultured Burkholderiaceae bacterium
GAAGCTCGACACGATGACCTGCATGATCACCGCGTACGCCAACATCGACACCGCGATGCGCCAGGGCATGGCCGAATCGCTCAAGGGCAAAAAGCTCGACGCCAAGCAGCAGCAACTCGTGGAAAAGATGTCGGCCAAGATGGTGCAGATCATGCGCGAAGAGCTCTCCTGGTCTTCGTTGAAGCCGGAGTATGTGCAGATCTACAAAGACGTCTTTACGCAGGAAGAAGTCGACGGTCTGCTCGCGTTCTACAAAAGCCCCGCCGGCCAGGCCATGATCAACAAGATGCCGGCCCTCGTGCAAAAGATGATGTTCATCGTGCAGCAGCGCATGGGGCCGTTGATGCAAAAGATGGATGCGGCGATGAAACAGTCGATGGAAGAGGCGGGCATTCCCGTAAGCGCCGATTGACGCCAAGCCGCCTCAAACACGCCCCCGATTTCGATTGACGATTCCGCTGTTGGCGCCGCGCCGCCCTCGCTAACCTGCATGCATCGCATGTTTGCAGGTGGCACAAATGGCAAAGGATGAAACCGCCAACGCAGGCCCGGTGCGCGAGCGTCTGCTCGACGCGGCGAAGGCCTGTTTTTTGGCTGATGATTATCACGCGGTGAGCACGCGGCGCATCGCCGATCTGGCGCAAGCCAATGTCTCGATGATCCGCTACTACTTCGGCAGCAAGGAAGGGCTGTACGAGGAAATGATCCGCCATACGCTCGGGCCGATGCTGGATGCGCTCGACGGCGAAATGCTGACCACGCTCGAAGGTTTCACCGAGTACATGCGGCTGTATTACCGCACCATGCTCGCGACGCCTGAATTTCCCAAGCTCATCCTCAAGGTGCTCGCGTTGCGCAGCGGGCCGGGGCGGCGCTTCATCCAGCAATTGCTCGAGCGTGGCCGCACCCGCGGCGCCAAGAAGCTCGATGCGCTCAAGCAAAGCGGCCTCGCACCGGCCGACATCGACCCCGATGTGCTGCGCATGTCGTTCGTCAGCCTGGCGATGACGCCGATGCTGCTCAAGGACATCTTTGAAGAGCAGATGGAAAAGCCCATGGACGCGGATTTTCTGGATCGCCTTGCGCGCATGAACGGCACGCTGCTGGCCGCGGGCCTGAGCGCGATTCAGCGCGCAGGAGGGGAGAGCCTCCCCTCCCGCGATCCTCAGCGGACCGACTTGAGGCAGTAGTTGTTCCAGTCGAGCGCCGGCAACTGACCATCGGTGAGCTGATTGGTGAAGTACTCGATCAGAGGTACGACGTACACGACTTCAAAGTTCTCATGCACGCCGGGGTTTGCGGCGATGGCGGTGGCAAACGTGGTGTAGCCGTCCTTGCCCAGTGCGGTGAACGAGTTGGTGGCGACCTTGTATTGCGCGGTCGGGTCGATGGCCGACCAGACGCCGGTCTGGCGATTGCGTACCTCGACGTTGAGGATGCGCGATCCTTTGGCAGCGGATTTGTCGACGTCGTAGCGCAAGTGCGACGCGTAGGGGAAGGCGCCGGTGGACGTGGTGTTGAGTGCGTATTCGGCAGCGTCTTCGAGAACGCTGACCACCTGCGCGCCCGAGATCGTGATGGTGGCGATGGTGTTGGAGAACGGCAGCATGGTGTAAGCGTCGGCCACCGAGAACGATCCTTGCAGGAACTGCGTGCGCACGCCGCCCGCGTTCTGGATGGCGATGTCGGCCTTCGGCAGATACTTCAGGAAGCTGTCGGCAACCACATGCGCGGCATAGCTGCCGGTGGGTTTTTGCCCGGCGCTGAAGGCGGCGGGAATACGGTCGAACGGCTGGGTCTCGGTGACCGAGCCGATGACCTTGGTCTTGAAGGTCTCGAGTTCCGCGCGATAGGGCGTGAGGACGGTTTCCACCGTCGCATCGGGCGTCTGCAGGCGTACCGTCTTGAGGCTGCCGATCGTGGTCTTGATGGCCTGCGTCTTCTCCGCATCCGCTTGCACGAAAGCCCCCGACGTGTTCTTCACGAGGAAGGGCTCGTCGACGAGCAACTGAATGTTGCCCTGGGCGGCGACCACATCGCCTTGGGGCGTGAATTCGACATCCAGGCGCCCGATGCCGTGGGCGTATTCCCACGCTTGCGCGATGTAGACGTTCTTGCCGTCGGGCGCTTGTTTGATGGTCGGATAGTCCCCGGTCGGCGCCAGCCCCAGGGTCTTGAGCTCGCCGGTGGAATCGAGCAGGTCGTGCGTGTCGCCGCCGATGATCACGTCGATGCCGGACACCTTGCTGGCCAGGTCGATGTCGCCGTCGTAGCCCAGGTGACTGAGCACGATGATCTTGTTGATGCCTTGCTTTTGCAGCGCTGCGATGTTGTCGCGGACCGATTGGACTTCCTCCTGGAAGTGGACTGCATCGGTCACCATGGATGAGCCGACCGTCTTCGATACCTTCAGCACACCGATCACGCCGATCTTCTCGCCTTGTACTTCCTTGATGATGTAAGGAAGGATGGCCGAGCCATAGAGCGGGCTGGCGGCAGTCGGCTGGACGTTGCCGCCGAGGATCGGAAATTTTGCGAGCTTGATCAGATCGCTCAAGGTGGCTTCGCCTTCATCGAATTCGTGATTGCCGATTTCGTAGGCGTCCAGGCCGATCTCGTTGAAGACATTGAAGTCGGCCTTGCCCTTGAACAGGCTGAAGTACAACGTGCCGTTGAGTTCCCCGCTGTTGATCACGATGCTGTGATCGTTCTTCAGCGCCTTGATCGCGCCGGCAACGCGCGACATGCCACCCAACTGGACGCGCACCGCTTCGCCGCCGATGGTCAGATCGTAGTTCGCGCCATCCAGATAGGAATGGTGATCGTTGGTATGCAGGATGGTGACGGTCGTGTTTGCCTTGGCCGGCGGCGTGTCGTCGCCGTTGCCACATCCACCCAGGCTGATGCCCACACCGAGCAAACAGGCGAAGGCAATCGCCTTGCACGCGTTCATGTTCAACACTTGAAAGTGCTCCTAAAGAAAAAGACAACGCGAGCCCGCGCTCATCCGGCATGAGCGGGGCGAGGAATGCATGACATGCGCGCCGATCCTAGAAAGGCACTGTTACAGCCATATGCCCGCGGCGATGTGCGGATCGGATCGCTTCAAACACTCGGCGCATTTCGATTGACGATTGCGCTGTCCTGCGTTGATCCCGCTCGCTAAGCTGGGTCGCTCACATTGACGCGGAAGGCAGGAATGATCACGAACGATTGCAGCCTTGTCGGCTCGACCCTCGGGGAGGGCGTATGAGTCTTCAACGCCGTGCCTGGGCCGCGCGCGGCTTTGCGTTCGCGGCGCGCATCGGGGCTGCATTGCAGGCCTGGCCGCAGCGCATGCTGCCGCCGCCCATCCGCTTGCTGCAGATCGGCTCGGCGTTCTGGCAATCGCGCGTGCTCGCCGTGGCTGCGAGCCTCGATGTGGCCACGGTGTTGGGCGATGCCGCGATGCCGGTGGCTACGCTGGCCGCACGCGTGGGCGCCGATGCCGATGCGCTGCATCGCCTGTTGCGCATGTTGGTGGCGATGGAGATCTTTGCCGAGCCATCGCCCGGCGTGTTTGGCAACAACAGGGTTTCGCAGGCGCTGCGCACCGACCGGCCCGAGAACGTGCGTGCGCTGGTGTTGATGCACAATTCGCCGCAGATGAGCCAGCCGTGGTTCGAACACCTGGAGCAAGGCGTGCGCAACGGCACGCCGCCGTTTCGGCTTGCGCATGGTTGCGACTTGTACGCCTACGCCGATACCGACCCCGCGTTCGATGCGCTGTTTGCACAGGCCATGGACCGGGTCGAGGCGCTGACCGGCGCCAGCTTTGCGACCGAATTCGATTGGCGTGCGTTCGATCGTCTGATCGATCTGGGCGGCTCCAAGGGCGCCAAGGCGCTCGCCATCCTCGAGCGCCATGCGCATCTGTACGCGCTGGTGGTGGACCGCGCCCAGACCATCGCGCAAGCGCAAGCCTATTGGCGCGAACGCGAAGCCGCGGGCACCGCACCGGCAGCACTCGCGCGCATGCAATTCGTGCCTGGCGATCTGCTCGTCGCGGTGTCCGCCGCCGCCAGTGCCAAGGACGTTTATCTGCTCAGCGCGGTGCTGCACGGCATGGATGACGCGAGCGCCGTGCAAGCGCTGCGCACCGCGGCCGCTGGGGCTGCGCCGCATGGCGCCACCATCGTGGTGCTGGAAATGATCATGCCGGCGCCGCAAGCCGATCTCGCCACCGCCGCGTTCGACATGCAGATGTTCATGGCCACCACCGGCCGCGAACGCACCCGCGACGAATGGGCGCGCTTGTATGCGCAGGCCGGTTTGCGCTGGGTCGAGACGGTGGCGCTGGCGAGTTTCGGGGCGATGATGGTGCTCAGAGCCGGCTGATGCCGTGTGGCAAAACGTTGACAGATATGTATAAACGTCTAGCATTCGCCACATGCCGCCCGCCGCCGATCGCAAACGAGTGTTGTCCTTGGCACGTCGCCCGCAAGGGGTGACGGCGCGTGAGATCGCGGCCGCAGGCATTCATCGTCAGGTGCTGACGCGTCTGGTTGCGCAGGGGCAACTCGATCGCGTGGTCCGCGGACTGTATCGGCTGCCCGAATACGCGCTGACCGAGCACCACGGTCTGGTGCTGGCGAGCGCCGCCGTTCCGCACGCGACGATCTGTTTGTTGAGTGCGCTGCAGTTTCACGCGCTGGGCACGCAGCTTCCTTCCGAGGTCTGGATCGCGATCGATCGGCGCGCACGTCGGCCGGCACTCGACTATCCGCCGTTGCGCGTGTTGCGCTTTACCGGGCAAGCACTGACCGACGGGGTGGAAGCGCACCGGTTGGAGGGGCGCGAGGTACGTGTCTATGGCGTTGCCAAGACGGTGGCCGATTGCTTCAAGTACCGCCACAAGATCGGTATCGAGGTCGCGCTCGAAGCGCTGCGCGCAGCCTGGCGCGAACGCCGTCTGACGATGGACGAGTTGGATCATTACGCGCGCATTTGCCGGGTTCGGCGCGTGATGCAGCCCTATCTCGAGGCGCTGATCTCATGACGAACGTGCGCGACGGTCTCGCCCGTTCCGTCGTTACACGCTTGTCGCAACATGCCAGGGCGATCGGCAGCGATCCGAATCTGGTGTTGACACGCTACGCGGTCGAGCGCTTCTTGTATCGGCTATCGCGATCGAGCCATGCCGAGCGCTTCGTGCTCAAAGGCGCGCTGCTCATTCTGGCTTGGTTCGGAGATGCGTTGCGCCCGACGCGCGATGCTGATTTGCTCGGCTACGGCGATCTGTCGGACGCGGCCTTGGCGCAGATATTTGCCGAGATTTGCGCAGTGACGGTCGAGCCCGATGCGATGACCTACGCGGCCGAGTCGGTACGGGTGGAGCCGATCCGTTTCGAAGACGCCTACGGTGGCCAGCGCGTGAGCCTGGACGCAACGCTGGGCGCCGCGCGTTTGCGTATCCAGGTGGACGTCGGCATTGGGGATGCCGTGGTGCCGCCTGCGACCTGGCTCGACTACCCCAGCCTGCTCGATATGCCCCGGCCGCGCTTGCGCGCCTACGCGCCCGAGACGGTGATTGCCGAGAAATTTCATGCCATCACGGTGCTGGGCGCCAGAAACAGCCGCATGAAGGACTACTTCGATCTGCATGCGCTGGCGGGTGACGGCGGGCTGGATGCCGAGCGAGTGGGCGCCGCGATCGCCGCAACCTTCGCGCGTCGCGGTACGCGGTTGCCGGCCGACATGCCTTGGGGCTTGAGCGACGCCTTTGTGCACGATGCAAGCAAGGGTGCGCAATGGGCGGCGTTTCTTGCCAAGAATCGGTTGAAGGCGCCGGACTTGGAGGAAGTCGTCCGAGCAATTCGGCGCTTGGTCGACGCGCCCTTGGCATTGGCGCGGCAACGCACGCTAGGTTGATAAGCGCGCCGCCTTTCGTGCGGCCTACAGTCAGAGGTTCTTGGCGCGGCTGTCGTTGTTGCCCACGTGCAGGTTGAAGAAGATCCGATTCACGAACAAGCGCAGGTCGGCCGCGGATTGGTGACGTTTCGTGGCCGCGCTTGGCAGCCACGGGACGCTGCGCTAGCCTGAGCCTCACCTTCATTGCGCAGGAGCCAGCATGACGATCCACCCGATGTCTTGTGCCTGCGGACGACAGGCGCTTCATTGCATCATCCCGCCCTATCTGCTCGAACATCTGGCCGAAGGGTCCAACGCCAAGCTGCGTCACGCGGCGATCGATGCGATCGAGTCGAGTGCCGATGCGCGCGCCATGCGCCGGGTGATGCGCACCATGCCGTCGATGGCCGCGATGGTGGCGCCCGCAGCCAAGAAGCATCGCTTGATCTACGACGCGCAAAACAAGGGCATGTCGCAATTGCCCGGCAAGCTGGTGCGCAGCGAAGGCGACAAGGCCTCGAAGGACGCCGCCGTCAACGAGGCCTATCAGCATTCCGGGACGACCTACGATTTCTATCTCAAGCAATTCGCGCGCAATTCGCTCGATGGGCGCGGCATGACGCTCATCTCCAGCGTGCATCTGGGCAGGAAGCTCAACAACGCGTTCTGGAACGGGCAGCAGATGGCCTACGGCGATGGCGACGGCGAGATCTTCGTGCGCTTCACCAAGTCGCTCGACGTGGTCGGGCACGAGTTGACTCACGGCGTCATCGCGCATGAATGCAACTTGGATTACCAGGACGAATGCGGCGCGCTCAACGAGCACTTTGCCGATGTGTTCGGCATCCTGATCCGGCAATGGAAGACCAAGCAGACCGCGGCCAAGGCCGATTGGCTGATCGGCCGCGACATCATGGGCCCCGGCACCAAGGCGCGTGCGCTGCGCGACTTCGGGCCCGGCAGGGCCTACGAGAACGATCCGCTGCTGGGCACCGATCCGCAGCCCAAACACATGCGCGACAAATACACCGGCAGCAGCGACAACGGCGGTGTGCATCTCAACTCGGGCATTCCCAACCATGCGTTCTATCTGTTCGCGCGCGCGGTGGGCGGCAAGGCGTGGGAGATTCCCGGTGCGATCTGGTACGAGGCGATGCGCAAGCTTTCGTCGGACAGCGAGTTTGCCGACATGGCGAGCACCACGCTGATGATCGCCGGCGCTCGTCACGGCACCGACAACACGGTCTACGAGGCGCTCAAGCATGCCTGGAAGCAAGTCGGCCTTTGATGCGCTCGCCGATTGGCGCGCGCTGACGCTCGAAGAGACCGGCGGCTTCGCCGGCTTGCGCCGCGGCTGCAGCCTGCAGCGCTCCGGCATCGATGCCGCGACCGCCGAGCGTGTGGCGCAGCTGCTGGTGTCGCTGGGGCCGCCCAGTCCCGCGCCCGCCACACGGGCGCAGCCCGATGCGCAATGCCTGCGATTGGAAGCGATGTGCGGCCCGAGCGCGTGCGCCTGGGTGTTCGACACCGCCGATCTGCCCGAGGCGGCAGGCGCGTTGCTCGATCTCGTGCCGCCGCTTCGGCCCTTGCCGCCTGAGTGAGCGGCGCTCAGTCGGCGTTCTTTTGCGGCCGCGCCTCGTCGGTGCGGCATCCGGAAGCCTCGCCCTTGGGCAGCATGTGCACCCGGCATGCGCCGGTGACGGGCGACACCACGGCGACGGTCTTGCCCTCGGCATTCGTGCAGCCTTGTTGCGTACCTTGCGGGCCTTCGATTTCGTAGGGCGTGTTGGTCAGCAGCCCCCCGCGGTGATCGACGAAGGTGAACGGGCCGCACTTGCAATCGGTGCCGATGAGTTCCTTGCAATTCGACCCGGGCGGACTGTTCATCAGCTTGAAGACCGGGATGTCGCGTTGGTCGAGTGTGATCAGCAGATCGACGCCGTGCTTGAGCGGCATCGACAACGACCATTGCAGCACCAGCATGCCGTCGGCGTCGGTGCTGACCGAGGTCGCGTTGTGCTTGAGGACCATGGCCGGATCGACCCGTACGCTCACCTTGCCCTTGAAGCGATCGAGATAACCGCGCACCACGGTCGACGTGCGCTTGCCCTCGGGCAGCGACGGCATTTCGTCGGGATCGTCCGATTGCGTGGTCTCGATCCCGAAGGCCGAGGAAGAGATTTCGCGATGGCTGACGATGTGCAGCAAGCGTGGCAGTTCTTCATCGCCGTAGCGGTCCAGCAGTTTGGGCAGACGGCCTTCGCTCAGTCGGCCTTCGTCGTGCCAGCGCATGCGGTAAAGCCCGGGCGAGACTTCCTCGACCTCCGAGATCTTCAATTTGTCCTTGAGCAGCGCGAATGCCGAGACGCGGAATTCCTCCGCACTCGGCATCTTCTTTTCGTCGGTGTCGGCGGCGATCGCTTGGGCGAGTTCGGACAGATCGTTGAACGTTCCTTGGTAGGTCACGTCGATGCGGCCATCGCGCTGGATCACGATGTGCTCTTCGACGTCTTGCGGGACCAGTTCGATGCAGGCGGTCAGGCTCAGGCAGGCCAGCGCCGCGACGGCGAGGCGACGGAAAGGCGTACGGACGAATTGCATGAAGTGTCTTTGCGCGGATTGCATGGGGCCGCCATGGTGACCGATAACGGCCCGCAGCATGAAGACGCCGATGTGTTACTCGGCGCGCGGTTGTTCCGTAGCCGTGGCCGCGGCGCGGTGCATCGCGTCGGTATCATGGGCTGTTGTGGCACATGGATGAGCAATCGAGAGCAATGAAGAAGCAGATGAAGTGGCGCGCCGTGCTGGCGCTGGTGGTGTGTCTGGGCGCGAGCGCGCCGGCCGGGGCCAATATGCGGGCGCCGATCTGGAAAGACACTCGACCCAGTGCGGCGCTCAAAGTGGCGGTCCCGGAGCTGATCGTGGAAGGCGAGCATCTGAGCGTCATGCTGGGCCGGCCGTATTCCGGGTCGTCCAGTGAGTTATGGAACGTTCAGCGCGAGGCCGAGATCGAGGCGGTCTATCGGGTGCGCGCGCAAAAGGCGGCACCGGCCGCATTCGAATTCGTCATGGCGCGTACGCCGAGCGCGGTCGAGGTATCGATCAATGGCAAAACGGTGCCGGCGACGCAATCCACCGCCAAGCCGGCGGAGTCGGACAACGAGCGTCGGCGGCCCGACGAATCGGCCAGCGCGCATTTCGATGGCGTGATGCAAGAAGGCGTCAATGAATTGCGGGTGCGCTATCGGCAGCCGGTTGCCATGTATGAAACCGACTACGGCTATTTCAAGAGCAGCAAGTGGGCCAGTGCGGTCGCTTACGAGTTGTGGCCCTTGCATGAATGGCCGTTGGCGACCGATTTTCGCTTGCAGATCGAGGTGAGTTTTGCCGACGACACCTCGGGCTTGCGGCGCGCCTTGTTCGGCAGCCGTTACGCGTTCGAGGTGCTTGGATACGCGGGCGTCGAGGAAAGGCCGGATGCCCAGTGCTACCGGCTCGGCACTGCGCGTTGCGCGCCTGGACAGGAGATGGGCGGCGACACCGTGGATTCGGACGGCAGCACGACCCGGCGCATCGAACTGGGCGCAAATTTCCCCGCGCGGCTTGTCGTCATCGTGCGCGAACGCTGAGCGGCCGCCGCGCTGAATTCGGTCAGCCCGTATCGCATCGCGGCCGGGCGCAGGCGCGCCGATGCCTGGGCTGCACGCTCAGCCCGGGTGCCGATGCGCGGCGATCAAGCATTCGCGAAATGCCTGCGCGATGCGCAAAGGCGCGGGCGCGCGCCGTTCGATGCATGAGAACCGGCAATGGTAGTTGAGCACCTTGGGCGCCACCGCGCGCATGCGCCCGGCGCGCACGAAGGGCTCGGCGTAATGATCGGGTAGAAAGCCCACATAACCGCCCGACAGCACCAGGGTCGCCACGGCTTCCTGGTCCGACGCGGTCGCGGCGCGTTCCAGCCGGCGCTTGTGCGTGAGGGCCATGTTGGGCGAGTGGTAGCCGAGGCCCGCCAGATCGATCTTGCGCAGCGCGTTCCAGTCGAGCTTGCGGTCGTCGGCCGCAAACCAGGGGTGATGCTCGCCCGCATACAGCAGCATGGTTTCGCCAAACAACAGGTCGTAGCGCAAGGTGTCGGACTGCCGGTGTTCGGGGATGATGCCGAGCTGGTATTGGCCGTCGATCACGCCGCGCTCGATCATGCCGATGGTGCCCACATGCAAATGCAGCCGCACCTGGGGCGCGCGCTCGCGAAAGGCGGCCACCGCCTGCGCGATCCGGGCCTCGGGGTTGGACGCGGTCTTTTCAAACAAGGCCACATGCAAGTCGCCGTCCATGCGGCGATGGATGTCGTACAAATGGCCGCGAAAGGCTTCCGTGGCCGCGATTAAATGCTCGGTGGCCGCATACACCTGCTGGCCTTCGGGTGTGAGCGCAAAACCGCCGCGCCCGCGCCGGCATAGCACCAATCCCAGGCGGGTTTCGAGGTCTTTGACATGCCGGCTGATGGTCGACATGGCGATGTTGAGTTCGAGCTCGGCCGAGGCCATGCCACCGCAATCCACCACGCTTTTGAAGACCCGCAGCAAGCGCAGATCGGTATCAGCCAATTGCCCCAGCGGCGCGCGTGTGTTTACTTGCATAAACCGTCAACCAAAGTTTGATAATGGGTCATTTTCAAGACCAAACGCGTTTCTGACAATCGTCGTTTGCTTTTCAATTCCGCGAGGGGCCGCACCATGAACCAACGAACCGAGAGCCAGTTCCTGCAAACGCAGGCGCGCACCGATGCCGACTGGCTCGCCGCGCATTGGATGCCGTTCAGCGGCAACCGCGATTTCAAGGCGCATCCGCGCTTGTTTGCGAGCGCCAAGGGCGCCTATTACACGACCGACGACGGGCGCCAGATCTTCGACGGCCTCTCGGGTTTGTGGTGCACGGGCCTCGGCCATTGCCGCCAGGAAATCGTCGATGCGGTGAGCCGCCAGGTCGGCACGCTCGATTATTCGCCGGGCTTCCAGTTCGGCCACGCGGTGTCGTTCGAACTGGCCAACAAGATCGTCGAGCACATGCCCGCGGGGCTCAACCGCGTGTTCTTCACCGGTTCGGGCTCGGAATCGGCCGATACCTCGCTCAAGATTGCGCGCGCCTATTGGCGCACCAAGGGCCAGGCCGGCAAGACGCGGCTGATCGGCCGCCTCAAGGGCTATCACGGCGTGAACTTCGGCGGCATCTCGGTCGGTGGCCTGTCGGGCAACCGCAAGCTGTTCGGCCAGGGCATCGAGGCCGACCATCTGCCCCACACCCAGCCGCCCGCGGGCAGCTTCGTGCGCGGCATGCCGGAAAACGGCGCCGAACTCGCCGACGAATTGCTCAATGTCATCGCCTTGCACGACGCGTCGAACATCGCGGCCGTCATCGTCGAGCCGTTCTCGGGCTCGGCCGGCGTGGTGATTCCGCCCAAGGGCTATCTGCAACGCCTGCGCGAGATCTGCACCGCGCACAACATCCTGTTGATTTTCGACGAAGTCATCACCGGCTTCGGCCGTTGCGGCGCCTGGACCGGAGCCGAAGCCTTCGGCGTGACGCCCGACATCCTCAACTTTGCCAAGCAGGTCACCAACGGTGTGCAGCCGCTCGGCGGCGTGGTGGTCAAGCAAGAGATTTACGACACCTTCATGGCCGCGGGCGGACCGGAATACATGGTCGAATTCCCGCACGGCTATACCTACTCGGCGCATCCGGTGGTCTGCGCCGCGGGCGTAGCTTCACTCGAATTGCTCGAACGCGAGAACGCGATGCAGCGCGTGCGCGAACTCGCCCCTACGTTCGAGAACGCGGTGCACAGCCTCAAGGGCGCCAAGCATGTGGCCGACATCCGCAATTACGGCCTGGCCGCCGGCATCACCATCGCCTCGCTGCCCGGCGAACCGGCCAAGCGTCCGTTCGACATCGGCGTGGCGATGTTCAAGAAAGGCTTTTACGTGCGCTTTGGCGGCGACACCATCCAGCTTGCGCCGCCGTTCATCAGCACGCCGGCCGAAATCGACAGCATGGTCAACGCCCTGGGCGAAACCTTGCAGCAAACCGCTTGAAGCACCGAGGTCCGTACATGACGCAAACGATTCAACATCTGATCGACGGCAAGCGCACCGGCGGCGGCACGCGCAGCCAAGCGGTTTACAACCCGGCCACCGGCGCGGTCTCGGGCCAAGTGCTGTTGGCGGACACCGCGACCGTCGAAGCCGCAATTGCTTCGGCGCAAGCCGCCTTCCCCGAATGGCGCAACACGCCACCGATCAAGCGCGCGCGGGTGATGAGCAAGCTCAAGGTGCTGCTCGAAGAGCATGCCGATGAAATCTGCGCGCTCATCACCGCCGAGCATGGCAAGGTCTTGTCCGACAGCCTTGGTGAATTGCAACGCGGCATCGAGAATGTCGAGTACGCGAGTTACGTCACCGAACTGCTCAAGGGCGAGCACAGCCGCAATGTCGGCCCCGGCATCGATTCCTGGAGCGAGTTTCAGCCCCTGGGCGTGACGGCCGGCATCACCCCGTTCAACTTCCCGGCCATGGTGCCGCTGTGGATGTGGCCGATGGCTGTCGCCTGCGGCAACACCTTCGTGCTCAAGCCGTCGGAGCGCGATCCGTCGAGCGCGCTGTTCATCGCCGAGTTGGCCTTGCAAGCCGGCTTGCCACCGGGCGTGCTCAATGTGGTCCATGGCGACAAGGAAGCGGTCGATGTGCTCTTGACCGATGTGCGCGTCAAGGCGGTGAGCTTCGTCGGCTCGACGCCGATCGCGCAAGCCATCTACAGCACGGGCTGCGCGCACGGCAAGCGCGTGCAGGCCCTGGGCGGCGCCAAGAACCATGCGGTCGTCATGCCCGATGCCGACATCGGCAATGCGGTCGCGGCGCTGATGGGCGCGGCCTATGGGTCATGCGGCGAGCGCTGCATGGCGATTCCGCTCGTAGTTGCCGTCGGCGATGCGACCGCCGATGCGGTCATCGCAGGGCTCAAGACCGAGATCGCGAAGATGAAGGTCGGTCCGGGCACGAACGCTTCCTGCGACATGGGGCCGCTCGTCACCCAGGCGCATTTCGAGAAGGTGAAGGGCTATGTGGATGCCGGCGTGGCCGAAGGCGCCAAGCTGGTCGTCGATGGCCGCGGCCTCAAGGTGGCCGGGCATGAAGAGGGCTATTTCCTCGGCGCGTGCTTGTTCGACGGCGTGAAGCCCGGCATGAAGATCTACCTCGAAGAAATCTTCGGGCCGGTGCTGGGCGTGGTGCGCGTGCAAAGCCTGCAAGAGGCGATGAAGCTCATCGATGAGCACGAGTACGGCAACGGCACCTGCATCTTCACCCGCGACGGCGAGGCCGCGCGCTATTTCTCGGACCACATCCAGGTGGGCATGGTGGGCGTGAACGTGCCGCTGCCCGTGCCGGTGGCGTACCACTCGTTCGGCGGCTGGAAGCGCAGCCTGTTCGGCGATCTGCATGCCTACGGGCCCGATGCCGTGCGCTTCTACACCAAGCGCAAGACCATCACCCAGCGCTGGCCCAGCGCGGGCGTGCGCGAG
>CAYUYC010000069.1:0-13455 GCA_964448945.1 uncultured Burkholderiaceae bacterium
ACGATGAAGAGCCCCGCCCGTTGACCAAGCCCAATGACGAGTTCGTGGGCTGGGTCGTCGTCAAGGAAGGCGGAAAGGACTGCGACTGCGAACTGCGCGGATTCGTCTCGCCGCAAGGACGCGTCGTGCTGCCGGTCGCCGCAGGGCGAGAGATTTCTACCGATCGCCAAGGCCTGCTCCAGATCAGCTATACGCCTGCACACAGCGCTAGTCGCCATGGTCTGATGACCGCGGACGGGCGCGAATTGCTTGCGGTCGAATACGATGATCCGCGCGACTACGGCGACGGCTGGTATCAGATCAAACCGGCAGACCAGTACGGCGTCATCAACGCCCAGGGCGAATGGACGGTCCAGCTCGCGGCCCCTGATTTCGAGGATCTGGATCAGCGCGACTACGCCATCGATGAAGCCGGCAACGAGCCGCGCTTGATCCATCTCGATGGCTTGGTCTCGACGCCGAGCAAGCCCCTGGCGCTACCCGGCGAGGATGGTCCTGCGCAATGGCTGCGGCGCCACGAGACCGTGAACGACGAGACGATGACGGTCTTCTACGGCTTCGATTGGAAGGAAAGGCTGCGCGTTGCGGGCAAGAGCTACGACGACTTCTCCGAAGGCTTGCTGGCGGTCGAATCGAACCAGCGCCCCGGGTTCCCGACCGCATTGCTGACCACACAGGGCAAGATCATCGGGCCACTGCCCTACCGCGGCATCGGCGCCATGCACGAAGGTCTGGCGACCTTCAGCCCATCGCGCGCTTCCAAGAACCGCCATCCGGATGAAGAAGACGACGAAGAACGCGACCGCGTAGTCGGTTACATCGATCGCAATGGCAAGGTCGTCATCGCGCCCAAGTTCCAGGCGGGTTCCGACTTCCACGAAGAACGCGCGACCGTGATCCTCAACGACAACGTCGCCGTCATCGATACCAAGGGGCAGATCCTGGTGCGCGGCGCCTGGCGCTGCGAAAGCGAGCCGGTGTTGGTCGACGGCAAGGGCAAGGTGGTCTGGCCCAAGGACGGCAAGACCCAATGCGTGAGGTGAGTGCCGCACCGGGCGGCGGCATCAGCCGCCGCTTTTGAGCCGCTTGATCATCGCGGCGTTGGTGATCAATTCGAGTTGGGCTTCAAGGCGGATCACCCGGGCGGTGAGATCTTCGATGCGCGCCTGCTGGGTCTTCATCGCGTCGGCCTGGCGCTGGACTTTGTCTTCGAGCTTGATCATTGCGGTCAGGGCTGACCACACGCGTTCGGTGACCCCCATTTACGCAGCCTTTCGCGCCGGGTGCTTGGCCGCCTTGGCTTCCATCGCGGCAATGCGCTTGTTGCTGGCCTCGATGAAGTCCAGCGCATCATCGATCGCCACCACCGCGCGTTCGGCCGCAGCCTTGGCTGCCGTGGCCAGGGCATCGAGTTCGGCGTCGTTCTCGGCGGACTTATAGGCAAACGCCCCGCGCCGCATCAGCTCGGAAATCGGAATGTCCAGCTTCTTGGCCTTGGCGGCGATGGCCTTTTTGTCCTGCGCCGTGGCTTGCACGACGATGCGCTCGACTGCGGCTGCCATGTGACTCTCCTGCGGGGATCGGTGCGATGGACAATATATGTACATCGCAACGAACGTCAAGCTGCGGCCGACCGGCGCACGCAAGCGATCGGCAGGCGTCGCCCTGGGGTTTTCGATCACCCACGCGGAGCATTGCACGATAATCGCGCCTTCCGCCGCCGCTCACTTGCCGCATGTCACACGACCGCCATACGCTCGAACTGCTCGCCCCCGCCAAGAATGCCGATTTCGGTATCGAGGCGATCCTGCACGGCGCCGATGCGGTCTACATCGGCGGACCGGCGTTCGGCGCGCGCGCCAATGCGGGCAATGGCGTGGCCGACATCGCGCGGCTGGCCGAATTCGCACATCGCTACCGGGCGCGGGTCTTCGTCACCCTCAACACCCTCTTGCACGACGACGAGATCGACGAAGCGCGCCGTGTCGCCTGGCAGGTCTACGAGGCCGGCGCCGACGCCTTGATCGTGCAGGACATGGGACTGCTCGAACTTGAGTTGCCGCCCATCCAATTGCACGCCAGCACCCAGACCGACATCCGCGACGCGGCCAAAGCGCGTTTCTTGCAGGATGTGGGCTTCTCGCAGATCGTGCTGGCGCGCGAAATGTCGCTGCCGCAAATACGCGAAGTGGCCGCCGCGACCGATTGCGCGCTCGAATTCTTCGTGCACGGCGCGCTGTGCGTGAGCTACAGCGGCCAGTGCTATATCAGCCACGCGCATACCGGGCGCAGCGCCAATCGCGGCGAATGCTCGCAGGCCTGCCGCCTGCCCTACACCCTGACCGATCCGCAGGGCCGCATCGTCGCGCATGAACAGCATCTGCTCTCGATGAAGGACAACGACCAGAGCGCCAATCTGCGCGCGCTGATCGAGGCCGGCATCAGTTCGTTCAAGATCGAAGGCCGGCTCAAGGATCTGGCCTACGTCAAGAACATCACCGCGCATTACCGCAGCCTGCTCGACGCCTTCCTCGAAGAAACACCCGGGTATCGGCGCGCCTCGTCGGGGCACAGCCGTTTCACCTTCACGCCGCAACCCGAAAAGACCTTCAACCGCGGCGCGACCGATTATTTCGTCAACGGCCGCCAGCACGGCATCGAGGCCTTCGAAGCGCCAGGCTTCATGGGCGAGGAAATCGGCCATGTCGCCGCCATCGGCCGCGACTGGATCGAGATCGAGACCGCGACCGAGATCCGCAACGGCGACGGCATGAGTTTTTTCGACACCCATCACGACCTCATGGGCCTGCGCATCAATCGCGCCGACGGCAAGCGCTTGTACCCGAATGCGATGAACGCAGAGCTCAAGGTCGGCACGACGCTATACCGCAACCGCGACCAATCCTTCGACCGCGCGCTCGAAAAGAAGTCCGCCGAACGCCGCGTCGGCGTATGGATGCGCCTGGCCGATACGCCGACCGGCTTTGCGCTGACGCTGACCGATGAAGACGGGGTGCAGGCCGAAGCGGCGATCGTGCAAGCGCACGAACCCGCGCAAGACGCCGCCCGCGCCGGCGCCACGGTGCGCGAACACCTGGGCAAGCTCGGCAATACGATGTTCGAACCGATCGACATCACGCTCGCCTTGGCGCAGCCCTGGTTCGTGCCGGCCTCGGTGCTCAACGCGCTGCGGCGCGAGGCGGTGGCTGCGCTCGACGCCGCGCGCAGCGCCGCGCACCAACGCCCGCCGCGCCGCGCCGCCGTCGCGCCGCCCGTGCCCTACCCGGCCGATGAACTCAGCTATCTGGGCAATGTGCTCAATGCCCCGGCGCGCGCCTTCTATGCGCGCCATGGCGTCAAAGTGATCGAATCAGGCTACGAAGCGAACCAGACGCGCGGCGAAGTGTCCTTGATGATCACCAAGCATTGCCTGCGCTACAGCTTTCATCTGTGCCCCAAGGAGGCCAAGGGGGTGCTCGGCGTCCAGGGCACGATCAAGGCCGAGCCGATGACGCTCATGCACGGCGACGACAAGCTCACCCTGACCTTCGATTGCAAGCGCTGCGAAATGCATGTGGTCGGGCAATTGCGCAAATCGGTGCTCAAGGCGCAGCCGCTGCGCTTTGCGCCCAAAGACGCGACGCCGTTCGCGGCGCCTGCGCGCCGCCCCACGGCGTCCTGAAGCGCGGCCTCAGATCAACGCGGTACCGGGCGTGTTCTCGCCGCGCTCGTACACCACGTGCGCACGGCCGACGATCAAGGGGTCGAGCGCGCCGATCGTTTCCACATCCTTGTTGGTGTAAGGCAGCTTGTGCAGCACATAGCGCATGGCGTTGAGGCGCGCGCGCTTCTTGCAGTCCGACTTGATGACCGTCCAGGGCGCATCGGCGGTGTCGGTATGGAAGAACATCGCTTCCTTGGCCTTGGTGTACTCCTCCCATTTGTCGAGCGATGCCATGTCGATCGGGCTGAGTTTCCATTGCTTGAGCGGATGGGTTTCGCGTTCCTTGAAACGCCGCCGTTGTTCTTTGCGGCTGACCGAGAACCAGAACTTGATCACATGCACGCCGCTGCGCGCGAGGTTGCGTTCGAACTCGGGCGCCTGACGCATGAATTCGCTGTATTGGTCGGGCGTGCAAAAGCCCATCACGCGTTCGACGCCGGCGCGGTTGTACCAGGAGCGATCGAACATCACGATCTCGCCCGCGGTCGGCAGATGCTGGACATAGCGCTGGAAATACCATTGCCCGCGTTCGACATCCGAAGGTTTTTCGAGCGCGACCACACGCGCACCGCGCGGATTGAGGTGTTCCATGAAGCGCTTGATCGCGCCGCCCTTGCCGGCCGCATCACGGCCTTCGAACAGGATGACCACCTTCTGGCCGGTCGCCTTGACCCAGGCCTGCAGCTTGAGCAATTCGACCTGCAGCTTGTATTTCTGCTTCTCGTAGGTCTTGCGCGCCATCAGATTCTTGTAGGGATAGCCGCCCTTGTGCCAGTCGGGAGCCAGTTCGTCGTCCGGATGACGCGAACGCACGCCTTGCACACCGACGCGTTCGAACAGGGCCCGGCTGAGCACCTCGAGATCGTCCGCCGACATGCCCTCGAAGGTTTCGTCGAGGGTCTTCACCAGCGCGGCTTTGTCGCTCTTGCCAGCCTTGGGTGCGCGCTCGACGACATCCTTGATCGCAATGAACTTCGATTCGCGCGCCGATTCGATCGCCTGGCTGATGACGTGACGCGCGATTCCGGCGCTGTCGACGGCGCCCGTCGTATCGCCGGAAGCAACTCTGCGTGCCCGCGGCGTCGGCACCGCCCTGGCCGGTACCGGCTTGGTCGGCGTATCCGATGCGGTGATTGCGTTGCGCGGGGTCTTCTTGTCCATGAGCCGTCCGTCCTGGATGCATTGATCGATACGTCCCGCAAGGCGATACAACCCCCATCCCCTTGTGGACACCTGTGGTCTATCTTGAACCCGAGGTGCAAATCCGGTCTTCCGAAAATGCCCGACATTTCATAGGTATTTTCCGCGCAATAGCTCGCTTAGACTGCGCGGTCGAATTTTCCGACCCCAACCATGACTGCCGCCCCCACCGTTCGCACCATCGCAGCCTCGCGTCCATGGCACTGGCTGGCGTTGGGTTGGCGCGATTTCACCCATTCGAGCGCGGGCATCGTCCATGGCATCGCGGTCGTCCTGGCGGGCTGGGCCATCGTCGCCATCGGGCTGCGGTATCCGGCGCTCTTGCCGGGGGCCTTGTCGGGTTTCGTTCTGGTCGCACCGCTGGTGGCGACTGGTTTGTACGAATTCAGCCGCCGCCTCGAACTCGGCGAGCATCCGGGTCTGATCGAAGCCCTGGGCGCCTGGCGGCGCGAGGCGCGGCCCTTGGTCCAGCTTGGCCTGTTGCTGCTGCTGATGGGCAGCCTGTGGGTAGGCGTCTCGATTGCGCTCGTGGGCATCTACCTGCCGGTGCCGCTGACCGATCCGGTCCAGTACCTGCGCGAAGCGTTCGCCCCTGGGCGGCAGGCGTTCTTTCTGGCCTGGGTGTTGCTAGGTGGGTCGGGGGCGGCGGTGATGTTCGGCCTCACTGCCATTTCGATGCCGATGCTGCTCGACCGCGATGTGGATTTGCGTTGTGCCCTCATGACCAGCGTGAAGGCCGTCGGCGACAACCCGGTACCGATGGCGTCGTGGGCAACGATCATCATGCTCGGCACCTTGCTCGGCATGGCCACCGGCATGCTCGGCCTGGCAGTGATCGTCCCGGTACTCGGCCATGCGACCTGGCATGCCTATCGCGATCTGGTGGACGCATCCGCACTGCCCGCGCGCCTTTGATTGAAAGCTCAGATGTTCGGTTATACGGAAGAACAAATCGCCAACTTCGGCGCGACCTGGGGTGTCGGCGCCTTCATGCTGTTGATGCTCGCGATCATCGGACAGCTCGCCTACGAATCGAAGGCGGGCAAGTTCGGCACCTTCGTGCTGTTCTTCGTCCTGGCGTTCGGGCTGCTGGGCTTCGTGGTGAAGAACATCGTGCAATGGGTACTGGGCATTTGAGCCCCGCGTACCGCATCAACCGATCGGGCCCCGCCAGGCGTCGAGTTCTTCCGCCAGAAAACCCGCCGCGATCCTCGCCTCGTCATTGAACGGCGGGTGCGGCAAGGCCATGCCGAATTGTTCGGCGAGTTCGTCGTGCGCGGTGCGAGGATCGCGTCCGGTGCGCGTGCACAGCCAGCGATACCAGGCGTTGCCGGTGGCCACATGACGCACTTCGTCGCGCAAGATGATGTCCAGCGCATTGGCGCTGTCGTCATCGCCGATCTGCTTGAACTTCGCACGGATGCCGGGCGTCACGTCCAACCCGCGGGCTTCGAGCGTGCGCGGCACCAGGGCCATGCGCGCCAGCAGATTGCCGCGGGTACGCTCGGCCATGTCCCACAAACCGTTGTGCGCAGGAAAACTGCCGTACTCGTAGCCCAGCGCCTCGACCCGGTCCTTGATCAGGCAGAAGTGATACGCCTCGTCGGAGGCGATGTTGAGCCAATCGCCATAAAACCCGTCCGGCATTGCGGCAAAGCGCCATACCGCGTCGAGCGCCAGGTTGATTGCGTTGAACTCGATATGCGCGAGCGAGTGCAACAATGCTGCCCGGCCTTGCGGGGTGGAGATGCCTCGGTTGGCCAATTCGCGCGGCGCCACCAGCTCCGGTCGTTGCGGCCGGCCGGGCAAGCCCTCAGGCTCGACGAACACCGTGCCCGGATCGACGGCCATTTGACCCTTCTCGTAGGCGTTCGCAAGCATGGCGACATGCGCCACCTTGAGCATCGGCGAGGTCTCACGCAAACATTCGAGCGCCTGGGCACGCAGTTCCATCATCGGTGGGAATGCGCAGCGCGCATCGTAGAATCCGGGTTCTCCGATTCTACGCGCAGACCTCGCGATGCCCATCTATCGACTCGGCGACCGCATTCCGCAGATCGACTACTCGGCCTTCGTGGCCGATTCGGCGACCATCGTCGGCAGCGTCTTCGTTTACGAAAACGCCAGCGTCTGGTTCCAGGTGACGATCCGCGGCGACAACGAGCCCATCGTGGTCGGCCGCAACAGCAACGTCCAGGAAGGCGCGGTCCTGCATACCGACCCCGGCTGCCCGCTCACCATCGGTGAAGGCGTGACCGTCGGGCATCAAGCCATGCTGCATGGCTGCACGATCGGGGACGGCAGCCTGATCGGCATCCAGGCGGTGGTGCTCAACGGCGCCAAGATCGGCCGCAATTGCCTGGTCGGTGCGGGCGCGCTGGTGACCGAGGGCAAGGAATTCCCGGACAACGTCTTGATTCTCGGCAGCCCGGCCAAGGTCGTGCGCGCGCTCACCGAGGACGACATCGCGCGGATGCGTCGCAGCGCCGAAAACTATGCCCAGCGCGGCCACCGCTACAAAGACGGCCTCGAGGAGATCGGCTGATGAAGTTGCTGCTGTTGCTCGCGCTCGCGTTCGTCGCCTTCATGCTCTGGAAGAAGCTGAATGCGCCGACGGTGCGCCGCGCCGAATACGGCACGGGTGCGCCGCCCGATCGCGCAGTGGCGCGCCGCGCGCTCGACGATGCGCAACAGGCGATGTACGCGCGCCTGCAATCGGCGCTGCCCAGCACCATGGTGTTGGCTCGTCCGAGCCTGGGTCAGATCGTCGACACGGGGGCCGATGCTGCGCGCTTTGCCGACGTGCAATTGGACTTCGCGGTCTGCCGCAAGGATTCCTCACCCATCGGCGTCGTCGTGATCGACGACCGGGTGAGCGATGCGGTCGAGCAAGCGGTGCGTGCCGCGGGACTGCGGTTTGCGCGCTTTCGCAGCGCGCGCTTGCCCGATGAGGATGAGATCAAGGAAGCGCTGGGGTTTTTGTGACGCACGATTGTCTGTTGAAGTTCATGTTCGACCGCACGCCGGTGCGCGGCGAAGTGGTGTCGCTGCAAACGCCCTGGCGGCACATCGTCGGCCTGCACGACTTTCCGCCGCGCGTGCGTGACGTGCTCGGCGAAATGCTCGCCGCGTCCGCGCTGTTGTCGTCCACGCTCAAGTTCGATGGCGCGCTGGTCATGCAATTGCAGGGCGATGGTCCGGTCAAGTTGCTGGTGGCCGAATGCCATGCCGATCTGGGCATGCGCGCGACCGCCAAGATCGATCCGCGTGCGCAGATCGCCGACGACGCGCCCTTGCATGCATTGGTCAACGTCCACGGACGCGCGCGCATGGCGATCACCCTGGACCCGCGCGACCGTCAACCCGGCCAGCAGCCCTATCAAGGCATCGTCCCCGTCGAAGGCGATAGCGTCGCCACGATGCTCGAAAGCTACATGCTGCGATCGGAACAGATCGAGACCCGGTTGTGGCTGGCGAGCGATGCGCAGAGTGCGGCGGGCCTGCTGATGCAACGCATGCCCGCCGAAGGCGGCAACAACACCGCCGTCGGCACCGACGACGATACCTGGGAGCGTGCGCTGCACCTGAGCGAGACCATCCAGCGCGACGAACTCCTCTCGCTCGCCCCCGAGGAAGTGCTGCGCCGGCTGTTCTGGCAGGAAGAACACGCGCGTTTATTCACGCCGCGACCGGTGCGGTTTGCATGTTCGTGCTCGCGCGAAAAGGTCGGTAACATGCTGCTGACCCTCGGCCGCGAGGAAGTGGATTCGGTGATCGAAGAGCTCGGCGAGGTCGGCGTCAATTGCGAGTACTGCAACGCCCAGTACACCTTCGACCGGGTCGACGTCGCGCAATTGTTTGCCGCCGGTACCGGCGCGAGCGGCACTGTTTTGCCCGGCGACCGCCGGCATTGAACGAGGGCTCGGGCCGACACTCGGCCGGCCCGAGCCGTCGATGCTTCAGTGTGCGGCTGGCGCCGCGTCACCCGCTTTCGGCGGCTGCGCGGTGGCGGCGGGCGCTACGACGGGCGCCTGTGCCGGATCGATGATCTGCACGAACAGCTCATCGGAACGCACCATCCCCAACTCGAACCGTGCACGCTCTTCCATCGCCGAGGTGCCGTCGCGCAGATCGCGCACTTCGGCGTCGAGCGCGGCATTGCGCATGCGCAGTTCATCGTTGTGATGCAGGCTCTCGGCGAGCTTACGCTCCTTGTCCCAGACCTTGAGCCAACCGCCGTCGCCAAACCAGAGCGGGTACTGAATCAGTACCAGCAAGGCAGCGACGGCGAGCGTGACGAGACGCATCAGCGCAGGTTGTAGAACGCCGATGCGCCGGGGTAGACCGCGGTGTCGCCCAGGTCTTCCTCGATGCGCAGCAACTGGTTGTACTTGGCGATGCGATCCGAGCGCGACATCGAGCCGGTCTTGATCTGCAACGCATTGGTACCGACCGCGATGTCGGCGATGGTCGCGTCTTCGGTTTCGCCCGAGCGGTGCGACACCACGGCGGTGTAGTTGGCGCGCTTGGCCATCTCGATCGCGGCGAAGGTCTCGGTCAGGGTGCCGATCTGGTTGATCTTGATGAGGATCGAGTTGGCGATGCCTTCGTCGATGCCTTTTTGCAGGATCTTGGTATTGGTGACGAACAGATCGTCGCCCACCAATTGCACGCGATCGCCGAGGCGGTCGGTCAGGATGCGCCAGCCGTCCCAGTCGCCTTCGTGCATGCCGTCTTCGATGCTGACGATGGGGTATTTGTCGACCCAGGTCGCGAGGATGTTGGTCCAGTCGTTGGCTGACAGCACCATGCCTTCGCCGTCGAGGTGGTACTTGCCGTCCTTGTAGAACTCGCTGGCCGCGCAATCGAGGCCGAGCGCGATCTGGGTGCCGGGCTCGAAGCCGGCCTTCTCGATCGCTTCGATCAGCAGCTTGAGCGCGTCTTCATGGCTCTTGAGGCTGGGCGCGAAACCGCCTTCGTCACCCACCGCGGTGTTCAGGCCGCGATCGTGCAACAGCTTCTTGAGGGTGTGGAACACCGTTGCGCCGTAGCGGATCGCTTCGCGGAACGTCGGTGCGCCGACCGGCAGGATCATGAATTCCTGCAAGTCGAGATTGTTGTCGGCATGCGCGCCGCCGTTGATGACATTCATCATCGGCACCGGCATCGCCATGCCGCCCGAGCCGCCGAAATAGCGGTACAGCGGCAGGCCGGTTTCTTCGGCCGCGGCCTTGGCGACCGCCATCGAGACCGCGAGGGTCGCGTTGGCGCCCAGGCGCGATTTGTTTTCGGTGCCGTCGAGTTCGATCAGGGTGCGGTCGAGGAAGGCCTGTTCGGTCGCTTCCAGGCCCATGATCGATTCGGAGATTTCGGTGTTGATGTTTTCGACGGCCTGGAGCACGCCCTTGCCGAGGTAGCGCGACTTGTCGCCGTCGCGCAATTCGATCGCTTCGCGCGATCCGGTGGACGCGCCCGAAGGCACGGCCGCGCGGCCCATGGCGCCCGATTCGAGCAGCACGTCGCATTCCACGGTGGGATTGCCGCGGCTGTCGAGAACTTCCCGTCCGATGATGTCTACGATGGTCGACACTTGGTTGTTCCTGTGGTGGTTGTTGAAATCGTTGTCAGGTCAGGCGCATCGGGGCGCCGGTCAGTTGAAGTCGGTTTCGAGAAAGCCCTCGCGCTTGGTCAGCGCGTCGAGATCGCGCATCACGCTCAGCAATTCGCGCATGCGATGCAAGGGCACGGCATTGGGGCCGTCGCTCATCGCCTTGGCCGGATTCGGATGCGTTTCCATGAACACACCCGCCACGCCGACCGCGATCGCGGCGCGCGCCAGCACCGGCACGAACTCGCGCTGGCCGCCCGACGTTGCGCCCTGCCCGCCCGGCAATTGCACCGAATGGGTCGCGTCGAAGACCACCGGGCAACCGGTCTCGCGCATGATCGCAAGCGACCGCATGTCGGACACCAGGTTGTTGTAGCCGAAGCTCGCGCCGCGTTCGCAGGCCATGAAGACATCGTCGGGCAGACCGGCTTCGCGCGCGGCTTCGCGCGCCTTGTCGATGACGTTCGTCATGTCGTGCGGCGCGAGGAATTGGCCCTTCTTGATGTTCACCGGCTTGCCGCTTTGTGCGCAGGCGCGGATGAAATCGGTCTGGCGGCACAAGAAGGCCGGCGTTTGCAGCACATCGACCACCGCTGCGACCGGTTCGATCTCGAAGATTTCATGCACATCGGTCAGCACCGGCACGCCGATCTTGGCCCGGGTGTCAGCCAGGATTTCGAGGCCCTTGTCCATGCCCAGACCCCGAAAGCTCTTGCCAGAGCTGCGGTTGGCCTTGTCGAAGCTCGACTTGTAGATGAACGGGATGCCGAGTTCGGCGGTGACTTCCTTGAGCTTGCCCGCGGTCTCGTGCGCGAGCTCGCGCGATTCGATCACGCACGGGCCTGCGATCAGGAAGAACGGGCGGTCGAGTCCGACGTCGAAGCCGGCCAGTTTCATGCGACCGCCTTGAGCGGTTGCACGCTCGATTGTTGATGCGCGAGCGCCGCCTTCACGAAGGCGATGAACAAGGGATGGCCGTTGCGCGGCGTGCTCGTGAATTCGGGGTGGAATTGCACGCCGATGAAGAACGGATGCTCGCTGCGCGGCAGTTCCATGATCTCGCACAGACCTTCGGTCGGCGTGATCGCCGAGACCACGATACCGGCCTTTTCGATGCGCTCGAGGTAATGGTTGTTGGCTTCGTAGCGATGGCGATGGCGCTCGTTGACTTCGGCACCGTAGATGTCGCGCGCCAGCGTGCCTTCCTTGGTCGGCACGCGCTGCGAGCCCAGGCGCATGGTGCCGCCGAGGTCGGAGTTTTCGTCGCGGTGCTCGACCTTGCCGTCGCGGTCCTGCCATTCGGTGATCAGCGCGATGACCGGATGCGGCGTGTCCGCATCGAACTCGGTCGAGTTCGCACCGTCCAGCCCAGCCAGATCGCGCGCGATTTCGATCAGCGCGATCTGCATGCCCAGGCAGATGCCCAGATACGGCAGCTTGTGTTCGCGCGCATAACGCGCCGCCTTGATCTTGCCTTCGACGCCGCGCTTGCCGAAGCCGCCCGGCACCAGGATCGCGTCGTACTTGGCGAGGGTGTCGCAGCCGCTCGCTTCGATTTCTTCGGAATCGATGTATTCGATGTTGACCTTGGTGCGGGTATGAATGCCCGCGTGGATCAAGGCCTCGGTCAGCGATTTGTAGGACTCGGTCAGATCGACATATTTGCCGACCATGCCGATGGTCACGCTGTGCTCGGGATGTTCGAGCGCGTCGACGAGCTTGTCCCACATCGACAGATTGGTCGGGCGGGCCGAAATGCCGAGCGTCCAGCAAATGATGTCGTCGAGCTTTTGTTCATGCAGCATCGCCGGAATCTTGTAGATGCTGTCGGCGTCCCAGACGCTGATGACCGCGTCGAGCGGCACATTCGAGAACATGCTGATCTTCGCGCGTTCGTCGTCGGGGATCGGACGATCGGCGCGGCACAAGAGCACATTGGGCAGGATCCCGATTTCGCGCAGCTTTTGCACGCTGTGCTGGGTCGGCTTGGTCTTGAGCTCGCCGGCGCTCGCGATGAACGGCACGAGCGTGAGATGCACGAAGGCGGCATTGCCGCGCCCCAGGCGCAGGCTCATCTGACGCGCCGCTTCGAGGAAGGGCAGCGACTCGATGTCGCCGACCGTGCCGCCGATTTCGACGATGGCCACATCGGCCTTGCCGTCCCAGGCGGCGCTGGCGCCGCGCGCGACGAAGTCTTGAATCTCGTTGGTGATGTGCGGGATCACCTGGACCGTCTTGCCCAGATATTCGCCGCGCCGCTCTTTGCGGATCACGCTTTCGTAGATCTGGCCGGCCGTGAAATTGTTGACCTTGCGCATCTTGGCGCTGATGAAGCGCTCGTAATGCCCGAGGTCGAGGTCGGTCTCGGCACCGTCTTCGGTCACGAACACTTCGCCGTGCTGAAACGGCGACATCGTGCCGGGGTCGACGTTGATGTAGGGATCGAGCTTGAGAAGAGTGACTTTGAGACCGCGCGATTCGAGAATCGCCGCGAGGGAAGCAGCTGCGATGCCTTTGCCAAGGGAAGACACCACGCCACCGGTGACAAAAACGAATTTGGTCATAAATGGCCTCACCGGGAAATTCGAATTATAGCCGACGCATTTGCGGGTCCGGCGTCCGTCGATAATGCGGGAATGAAGCGATCGCGCCCCCAATCTCCCACTCGCCTCGACGGCATCGACCTGCTGCGCGGCGCGGCGATCGTCATGATGATCGCCTACCACTTCTGTTTCGATCTGGTGCTATTTCGCTGGGCCGCTTGGCCGATGCTCGCCGACGCGCGCTGGATTGCTTGGCGCAGCGCAATTCTGTCGAGCTTTCTCTTGATTGCCGGTGTCTCGCTTGCCTTGCGCCGGCAATTCAAACCCGGCTGGCCGGACTTCTGGCGGCGCAAGGCAAGCGAGACACCGGCAATCAAGAG
>CAYUYC010000070.1:0-13450 GCA_964448945.1 uncultured Burkholderiaceae bacterium
CATCGCGCCCAGCTCGCGCAGCATGTGCGCGCCATGACCGACCCCGCCGCGCGCCTGGGCTATGCCTCGCTGGGACCGTTGATGTTCGGCTTCGGGCAATGGGTGCTGCAAGAAGCGCGCGCGCTCGCCACGCCGCAACGGCGGGTCAAGGTGTGCTTTCTGATGCGCGACGGCCATTTGCCGAAACTCGCCTACGAGGCGGTACGCGAGGACTCCGATCCGAGCGCCCATGCGATCGAGATCAGCCGCTTCACCGCGTTCGCCGCGAGCTTGCGCAGCCTCGACGACATCAAGTCCTACCTCGGCATGATGTTCGACGTGGTCAACACCGAGCCGCTGGCGCGTCAACTGTTGTTCACCTCGACCGAGATTGCGGCCTTGGAGCGCAAACTCAAGTCCGCCTCCAATCCGGTGCACCAGCTCTGGACCGAAGTACGCCGGCCAGCGAATCTGCAACTGGTGCTCGAACGCTCGGCCCGCGCGCGCCAGCGGCTGTTCGACTACCTGCACAAGCAAATCGGATTGGAACGCGGCGATGTGTTGATGCTGGTCGACATCGGTGCCGCGGGCACGGTGCAAAACCGCATCCAGACCATCATCGAAAACGAATTCGGCGTCGATATCGAAGGCCGTTATCTCTTGCTGCGCGACGTGCCGCGCGCCGACGATGCCAAGCGCGGATTTCTCGGCCCGGACCGTTTCGACGGCCGGCTGCTCGAAGGCGCCTACACCTACATCGCGGTGATCGAGCAACTGTGCACCGTCGCGCAAGGCTCGGTGATCGGCTACACGCCCGAAGGCGAGCCGATCCGCAAGAGCGCGGATTTCACGCCGCATCAGATCGAAAGCCGACTCGCCGCGCAGCGCGCCTGTCTGCAGTTCATCGCCGATGCGCGTACCGCGGCACGCAGCGAAGCCGGACACGGCGCCGTTGCCACCGATCTCGCCGCGCGCGCTTCGTTGTTGCGCTTGCTGTTCCTGCCGACGCGCGAAGAAGCCGTGTTCTTCGAATCCTTCGCGCACGACATGAATCTCGGCGTGAAGGACTTGCTGCCGCTGGCCGACGTCAACGCCGCCCGCGAGGATCTGCGCCGCATCGGTCCGATGTATGTGAACTCGACGCTGCGCATCCACGCGCCGTCGGAGTTGCGCCGCCATGGGCTGGATCTGGCACTGCTCCTGCTCGCGCGCCGCCGCTTCGATCTGGACTTGCGCACCACCGATTTCCGCACAGAGTCCATCGCGTTGCCGGTCATGGTGGCGCGCGGTCAACAGGCGTCCGTCACGCACATCGAAGCGCTGCCCACGCACGACGGCTACTTTGCGGCGCTGATCCCGATCGGGCGCAACGAATTCGCCATCGGCGTGCTGTTCGGCCAGTTGTACGAATGGGTGCAGATCGAATCGGTCCGCGCGGTGCAGACCCGGCGCCAGTTCAAGTCCGCGCATCGCGACGACGAGATCGACGTCTTCCCCGTGGCCATGCACGAGGGCGCGGAACACATGGGCGGCGGACTGCTGCGCTGTCCGACCGACCAAGCCTTCAGCTACTTTGCGCCCCCTGCGCGTGCGACCTCCGAGAACTGGGCTTTGCGCGTCGTCTTCAGGCCGGTGGTTGCACGCACGAACGCTACGCAAACCGGCAATACCGCATCCGCAGCCGCGGCCACTGCGCGCTGAACACCGCCGCCGACTGGACCCCCATGACCGCCAATCAGATCTGCATCGTCAGTTGCTTCTGCACGCAATGGCCCGAGGTGCGCGATTTCCTGCGCGATCTGGCACAGGAACTGCAGACCCGCGGTGTGCAGTTGCTCGTGCTCGCCACCGACGATCCCAAGGACCTCGGCGTGCCCGCGCTCCAGGTGCCGTATTTCCTGTCCGAATTCGATTCGACCTTCCCGCACGCCGGCGGGTTGCCCGCCGCGCATCCGCCTGCGCTGTACACCGAAGCCGACAGCGTCTGGAACAACCGCAGCGACGGCGCGCCCGCATCCGAACGCGATGTGGCCGCATGCGAAGCCTTCTATCGTTCGGTCGCCGAGATCCTGCGTCCGTGCGCCGCCTTCTTGTGGAACACCACGCTGCCGCACAGCCGCATCGCGCGCAATGTGTTCGCGCTGCATGGCGTGCCTTCGTACAGCTTCGAGCGCGGTCTGCTGCCCGGCACTTTCCAGATCGAATCGCTGGAGAACAACGCGTTCGGCGATCTGTTCACCAACTTCCATCTCTGCAGCGGCCTGCTCGATGACCTCGAAGCGCTGGGTGATCCGCAAGCGCACTACGACGCGATCCGCGAGCATTACGTGACGCATCTGCCGTCGAAGTACCCGTCGGCGCAATGGCGCGATCGCGCTGCGCTCGACGCGCAATACGGCACGGCGGGCAAACAGTTGATCGTCGTGTTCGGTTCGGCCGAAGGCTCATCGATCGCGCCGGCAGCGATGCCGTCGATCGGCTACAGCTCACCCTTGTTCCACGACACCTCGTCGGCGCTGCAGGCCTTGTGCGCGCCCTTTGCGAACGATCCGAACGTTGCCATCCTGTTCCAGGACCATCCGATCAACGCGAGCAACGGCGCCGCGCGCGCCTTGCCCGCCAATTGCATCGTCACCGCGCGCGAGCACATCCACGCCCTGATCGCCGCCGCCAATCGCGTGGCGGTGCTGGGCACCACCACCGTGCAATACGAATGCCTGATGCACGACGTGCCGGTGTTGTCCTTGTCGCGCAATCTCATCGATCGCGTAGGCGCTGCCTACAGTTGCGTCGATGCCGGCTTCGACAACGCGTTGCGCGATTGGCGGGCCGATGCGCATGCGTGCGCACGCCGCCTCGCAGCGCGCCGACTGATCGTCTATCTGTGCCGCAGGCATCTGATCGGCCATGGCGCGACACGCGCCTTCGTGCGTCGCGGCGTCGAGCACATGGCCCGATTCGCCGCCGGACTGGCGCGCGAAAGCGAGCACACGGTCGACCAACGCTTCGCGGCATTGATCGAAGACATTCGTGTGTTGATGCTGGGTTCCGCCCAGATGGAGGCCGCATGAAAGTCGCCGCATTCGTGCCCGCCAAGGGCAGCAGCGCCCGCATCGAGAACAAGAACGTCAAGCTGCTCGACGGCAAACCCTTGTTCCTCCACACCATCGACAAGTTGCTGGCCTGTGGCTTCATCGACGAGGTCTGGCTGGACACCGAATCCGAGGATGTGATCTCGCTCGCATCGGAGCGCGATATCAAAGTCCTGCGCCGTGATCCGGCGCTCGCGTCCAACAAGACCGACGGGCATCAGCTCTTCATGAACCAGGTCGAGCATTGCGATGCCGACATCTGCATCCAGGTACTCGGCACCAGTCCGTTCATCGAACCCGAAACCATTGCGCGCGGCGTCGAGGCCTTGAAATCCGGCACCGAACATGACAGCGCGGTGCTGGTGCGCAAGGACAAGCAATACACCTGGGCGAACGGCAAGCCGGCCTATCCGGTCGAACGCATTCCGAACAGCGTCGATCTGCCCGACACCGTGATCGAAACCATGGGCTTGTACATCGTGCCGCGCTCGACGGCGCTTGCCTTGCGACGGCGCATCGGCAATCGGCCCCTGATGCTCGAAGCGTCGCCGCTCGAAGCGGTCGATGTGAATTGGCCCGAAGATTTTGCGCTGGCCGAACTCATCGCCGCCGGACTGCGCGAACGCGACCGCCGTCTGCTCAACAACGTGAAGGGACTGCTGTCGAGCCCGATGCTGTCCGACATCCTCGACGATCACGGTTATCCGAACCAGATCATCAAGGGCATGACGCCCAACATTCCGAGCGCCAAAGTGCTCGGCCGCGCCAGAACCCTGCGTCTGCGCGCATTGCGTGACGGAGAAGACTTCCGCGGCATCTACACTGCCTTGCAGTCCTACGCATCGGTGGTGCCCAACGACGTGATCATGGTCGAGAACGAGGTCGGCCAATACGCCTACTTCGGCGAACTCAACGCCAATCTGGCGATCCGCTCGGGCGCCGCGGGTGTGGTGGTCGGCGGCAAGACGCGGGACAGCACCGACGTTCTGCGCCTCGGATTGCCGGTGTTCGCCACCGGATATTCGTGCCAGGACGTGCGCAAACGCGCCACGCTCGATTCGGTCAATCGCCGCATCGAGATCGAAGGCGTCACGATCCATCCGGACGATCTCGTGTTCTGCGATCGCGAAGGCGTGGTGGTGATTCCGCGCGCGATCGAGCGCTCGGTGCTCGATGCGGCCTATCGCAACGCGAGCAACGAAAAACGCATCATCATCGACATCTCGACCGGCGTGCCGGTCGACACGCTCACGCGCGATTACGGCTTCTTCTGATCGGTTGGTCGGCGCTCGACGCCGATGACGCCGGCGCCGCGCCCGCCGGCGTTCAACCCGCGGACAAGGTGGTTGCCGCCTTGTAAAGCATGTAGGCGGCAAGGCTGTACAGCAGCAGCGCGAACACCCGCTTGAGACTTCTGACATCCATCGCATGCGCGGTCCTGGCACCCAGCGGTGCGGTGAGCACGCTGGTTGCGACGATGCATAAAAGCGCCGGCACATTGATGAACCCGATGTTGCCCGGCGGCACGCTGGTCTCGCGCAAGCCCGCGACGATGTAGCCTGCGGCGCCCGCCAACGCGATCGGAAAGCCCAGCGCAGCGCTGGTCGCCACGGCATTGTGGATGCGCACGTTGCACCAGGTCATGAACGGCACGGAGATGAACCCCCCGCCTGCGCCGACGATGCTCGACACGAAACCGATCAGCGAACCCGTCCCCACCATTCCCGCACCGGTCGGCAATTCGCGCGTGGGCTTGGGTTTGCGATCGAGCAGCATCTGGGTGGCCGAAAAACCCACGAACGAGGCAAACACCAGCGCCAGCCAAGGCGCCTTGAGCAGCCCCGCGATCTGCGCGCCGATCAGCGAGCCGACCACGATGCCCGGTGCGAGCAGGCGCACCACCGGCCAGATCACGGCGCCGCGCCGGTGATGCGCACGCACCGAACTCATGCTCGTGAACAAGATGGTGGTCAGCGAAGTCGCGATCGCCACGTGCACTACATGTTCGGCCGGGAACCCGCGCGCGGTGAACAACATCGTGAGGAAGGGCACCATCAGCATGCCGCCGCCGATGCCCAGCAAACCGGCGGCAAACCCGGTGGCAGCACCGAGCGTCAACAAGCCGACGATGGTCAGCGGCGTGTAGGTCTGCGCGATTGCGCCCAGGTGTTCAAGCATGAGTCAGGCGGTGCCGATGGCGAGATGCTCGATGGCTCGCCATTCTTCGCGCGTGACGGGCGTGATCGACAATCGATTGCCGCGCTTGAGCACAGGCATCTGCGCCAGCACGGGGTGGGCACGCAGTGTATCAAGCGAGATGACCGATACGCGCCGTGTCGCGCGCACATTGACGAGCACCCAGCGCGGCTCGGCGCGATCGCTCTTGGGGTCGTAATACGGGCTGCCGGGATCGAATTGCGTGGGGTCCGGATACGGCTCGCTCACGATTTCGGCGAAGCCCGCGATACCGGGGATCGCGCATGACGAGTGATAGAACAGCACGCCATCACCGATGCGCATGTGGTCGCGCATGAAGTTGCGCGCCTGATAGTTGCGCACGCCGGTCCACGGCACCGTCTGGTTGGGCGCGGCGAGCGCGTCGTCGATCGAGCATTCTTCGGGCTCGGATTTCATCAGCCAGTAGGCCATCGCTGTCTCCTGTCGCGATGATCGTTCAGACCAAAAGAAAAGCGGCGGAGAATCGATTCTCCGCCGCCTTGTGGGGGCCCCGCCAGATCCGCTAGACCGTCATCCCGAACCGGAGGTCCAGGGGGCCGCAGTCAGAACTGCATCAGGTTCAACCGAGCACCACGAGGGTGGGTCAATCGCATCTGCAGTACGCTATTCCGCAGCCAAAGCTACTACATTGGTTCACGGAGTATTTGGCCTTGGCGAGAACGGCAGGGCAAAACTATTTGGACCGCTTACTTCTCCTCTCAGCGACGGGACTCAACCGAACAAACCGTTTTGCGTGAGTCCCAACTGCGGTCGCACTCGATCAAGAAACTGTGCAATCGCGTCATCCGTTGATTGCATTCTAGAACTTGCCGCTCCGATTTCAAGCGGAATTTCATTCGGCGTTTGCGTGTTGTGTGACGCAGGCCCTTGTTTCGCGCGACGCGTCGCGAGCAGGTCATTGGCCATCGTGAGCGCGGCCATCACCGCGATGCGATCGACCGCCGTGAGCTTGCCCATGTTGCGGATCGCATTCATCTTCTGATCGACCAGCGCAACGCACTCGAGCAACGACTCTTTCTCGTCGGGCGCGCAGGCAAACGCGTAATCGCGGCCGAGGATCTTCACGTTGATGTTTTCGCTTTGCATGGCGCGGGCATCATCAAGAATTGCCCGACAGCAAGGGCTGGGTTTCGTTCTCGGGCAGGCGTGCGATCAAGGCTTCGATGCGCGAGCGCGCACCGGACAATCGCTTTTCCAGACTCGCCACCTGCGCTTGCGATTGCGCGAGCTTGGCTTTGAGCTGCGCGTTCTCACGCGCGAGCAACTCGGCCACTTCGAGCAATTGCTCGCTGTGTCCGATGAATCGAATCAGCGCGTCGGGTGATTGGGTCATGGCGGAAGGTCCGAAGGAGCCGAAATGGTAGCGGTTTTCCCGTCGAGCGGACACGCCCGCCTGCACGATTTGCGGCGATCGCACTGGCCGCATACACTGCGCGCCACTTTTGGTGCCCGCACGCGACGTCCCACCGCGTGCAGTTAAACGGGAAGCAGATGGGCGCGTTCGGTGGTGGTATCGATCGAGCGCTCCTGAACTGCGCTGCCCCCGCAACGGTCGACAAGCGCGCAACCGCAGCCCTGCTGCCCAGCGCCGGTCGCGAACCACCGCCACTGGGCCTGTCGTGCGACACAGGCCTGGGAAGGCGTCGCGATCCGTCTTGTCAGCCCGGATACCGGCCAAAGGCTATGGAAGGCGCGTCGCGTGGGGCGACGTCCTGAATTGCCTCGGCCACGCGTCCTGCTCGCGGTGCCAACGCATCCGCAGGTCGCGCATCTTCGACTCCCTTCCCATCATCAACCGCGCTGCACGGGGTGGTGCCGCGCGATCGTCAGAACAGGGAGTTCCCATGCAATCCAAGCCCAAGAGCCAGATCGGCGCAGCAGCATCGCGCCTTGCCGTTGCCGCGATCGGCACCTATGCCGCCACCATTGCGGCACCGGCAAGCGCGCAGACCGCGCCGGTCGGATCGCAACTCATGCCGGTGGTGGTGACCGCCTCGCGCATCGAGCAATTGCTCGCCGATGCGCTGCCGGCGACCACGCTCATCTCGCGCGAAGACATCGACCGCAGCCAGACCCTCAACGCGCTCGACCTGATCCAGCGCGCACCCGGCGTCGAGATCGCGCAGCTCGGCGGCATCGGCCATCAGGCGACGCTGCTGTTGCGCGGTACCGAATCGCGCCACGCACTCGTGCTCATAGACGGCATGCCGCTCAACAATCTCAACTTCTCGACCGCTTCGCTCGATCAGATCCCGGCCGACCAGATCGACCATATCGAGATCGTGCGCGGCAATGTGAGCGCCTTGTACGGCGCGCAAGCCGTCGGCGGCGTGATCCAGATCTTCACCCGGCGCGGCGATGGCCCGGTCGCGCTGAACGCGAGCCTGATGGCGGGCAGCAACGCGACGCGCGAAGCGCGCGCCGGCATCGACGGCGCCCAGGGCGGCCTGCGCTACGCGGTGCAAGCGGCACGTCTGACGACCGACGGCTTCAACGCGATCAACCAAGACCAGCGCGCCGGCACCAACCCTGATGACGATGGTTACGAGAACACCAGCGGATCGGCGCAAGTGAGCTACGCCTTCAATGCCGATCACGAACTCGGCGCACGCTGGCTGCGTACCCGCGGCGTGGTGCAGTACGACAGCGAGTTCGGTCCGGCGACCCAGGCCGATGAATCGGTGCAGACCGTGGAATCCTATGGCGTGTACAGCCGCAATCGGCTGGCGCCGATCTGGACCTCGACGCTGAACCTGAGCAGCCTGCGCGACAAGCTCGATGCCGCCGTCACTGCCTATCCGTATTACGTCACGAGCAAGGGCACGCAGGCGGCGTGGCAGAACGATCTGGTCGTCGCCACCGACTGGACCGTGACCCTCGCCGCCGAGCATCTGCGCCAAACCATCGCCAGCGATACCGCCTACACCACGACCGAGCGCACCGTCGACACCTTGCGCGCCGGCACCCTCGGACGCATCGGCGCGCATCAGCTCCAGCTCAATCTGCGCAACGACGACTATTCCGACTTCGGCAACCACGCGACCTGGTATGCCGGCTACGGCTACGCCCTCGACGCGCATTGGAAGCTGACCGCCACCGCATCGACCGCCTTCAACGCGCCGACCTTCAACGATCTGTTCTATCCCTGGGGCGGCAATCCGGCGCTCAAGCCCGAGCAAAGCCGCGCCAAGGAACTGGGCGTGCAATACGCGCAAGGCGACACCCTGGTGCGCGCGATCGCGTTCAGCACCCGCATCCGCGATCTCATCGGCTATGACACCGCGTTCAATCGGGTGAACATCAATCGCGCGAAGGTCGACGGGATCGAGTTGTCGGCCTCGACCACGCTGGCGGCATGGCGCGCGCAAGCGGCGCTCACCGTGCAATCGCCCAAGGACGAAAGCACCGACGAGCGCCTGGTGCGCCGTGCGCGCCAGTTCGCCAGCCTGAGCTTGTCGCGCAGCATCGCGGCCTGGGACCTCGAAGGCCAATGGCGCGTGAGCGGCGACCGCGTCGACACCGTCAGCGGCGTGCGGCAGACCCTGGGCGGCTATGGATTGGTCGATCTCTCGGCCCGTTGGCGCTTTGCCCCGCATTGGAGCGTCGGCGTGCGCGCCGAGAACGTCTTGGACAAGGACTACGAATCGGCCTGGGGCTACGCCAATGCCGGCCGCGCCGGCTTCGTGACCTTGAGCTACACCGGGCGTTGAAGCCGGACCGGGCCGCGCGTCAAGCGCGGTCCGGCGCCCTCGTGCTGCGCGCCGCGCTCTCGTCTTCGAGGACTCGCAGCAAGGACGACGTATCGTCGTAACCCCAACCCGCCGCGACCAGGCTGCGCAATTGCTGCGCCACGCTCATCGCCGCCGGCATGCGCAATTGCAGTTCTTCGGCCAGATCGGCCACCAGCCCGAAATCCTTCTCGTGCAAGCGCGCCTCGATGCCGGCCGCGAAATCGCGCGCGACCATCTTCGGCCCCATGAGGTCGAGCATCTTGCTGCCGGCAAACCCGGCTTGCAGCGCGCTGAGCACCTTGTCGAGCGCCACGCCCTGCGCGCGCGCGAACAGCATCGCCTCGGCGATGCCTTCGATGTTGACCACCTGCACGATCTGATTGCAGGCCTTGGTCACCTGCCCTGCGCCGTGATCGCCCACATGCGTGATCGTGCGGCCGAGCAAGGACAACAAAGGCCGTGCGCGTTCGAGCACCTCGGCCTTGCCGCCGACCATGATGGCCAGCGTCGCGGCCTCGGCACCCTTGACGCCGCCCGAGACCGGCGCATCGAGCATGTCGATGCCGCGTTCGGCCAGACCTTGAGCAAACCCGCGCGTGGCCACCGGCGAGATCGTCGAATGATCGATCACCACCGCCCCCGGCCGGGCGCCCTCGGCGATGCCGTCGGTGCCGAACAGCACCGCCGCCACGTCGGCGGTGTTGGTCACGTTGGTGAAGATGAACCGCGCATCGGCCGCGGCCGCCGCGGGCGTGCTCACCACGGTGAGGCCTTGCGCGCGCAACTCGGCCATGACTTCGGGCCGGCGCGCGTACACGGTCAGCACATGCCCCGCGCGCTGGAGGTGGCCGATCATCGCCCGCCCCATGTTGCCGGCGCCGACAAAGCCGATGCGTTCTTGCGTGGTGTTCATGAGGGTCCCGTCGAAAGAGGATTCAGCCCAGCCACGCGTCGTCGTAGCGCGGATTGATCAAGGCATTGAGCACATGGTCGCGCCACGCGCCGGCGATGAACAGATAGCGCGGCGCGAGGCCTTCGCGCACGAAGCCCAGGCGCGCGAGCACGCGGGCGCTGCGCTGGTTCTCGGGCAAGTGGTTGGCCTGGATGCGATGCAGATGCAAGGCGTCGAACATCTGATCGATCGACGCGCGCAACGCCTCGGTCATCAGACCCTGGCCTTCATGCGCACCGTCGATGGCATAGCCGAGCATGCACGACTGGAAAGCGCCGCGCGCGATCTGGGTAAAGCGGCAGGTGCCGATCACCACGTCGGGTGCGTCGGTCAGCGTCAGCGCATACGACACCTGCTCGCCCGCCTGTGCGGCAAGCTCCATGCGCCCGAGCATCGCCTCGACATGCGCGAGGGTGAAGAAATCGTGCGGATGGCGCGGGTCGGTCGGCGCAAAGCGCGCGCGGTTGCGGACCAGATAGTCCAGCCACGCGGGCGCCAGCGTCGCCTGCGCCGGCACCAGCGTCAGGCGGGCGGTCTCCAGCGTCGACACCAGATGGCGCGCGCCCACGCCGCACTCAGGGATACAGGCCGCGCTCGATCGCGCGCTGCGTGATCTGCGCATCGATGCGCTTGACCGTGGGCACCGGCACGCCCATGCGATCGGCGATCTCGATCACCGACTTCACGATCGCATCGAGTTCGAGCTTGCGCCCGGCTTCGAAATCCTGGTGCATCGAGATCTTGGCGCTGCCGAGTTTGCGCGCCACGTCGATGCGCTCGTCGGGCGTCGCGTTGATGGTGATGCCGAGCCGCTCGGCGACCGTCATCGCCTCGCGGATCATCGGCCGGATGATCGCGCACAGCTCCTCGCTGCCGCAGATCTCGTTCATGCGCTTGCCGTACAGCGCCGCGATCGGGTTGAACGACAGATTGCCGATGAGCTTGAACCACACGTCGTAGCGGATGTTCTTGGACAATTGCGCCTCGAAACCCGCGCGCGTCATTGCATCGCCCAGGCGCGCCAGACGTTGCGTGGTCTCGGGCGTCGAAGGCTCGCCGAGCACGAAGCGCCAGCCGCCGGTATGCGTGACCACGCCGGGCGCGGTGACTTCGGCGGCCGCGTGCACGACGCAACCGATGACGCGCGCCGCATCGAGATCGGCAAACATCGTGCCCTGCGGATCGAGCGATCGGAGCGCCCAATCCTCGAACGGCGGCTGATGCCAGAAATACCACCAGGGCAGGCCGTTGATGGCGGGCACCACCATGGTCTTGGGGCCGAGCAGATGGGCCAGTCGCGGCAACATCGCGGGAATGGCATGCGCCTTGAGCGCGATGAACACCACATCCTGTTCGGCGAGATCCGCCGGTTCATCGCTCGCGGCGATCGGCAGCGCGGCCAGGGTGCGGCCGGCCATCGCATCGACCAGCGTCAGCCCGCCCGAGCGGATCGCCCGTAAATGCGCGCCGCGCGCGACCACGCTCACCTCCTGGCCCGATGCGGCCAGGCGGTAAGCCAACAAACCGCCGATGGCGCCGGCGCCTACGACACAGATCTTCATGACTTCCTGTTCGCTCGTTGCGCGACCTCGGGGCGGTCGTTGCGTTGCGGTTTGATCTTCTCGGGCCCCTGCCCGGCGGCGCGCTCGCGGCGCCATTGCTGCTTGCGTGCGGTCCATTCGTCCAGACGCGCACGCGCGGTCTGCGCTTCGGCACGCATTTGCGCGTCGCTTGCGACCTGGGCCGACAATTCCAGCCGCACCCCGTTCGGGTCGAAGAAATAGATCGACTTGAACACATGATGATCGGTCACGCCGATCACCTCGATGTCGTTGGCTTCGAGCCGCGCCTTGATCTGCTCGAGCGCGGCGATGTCGTCGACGCGAAACGCCACATGGTTGACCCAGGCCGGCGTATTGGGCGACGGCGCGGACACCTCGTCGTCACCAAGATCGAAGAAGGCGATGCACGAACCGTCGGTCAAGCGAAAGAAGAAATGCGTATACGGACAATACTCGCCGGTGCTCGGCACATAGTCGCTCTGGATGATGTGGAACAGCGGCAGGCCGAGGATGTCCTCGTAGAAATGCCGGGTCTCCTCGGCATCGCGACAACGGTAGGCGAAATGGTGCAGGCCGTGAATGGGCACCGGATCGGGTGAAGCAGCGCGCGCATGCATGATCGTCTCCTGTTCCTGTCTCGGGCCGCGCATCGCACAGCGGCCGGCGGATGCGTCGCATTATGCCGCCGTGCGACGCCCGGACCGCGCCTGCGGTCCTAGGGTCTTCCTGGTCGGCTAAGCTTCGCGCATGCACGAAGACTTCGATCTGCTCGTCATCGGCGCCGGCATCAACGGCGCGGGCATCGCACGCGATGCCGCCGGGCGCGGATTGCGGGTGCTGCTGGTCGAGCGCGACGACATTGCCTCGCACACCTCGAGCGCGTCGACCAAGCTCATCCACGGCGGTCTGCGCTACCTCGAAACCTATGAATTCAATCTGGTGCGCAAGTCGCTCGCCGAGCGCGAACTGCTGCTGCGCCAGGCACCGCACATCCTGTGGCCCTTGCGCTTCGTGCTGCCGCACGAGCCGCATCTGCGCCCCGCCTGGATGATCCGCGCCGGCTTGTTCCTGTATGACCATCTCGCGCGCCGCGACTGGCTGCCCGGTTCCTGCGGCGTCGACCTGCGCCGTCATCCGGCCGGCGCCGCCTTGCGGCCCGATCTGGTGCGCGGCTTCGAGTATTCCGACGGCTGGGCCGACGATGCCCGGCTGGTCCTGGCCTGCGTGCGCGACGCGGCCGATCGCGGGGCGCACGTGCGCACGCGCACCGCCTGCATCGCCGCGGCGCGCGATCGACAACGCTGGATCGCCACCCTGCGCGCCGATGACGGCACCCGGACCCAGGTCAGTGCGCGCGCCCTGGTCAACGCCGCCGGGCCCTGGGCGCACGCGGTGCTGGCCGACGTCATCGGCGAGCGCCAGGCGCCGCGCCTGCGCCTGGTGCGCGGCAGCCATGTGATCGTGCGTGCGCTGTTCACTCACCCCTACGCCTACATCTTCCAGAACGCCGACGGGCGCATCGTGTTCGCGATTCCGTACGAGCACGACTTCACCCTCATCGGCACCACCGAGATCGAGGTGGCCGACCCCGGCGACGAACACCCTGCGCAAGACGAGGTCGATTACCTGCTCGACGCCGCCTCGCGCTACTTCGCCGCGCCCTTGCGGGCCGATCAGGTCGTGCATCGCTATGCGGGCGTGCGCCCGCTCATGGATGAAGAAGGTTCGGCCAGCAAGGTCTCGCGCGACTATCGGCTGGCCTTCGATCGCGAAGGCGCGCCCTTGCTCACGGTGTTCGGCGGCAAGATCACCACCTTCCGCCGGCTGGCCGAAGAAGCGCTCGACCTGCTCGGACCGGCGCTGGGCTGCAGCGCGGCGCCCTGGACGCATACCGGC
>CAYUYC010000071.1:0-13427 GCA_964448945.1 uncultured Burkholderiaceae bacterium
TCGAACAACAGCCGCGCGGCCACCAGAATGACCGCGACCTGCACATAGCCGATCAGGATGTAAGGCGCGATCTTGCCGACCATGACTTCGAAGGGCCGCGCCGGCGTGGCGAGCAGGTTCTCCATCGTGCCGCGCTCGCGTTCGCGCGTCATCGCCAGCGCCGTCATCATCACCATGGTCATGGTCAGGATCACGCCGATGAGGCCGGGCACGATGTTGTAGCGGGTCAGGCCGTCGGGGTTGTAGCGGCGTTGCACCCGCACTTCGTACGGTGCTGCGGTCTGGCGCAATGCGCTCAGCGCACCGGCCGCATCGTGGCTCAGGGCGCGCTGCGCAATGCCGTTGATGGCGGCGAGCGCATTGCCGGTCGCGGCCGGGTCGCTCGCGTCGGCCGCGAGCAGCATGGCCGGATGCTCGCCGCGCAATAGCCGGCGCGAAAAATCCGGCGGCACCACCAGCACGAATTGCACATCGCCATGCGCGAGCATCCGGTCGGCCTCGGCTTCGCTCGCGGCGCGCCGCACGATGCGGAAGTACTGCGAATTCTCGAGGCCGGCGACCAGGCTGCGGCTGAACTCGCTGTGATCGGCGGCCACCAGCGCCATCGGCAAGCGCTTGGGATCGGTGTTGATCGCAAACCCAAACAGAATCAATTGCACGATCGGGATGACGACCATCATGGCAAAGGTCAGCCGGTCGCGCCGCACCTGGCGCAGCTCCTTGATCAGGATCGCAAGCAGACGTTGCCAGCTCATGACGCGACTCCCGGCGCCGCGACTTCTGCGCCGAAGTTGTCCTGCGATTGGCGCATCAAGGCGATGAACACGTCTTCGAGACTGGTGGCCGACGGCGCGATGCGCAAGCCTCGATCGCGCCAGGGCGCGAGCGCTTCGTCGAGCGCGCGATCGGAATCGGCACTCGCATGCAGCGTGGTGCCGAACATCGCGACCGTACGGATGCGTGCATCGGCGCGCAAAGCCTGTGCGAGCGCGGCCAGGCCGGGGCCGTCGATCTCGCGCGTGACCAGCCCCGATTGCGCGATCAATTGATCGGCCGATCCGCGCGCGAGCAGCTTGCCGTAGGCGATGTAGGCGAGTTCATGGCAACGCTCGGCCTCGTCCATGTAATGCGTGGAGACGAGCACCGTCAGCCCGGCATCGGCGAGCACATGGATCTCGTCCCAGAAATCGCGCCGCGCCTGCGGATCGACACCCGCGGTGGGCTCGTCGAGCAAGAGCAATTGCGGCGAATGCAGCAGACAGGCGGCCAGCGCCAGACGCTGCTTCCAGCCGCCCGACAAGGATGCTGCGAGTTGCCGCCGCCGTGTCGCGAGCCCGAGTTGGTCCAGGGTATGCGCCACGCGCGTGCGCCGGTCGGGCACTTCGTACACGCGGGCGATGAAGTCGAGGTTCTCTTCGATGCTGAGGTCTTCATACAGCCCGAAGCGCTGGGTCATGTAGCCGACCTGGCGTTTGATGAGTGCCGACTGCGTGCGCAAGTCGTAGCCCAGACAAGTGCCCTCGCCCGCATCGGGCGTGAGCAGACCGCAGAGCATGCGGATGGTGGTGGTCTTGCCGCTGCCGTTGGGGCCCAGAAATCCGTAGATGCGCCCGCGCGGCACGCGCATGTCGACCCGATCGACCACCACGCGCTCGCCATAGCGCTTGGTCAGGCCGCGCACATCGATGGCGATGTCGTTCACGGCGGACTCAGGACGCGTCGGCGTTCAGATGCACTTGCACCGGCTGGCCCGGATGCAGGCGCGCGGCATCGGCGGCGGCCACGCGTGCCTCGACCATGAAGACGAGCGAGGCGCGGTTCTCGCGGCTGTAGATGAGCGGCGTGGTGTACTCGGCCTCGGGCGCGATGTAGCTCAGCGTGCCCGCGATCGGCGTGCCGCAACCATCGCAGGTCAGGCGCACCGCAGCGCCGAGCTTCAATCGGCCGAGCGTGGTCTCGGGCACGAAGAACCGCGCCTTCACATTGGCCGGCGGCAACAACGAGACCACCGCGGCGCCGGCCGGCACCCATTCGCCTTCGCGGTACAGCACGTCCTGCACCAACGCGCCTTGCGGCACCTTGAGCGTCTTTTGCGCGAGCTTCCATTCGGCCTGCGCGAGTTGGGCGCGCGCGCTGCGCACCGCCTGGTCGGCCGCGGCGATCTCGTCGGACCGCGCGCCCTGACTGGCGACGCGCAATTGCGCCTGCGCTTCGCTCACGCGCTGCGCATCGCGGTCGCGCGCGGCACGCGCCTGATCGAGCACCGCTGGCGAGACGAAATGCTGGGCCACCAATTGCTGCTGGCGCGCGTATTCGGTCTGCGAGAGCACGGCCGCGGCCTCGGCCTGGGCCGCCTGCGCCTGCAATGCCGCGACCTCGTCGGGCCGTTTGCCTTTGCGCAGATTGTTCAGTTGCGCCTCGGCCTGGGCGACGCGCGCCTGGGCTTCTTCGCGCGCGGCGCGTTCGCTGTCTTGTTCGAGCACGAAGGCCGGTGCGCCCGCGGCGACGGTATCGCCGCGGCCCAGATGCACGCGCGCGAGCGTGCCCGCGATTGGCGCCGCGAGCCGCACATAATCGGCTTCGACATAACCGGGCAACGCATCGTCGGCGACGCGCGTACAGCCGGCGGTCGACACGATCGCGGCGAACAACAAGGCAGTTGATTTCATGAAGGACTCCCGGGCGCGGCCAGGCCGCGCAAGGCCAGATCGATCCGGCGGTCGATCGCACGCAAGGGCAGCACCTGTGCATCGAGCGCGTTGCGCACCACCTCGGGCAACGCATGCGACGACTGCGCCGCGGTACCGAACAACACCGGCAACAAACCGCCGCCCAATACAAAGGCCAGCACCTGTGCCACCGGCATGCGCACGATCTGCCCCGCACGCTGCGCCGCGCGCACCAATTGCACCAGCACCTTCACATGACGCGGGATGTGCGTGGACAGAAACTCGATCGCGATCGGCTCGCCCGACAACGCATCGATGACGATGCGCGCCAGCACATGCCGGTTGCCGCGCGCAAACCGGGCGAGCACCCGCAGCGCCGCGCGCAAACGCTCCACCGGCGGACCTTCGCCGCCCGCCTGCACCGCGAGTTCGGCAAACATCGCGTCGTACATGCCGGCCAGCAGCGTGCGCACGAAGTTGTCCTTGGAGCCGAAGTGGTAATGGAGCATCGCCAGATTGACGCCCGCATGCTCGGTCAGACGCCGCGCCGACAAACCTGCGCAGCCGGTCTGCGGCAGCAGTTCGCGGCCGGCGTCGAGCAGGCGCTGATCGATGTTGCGGGAAGGGCGGGCCATGCGATAACTATACATTCGTTTAGTAATTGGCCGCCAGCCTCGTGCGGCGACCAGCATGCGCATCGCGCCGCAAGCGGTCCGCTCAGCGCTGTGCAATCATCGCTGCGCCGGACCTCGAACCCCGACAGGAGCCCACGATGACTCACTCGATCCAACGCCGCGCGCTGTTGAGCGCCGGCTCCGCCACGATGCTCCTCGCCCTGCTGCCGACCCGCGCCTGGGCCGGCGCGCTCGATGCCATCTCGCGCACCGATGCGACCGCTGCGCTCAAGGCCGCGCTCGACAAAGGCTCGATCGCCGCGGTCGACAAACTCGGCGTGGTGGATGGCTTTCTCGACAACCCGAAAGTCAAGATCCCGCTGCCGCCCGCGATCGCCAAGGTGGAGCGCGCGCTGCGCTTTGCCGGACTGCAGGATCAGGCCGACGAACTCGTGACCTCGATGAACCATGCGGCGGAGCAAGCCGTTCCCCTGGCCAAGCCTTTGCTCGCGAACGCCGTCAAATCGATGAGCGTGGCCGATGCCAAGAAGATCCTCTCGGGCGGCGAGACCTCGGTCACCGATTACTTCAAGGGCAAGACATCGCAGCCCTTGGCGACCAAGTTCCTGCCGATCGTGAAGACCCAGACCGACAAGGCCGGCCTCGCGCGCCAGTACAACAGCCTGATCGGCCGCGTGACCGAACTGGGGCTGGCCAAGAACGCCGATCCCAACATAGAAAGCTATGTGACGCGCAAGGCGCTCGATGGCCTGTACACCATGATCGGCGATGAAGAACGCGCGATCCGCGCCAACCCGGTCGAGTACGGCAGCGCGGTGATCAGCAAGGTGTTTGGCGCACTCAAATGAGCGGGCGATGAACACGCCCCACGCCTGCCGGCCGGGTTGCGGCGCATGCTGCATCGCGCCTTCCATCACGAGCGCGATTCCGGGCATGCCTCAGGGCAAACCTGCGGGCGTGGCCTGCGTGCAGCTCGATGCGCAGCTTCAATGCAAGGTGTTTGGGCAGGCCACGCGGCCCGCGTGTTGTTCGGGCCTGCAGCCCTCGCACGAGATGTGCGGCGACGATCGCGCGCACGCGCTGTACTGGCTGCAAGCGATGGAAACCGCAACCCGCCCGGATTGAGTCGCGGGCGGATTCCGATTCTTCTTCAGGCCGACCAGCCGAGATTGTCGTGCGGCGCGCGGCCGCGCATGCGCTGCGCCACCTGCTGGATCAGATGACCAAAGCGGCGAGCAGTGACCACCGGCATCGGCGCCGGCGATTCGACGCACACGCGGGCCAGCGACATGGCCTCGACGACCACGCGGCCGCCTTGCTTGACCTGATAGCTCTCGCCCACGCGCAGGACGTGATCGCCGGTTTCGAATTCTTCGGTGATCCAGACCATCCCCAGCGCAACGCGAATCACGGCGCCGCGTGCGGCTTCCAAAGGCACCGTCGTGCGCGGTGCGAGATCGAGGTTGAAACGATTCGTGGTGGTACGCATGGCTGTACTCCTTATGCATGCGAGGAAGTCATGCAATGCATGCGGAGGTTGCATGCATCGGTCTTTCTCGCTGTCGGCTTGTTGCCTGGATCGCATTCCAGCACCGGGGCCATGCATGGACAAACGGCGAATTCGCGCATAATGCATGCGAATTACGCATGCATGGAGACCGCATGGCACGACAATCCAAACGCCCGATCGGCCTTGCGCAATTGCGCGGCTTCGAGGCGTCCGCACGACACCTGAGCTTTACGCTTGCTGCAGAGGAGCTGCATCTGACGCAGTCATCGATCTCGCGTCAGGTGCAGACGCTCGAAGAAGAAGTCGGCAAACCGTTGTTCGTGCGCCGCACGCGCGAACTCGCACTGACCACCGCAGGCCAGACCTTGTACCGCGTGGTGCGCGCCGCCATGGGCGACATCGACCGCACCGTGGCCGAAATCCGCGGCACCGCGCAGCGCAAGCGCGTCACGCTCACCACCTGGCCGTCGTTCGCCTCGTTGTGGCTGGTGCCGCGTCTGGCCGCCTTCGCGCGTGTACAGCCCGACATCGACATCCGCATCGAATCGACCGATGCCATGCTCGACCTCGAAGCCGAGGACATCGACTTTGCCGTGCGCTATTGCCGCGACGAATCCGCGCCGCGCAACGCCGTGGTCCTGATGGACGAAGAAGTGATGCCCGCGATGAGCCCCGCCTTGCTCGAACGTCTGGGGCCGTTTGCCAGCCCCGAAGACCTCGCGCGCGCCACGCTGCTGGTGCTCGAAGACGGCCTGCAAAGCGCCACCGAGAACAGTTGGGAGCGCTGGCTTGGGCTGGCGGGCGTGCCCAACCTGCAACCCGCCGGGCGCCTGCTCTTCAACTACATCGATCAATCGATGCAGGCCGCCGCGCGCGGGCAAGGCGTGGTGCTCGCGCGCACGCCTTTCCTGCGCGACTTCGCCGAGCGCGGCGAACTCATCGCGCCCTTCGCGCTGCGCATGCCTTCGCGCTATCGCTACTTTCTGGTCGAGAACCCCGCCACCGAAACCACCCCGCACGCGCGCGCGTTTCGGGATTGGTTGATTGGGCAGACGCAAAGGGGGAATGCGGGGGGGTGAGATCGCTTGCCGCCGTCGATAAAGCCAGGATGTTCATACGAAACCACTAACCAAAACGGCAATCTTCTTGGCCCAAACCTGGGATGTTGAAATGCGCAACAGTCTCGATTAATGAATCTGTTCAGTTGCCGTGATACATGCACAGCGGCAGAATGCGGGTGGGCAGAGTCCGTTTTGGAAGCGCACTCGTTCCCCTGGACTGGTTTTCCGCCAGATGCGGTTTGGAATCGCAACTGGATTTGCTGGGCCAGTCCAGGGTAGCCCGAAATCGTCAGCCAGCAGGTGCGTCGTGTCCAAGTGCTTCAACAAACGCGCACAACCGCTTCGCCTCTTCCTTAGTCAAGTCACGCGGGATCACCACCTGCGCGATGAATGACGACCGAAGTGGAAATGGAATAGTCAGTTTCAGTTCACTGGAAGCGACAACGTCAGGATGCTCCGGCACTCCTGGAGATGACGCAGTCGAAGGTTTAGCTATAACCGCGCTCGCGCCACCATTTCTTCGACGCCCCTCACTGCGCTCAACCCTCGCTCCGCTGGTCTGTCTGCTAGGGCCGCGGTAGCCCATCGGATCCTCGACCCAACGCTTGAAGTTCTCAAGCGCCTGCCCAATCCGAATTTCATACTGTTTCATGGATGCCGGCGCCAGAACGTTTCGGTTTCTGTTGTTGTACATGAGCACCGCACGAGTCGGCTCCACGGAGCGCACATCCTCGTTGTCATCCATAGCCTCTAGAACCTTGGTTGACGCACTTTTCCAGCCATTTCCTGTGTTCGGGTTCACCAACCCCTTCTCCACAATCATAGCCAAGAAATCCACGAACGCCCGTTTTGTGTAGTCAGACATGAGCCAACCCTCCAAACATGAGCGGACTCTAACAGGATCTCTCATCAACAAAACAATGTTCTTGTAAAAACATGTATCATTGCAGTCAGCATAGCGTGTGACTGAGTCTCACCGTCCGAATGGGCGTTCAGTTGAGTCCTTGTTGCAGTGGATGTTCGCTAGTGCCAGATCGACCATCGTCAGATGTTGCGCATAAAGCCGTCGCTCACTCGCACTATCGATACGTCACTCCAGGCGATCTGTGCACGACGCCGACGTATGTATCTGTCGCATTGCCTTGAGAGAGTTACCGGTTGCGCACGTCGCCTCGGGCGTTCACAAACGCCATTCGCGCAGCCGTATTGCCCACGACCGCGCATGCCCTCTTTGGAACTTCACGGCGTAGTTCTGCATATTTGAAGACCCTCGCCGCAATCGTTCGCCCGAAATTGCCGCATTGCTGTCCATCGAACCCCTTGAAGGTCTGCTGGCAAAGCACGGGAATTAGGTGACTGACGGCGTTGAATAGGGAACGAAATACAAGCCCGCAATCGTCTCTTCACTAGGCGCCAAAAATAGACTGCACCAGAGAAAATCAGAGAACGTCCTTAGTGCGTCCACTGCGTCAAAGAATCTCCCTCGCCAACGACCGCACGAACTCACGGTCGTCATCGGGCGCGGCGCTGACTACGCAATCGCGGCCGGCATCCTTGGCGCGGTAGAGCGCGCGGTCGGCTTCGCGCAGCAAGGCGCCTGCGCTTTCGGCGTGTTGCGGCAGGGTCGCCACGCCGATCGATACGGTGACCGGGCCGATGGCGCGGCCTTGATGTTCGAGACTCAGTGACGAGACGGCGTGGCGCAGCGCGTTCATGCGCGACAGCACGTCGTCGGCGCGGGCGCTGGGCAGCACCAGCACGAATTCCTCGCCGCCGAAGCGGCAGACGAAATCTTCACCGCGCAATTGCGCCGCGACGGTATGCGCGACCGCGCGCAGCACTGCGTCGCCGGCGTCGTGGCCGTAGCCGTCGTTGATGCGCTTGAAGTGATCGATGTCGAGCATGCAGACGGTGAGCGGCCGGCCGTGCCGATGCGCGGCGCGCACTTCGCGCTCGATGGCGTCGTCGAGGTAGCGGCGGTTGAACAGACCGGTGAGCGGGTCGCGCGTGGCTTGCTGGCGCAGCATGTCGCGCAGCTTCACGTCGGCGATGGCGGTCGAAACATGTTGCGCCATGGAAAGCGCCAGTTGCCATTGGGCATCGCCGTGCGGGCGGTCGGCGGGCAGTTCCATGGTGAGTGCGCCCAGGGTCGCGCCGCGCGCGGCCAGGGGCAGGCATAGGTATTCGCCGCCATCGGCTTGCGGGTTGCCGGCGCGCACACGTTGCGGTTCGCCGTCGGCAATGGCGGCGCTCGTATCGGCGCTCAGTGCCGATGCGCGGTCGCGCACTTCGCCCCAGGTGGTCTGGCGCAGGTATTCGCCGCCGACCTGGGCTCCCGCGGCCTGGGCGTAGAGCGCGCCGCTCGATCCGGGGATGAGGCTGCGCGCATGCAAGGCGGTGGCGGCATAGATGTCGGCCAGGGTTTCGCAGCGTTGCAGGGCGTCGCGCAAGGCGCCGACCACGCGGGTCTGGCGATTGATCTCTTCGAGTTCGGCGATGCTGGCTTGCAATTGCGCGTTGAGGCGCTGGGCTTCGAGTTCGGCGCGCTTGCGCGCGGTGATGTCGGTTTCCACTTGCACGAATTGCGCGACCACGCCGCGTTCGTCGCGCACAGGTTGCATTTCGAGCAGGACCCAATAGCTGCTGCCGTCCTTGGCGTAATGCAGCATCTCGACATCGCTCACGCCGACGCCGGCTTGGAGTTGCCCGCGCACCCAGGCCGCCACCTGGGCGTCGGTCTGTGCGCCGTGCAGCAGGTCGGCCGCGGTCTTGCCGCGCACTTCGTCGAGGGTGTAGCCGCTCAGGCGCACGAAGGCGTCGTTGACCCATTCGATGCGCGCTTGTGCGTCGGTGATGGCGACCGCGTTGGCGGTGATGCTCGCGACCATTGCGAGCTTGCGGGTTTCTTCGGCCGCGCGAACGATCTGCGCCATGCGCTCGATGCCGGCGGTCAGGTGGGCGGGGTCGTGCCGGCCGTGCAAGGCATCGAGCATCGCTTGTCCGGCATCGATCGCGCCGGCATGCGCATACGGCACGCCGAGCGCACGCCGCCAGGGCGATGCCGCGTCGTCGCCACCCGCGGGCGCTTGCGCAGTGCCGAACCACCGTGTGTTCACGGAGTCCTTGGCATCTTCGGTCGCGGTGTACAGGTTCTTGCCCACGTTCTCGGTTCGCTCGTGCTGCGGTGCCGACTGCTCGATCGCAGCGACCTCCCATGGCCTGCACGATACCGGGCAACAACCCCGCGTCGTACGCGGATAAACCGCAGCGAACACCGCCAATTCTGTGCTGCGCCTGCGCTCACGTGAAGTTCTTCACGCAAACCGGGCGCGCAAGTGCAAAAACACCACGCCTTGCGCGCCGCGGCGCTCAGGTTGGAGGCCCCGCGGCCGTAAACCAGACGTTGACCGATGGCCTCACCGGAGCGCAGCCATGCGCAGATTCGTCGCCCCTTTCATTGCCGTATTGCTCGCCACGGGCGCGCCGGCCATTGCCGCGTCCGATTGGGTGGTGCTGCATCAGGATGCCAACCGCATCATCGAAATCGACCGCCATAGCGTGCGCGCGCAAGCCGACGGCTCGGTCTTTGCGACCGGCCGGCTGACCTATGCGCCGGCGCTGGCCGAACGGCGCGGCTTTGCCAACCTGGTGGTGTTCAACCGCAACGATTGCGCGGCGCGTGCGTTCAGCATCGTCAAGCGCAGCTACCTCAATGCCGACGGCACGCCGGCCGATGTGGAGGCCACCCAGACCCACGCGCGCATGAGCGTCACGCCCGGCAGCGTCGACGACCGCATCCTGGCCGCCGCTTGCGAGATCGCGGCGAACGAGGCCGCGGCCCCAGCCGGCGCCGCGCAAGTCACCCGGGTGTCCGAGGAAGCCGCGGCCCCGCCAAAATCGATCGCGCCCAAGCTGGTCGAGCGTCCGACCATCGATCCCAAGATGGTCGAGAACCGCCGGCCCGCGACGCCTGCAACATCGGCGGCACCGGCCGCGCCCGCGCCGACCAAGACCGACACCAAGCCCGCGGCCAAGCCCGAGCCCACCGCCAAGGCGGCCGAAGCATCGCCGTCCGCCGATACGGTCGAAGCCATCGCCAACCGCGTGGTGGAAAAGCTCGCCAAGGCGCGCGCCCTGGAAGCCCAGGGCAAGCCGGTGTCGACCGTGACGGTGCGCACCGCTTCGCGCACCAGCGCGCCCACGGCACCGCGCAGCCACGATGCACCGAGCGCCAAGGCCGAGAAAGCGGTGCAAGCCGCCGCGGCCGAGCACGCACATTGGGAATACGAAGGCGCCAACGGCCCCGCGCAATGGGGCAAGCTGAATCCGGCCTGGGCCACCTGCGACCGCGGCACGCGCCAATCGCCGATCGACATTCGCGATGGCATCAAGGTCGCGCTCGAACCGATCGACTTCGATTACCGGCCGAGCAATTGGTCCATCGTCGACAACGGCCACACCGTGCAGATCGGTCTGGCCAACGGCAACGCGATCCGGGTGGCGGGCCGCCAATACGACCTCGTGCAGATGCATTTCCATCGGCCGAGCGAAGAGCATGTGGCCGGCAAGGCTTACGAGATGGTCGCCCACCTCGTGCATCGCAGTGCCGACGGGCGCCTGGCGGTGGTGGCGGTGCTGATCGAGGCCGGTGAGTCCAATGCCCTGGTCGACACCTTGTGGGCCCACCTGCCGCTGGAGCGCAACGACGCGGTGACGCCCAGCGTGGCGATCAACCCGCTGCAATTGCTGCCCGCCACGCGCGAGTACTGGACCTACATGGGTTCGCTGACCACGCCGCCGTGTACCGAAGGCGTGCTCTGGCTGGTGCTCAAGACGCCCACGCAATTGTCGGCCGACCAGATCGGCGTGTTCGCGCGGCTGTATCCGATGAATGCGCGGCCGGTGCAGGCCGCGTCGGAGCGATTGGTCAAAGAGTCGCGCTGATCAGAATTTTTCGTCGGGGCGCAGATAGCGCCATTGCCCGGCCGGCAGCTTGCCCAGCACCACGCTGCCGATGCGCACGCGCTTCAAGCCCGTGACCTTGAGCCCGACCGCTTCGCACATGCGCCGGATCTGGCGCTTGCGCCCTTCGCGCAGCACGAAGCGCAATTGATCCTCGTTCTGCCACGACACCTTGGCCGGCTTGAGCTTGACGCCGTCCAGGCTCAGGCCGTGCTGAAGCATCGCCAGCCCCGCGGCATCGAGCGCGCCTTCGACGCGCACCAGGTATTCCTTTTCGATGTCGGAGTCTTCGCCGATCAGGCGGCGCGCAATGCGGCCGTCTTGCGTGAGCACCAAGAGCCCGGTCGAATCGATGTCGAGCCTCCCCGCAGGCGCGAGGCCTTGCAGATGCGAGCGCTGGAACTTGAGCGGCAACCGGTCTTCGGCCCAGCGCGCATCGGGCTTGACGAGGGTGATGGCGGGCGCGTGGCCGTCCTCGGCCTGGCCCGAGACATAGCCCATGGGCTTGTGCAGCACGATGGTCACGCGCGCGGCCTGATGGCGGCGTGCCGCCGGATCGATCTGGATGTCGGCGTTGGGCGCGACCCGCGCGCCGAGGGTATCGACGACCGCACCGTCGACGCTCACCCAGCCGTTGGCGATCCATTCATCGGCCTCGCGGCGCGAGCACAGCCCGCGCTCGCTCATGAGTTTGGACAGACGCGGCAAGGCGTCGGCATCGGCCGCAGCGGTGATCGGCCCCGCGCCCTGCGATGCCGGCACGCGCGATGCGGCGGACGTGTTGCGCGCGACCGGCGCAGACCGGGCGCCAGTGGCGGGCGCCGGCGCGGAGATCGCGCGTCTGACGCCGGTACCGCTCGGCGGGCCGGCGCGTTTGACGGGAGGACGTGAGGACTCAGGCACGGTGGTAGATCTCCGCGCCCTTCTTCACGAACTCGACCGCCTTTTCTTCCATGCCCTTGGTCAGCGCCTCGCCCGCGCTCACGCCTTGCTGCTCGGCATAGTCGCGCACATCCTGGGTGATCTTCATCGAGCAGAAATGCGGGCCGCACATCGAACAGAAATGCGCGGTCTTCATCGAGTCCTTGGGCAAGGTCTCGTCGTGGAAATCCTTGGCGGTGTCGGGGTCGAGGCCGAGGTTGAATTGATCGGCCCAGCGGAATTCGAAGCGCGCCTTGCTCAAGGCGTTGTCGCGCAATTGCGCGCCCGGATGGCCCTTGGCGAGGTCGGCCGCATGCGCGGCGATCTTGTAGGCGATGATGCCGTCCTTCACATCCTTCTTGTTGGGCAGGCCCAGGTGCTCCTTGGGCGTGACATAGCAAAGCATCGCGCAGCCGTACCAGCCGATCTGCGCCGCGCCGATCGCGCTCGTGATGTGGTCGTAACCGGGCGCGATGTCGGTGGTGAGCGGCCCCAGCGTATAGAACGGCGCTTCGTCGCACCAATCGAGCTGCAGGTCCATGTTCTCTTTGATGAGTTGCATGGGCACATGCCCCGGGCCTTCGATCATCACCTGCACCTCATGCTTCCAGGCGATCTGCGTGAGTTCGCCCAGGGTCTTCAATTCAGCCAATTGCGCTTCGTCGTTGGCGTCGTAGATCGAGCCCGGGCGCAGACCATCGCCAAGGCTGAACGCCACGTCGTAAGCCTTCATGATTTCGCAGATCTCTTCGAAGCGTTCATAGAGGAACGATTCCTTGTGATGCGCGAGGCACCATTTGGCCATGATCGATCCGCCGCGGCTCACGATGCCCGTCATGCGGCCCGCGGTCATCGGGATGTAAGGCAGGCGCACGCCGGCATGGATGGTGAAGTAATCGACGCCTTGCTCGGCTTGTTCGATCAGGGTGTCGCGGAAGATTTCCCAGGTCAGGTCTTCGGCGCGGCCATCGACCTTTTCGAGCGCCTGATAGATCGGCACCGTGCCGATGGGCACCGGCGAATTGCGGATGATCCATTCGCGGGTTTCATGGATGTGCTTGCCGGTCGAGAGGTCCATCACCGTATCGCCGCCCCAGCGTATCGACCAGGTCATTTTCTCGACTTCTTCGCCGATGCCCGAACTCACCGCCGAATTGCCGATGTTGGCGTTGATCTTCACCAGGAAATTACGGCCGATGATCATCGGTTCGCTTTCCGGGTGGTTGATGTTGGCCGGGATGATGGCGCGGCCGCGCGCCACTTCGTCGCGCACGAATTCGGGCGTGATCTCTTCGGGGATCGAAGCGCCATAGGCCTGGCCGCGATGCTGGCGGCCGATGAGGGCGGCCATCTTGGCGCCGGTCGGGCCGGCGTTGCGCAACGACTCAAGGTATTCGCGGCGGCGCAGGTTTTCGCGGATCGCGATGAATTCCATCTCGGGCGTGACGATGCCGCGGCGCGCGTAATGCATCTGGGTCACATTCGCGCCCGCCTTGGCCCGGCGCGGCGCGCGCTTGAGGTTGAAGCGCAATTCGGCAAGCTTGGGATCGGCCAGGCGTTCGCGGCCATAGGCCGAGGTCGGGCCGGTCAGCACTTCGGTGTCGGCGCGTTCTTCGATCCAGGCCGCGCGCAAAGCGGCGAGGCCTGAGCGGATGTCGATCTTCACCGC
>CAYUYC010000072.1:0-13395 GCA_964448945.1 uncultured Burkholderiaceae bacterium
GGCACATGCGCCACGATGCGCTTGCCCAGATTGGCTTGCCAGATGCGCACCGTGGTCGTCGGTGCACGACGCCAAGGTGGTCGAAGACGGCGATTTTCGCGAAGACGGCGTGGCCTTCACTTCCGCGCCCATCCTGCTCGAATTCATCGACCCTGCCGACGAAGGCGGCGTGCTGCCCACCGGGCACGCGATCGATCGCCTGAGTCTGCCCGATGGCTCGGCCATCGATGCGACCCTGGTCAGTGCCGGCAATCCGACGGTCTTCGTGCGCGCGCGCGACGTGGGGCTCGATGGCGGCGAATTGCCTGCCCAGGTCAATGCCAACGCGCCCTTGCTCGCACGGCTGGAAGCGATCCGCGCGGCCGGCGCGGTGGCCATGGGCCTGGCAGTCGACGCCGGGCATGCCACCCGCGAACGTCCGGCCACGCCCAAGGTGGCCTTCGTCGCGCCGCCCGCGCCTTACCGCAGCACCGATGGTGCGACGATCGCGCTGGCCGACCACGATTTGCGTGCGCGCATCGTGTCGATGGGGCGCTTGCATCACGCCTTCACCGGCACCGGATCGATCGCATTGGCGGTGGCGGCGGCATTGCCGGGTACCATCGTGGCGCAATGCGTGCGTCGCGATTCGACGGGGCTGGTGCGGATCGGCCATGCGGCGGGGGTCTTGGCCGCGGCGGCCGAACTCGGCGCAGACCGTCAAGTGCGCAAGGTGGTGGTCACCCGCGGCGCGCGCGTCCTGATGAGCGGGCAGGTGCACATCCCGTCTCACACCCTGGCTGGCTGAAGCCCATGTTCCAACGAATCCGAGAAGACCTGTCCTGCATTCTTGAGCGCGATCCCGCGGCACGGAGCAAGTTCGAGGTCTTCACCTGTTACCCGGGCCTGCACGCGTTGTGGATGCATCGCGTGGCGCATTGGTGCTGGACGCACGGCCTGCGCTGGCTCGGGCGCTTCATTTCGCATCTGGGGCGGATGTTCACCGGCATCGAGATTCATCCAGGCGCAACGATGGGGCGGCGGGTGTTCATCGATCACGGCGTCGGCGTGGTGATCGGCGAGACCGCCGAGGTCGGCGACGATTGCACGATCTACCAAGGGGTGACGCTGGGGGGCACTTCCTTGTTTCGCGGTGCCAAGCGCCATCCGACCCTGGGCCGGGGTGTGGTGGTCGGTGCCGGCGCCAAGGTGCTCGGCGGGTTCACCGTGGGCGATCGCGCCAAGATCGGATCGAACGCGGTGGTCACCAAACCCGTGCCGGCCGATGCCACCGCGACCGGGATCCCGGCGCGGGTGATCGAGCCCAATGCGAGCGACAAAGGGGCGGCGGCCAGCGCCGCGAACTTTGCGGCCTATGGCGTGGTGCCGACCGCCGACGATCCGGTGTCGATCGCCTTGCATCGCCTGATCAACGAAACCGGCGATCAGGCGCGGTTGATCGAGGCCATCATCGCGGCATTGCAGGCTCGCGGCATTTCGGTCGAATGCCCGAGCGAAGGCCACGAGAAATTCGACCCGAACTCTTTGAACAGGTTGGTCGATTGAGCGCAGAACTGCAGATGCTGGATGCCTTCGAAGCGCGGGTGCTAGGCGTGCTCGTCGAGAAGGAGGCGGTGACGCCCGACACCTATCCGATGTCGCTCAACGCCTTGTTGGCCGGGTGCAATCAGCTCACCAGTCGCGAGCCGGTGATGCAACTGTCCAATGCGGCGGTCGAGTCGGCGCTGGTGTCGCTGGCCGACAAGAAGCTCGTGCATACCGTGCATCAGGCCGGCGCGCGGGTGCCCAAGTACGAACATCGGTTGCGCATCGTGCACGCGATCGAGCGGCCGCATGCGGCCATTCTCGCGTTGCTGATGCTGCGCGGACCGCAGACGGTGGGCGAACTGCGTCAGCGCAGCGAGCGCATGTATGCATTTGCGAGCGCGGATGAGATCGAGCGGGTGTTGCAGTTCCTGATCGACAAGTTTCCGCCGCTGGTGGCGCGCCTTGCGCGCGCGCCGGGCACCAAGGAGCCGCGCTACGCGCATTTGCTGTGCGGTGAGGAGGCGATCGCGCAAGCCGCCGCGGCCTCCGCATTTGCGCCGGGCGCCGAAGTGGATGCGGTGGCGCAAATGGGATTGACCGAGCGCATCGCATGGCTCGAAGCCGAGATCGCCACGCTCAAGGAAGAACTCGCCGCATTCAAGCGGCGCTTCGAGTGAGCTGAGGATCAAGCCTCGAAGGCGGTGACGCCGCGCGCGTCGAAGAACAAGCCGCCGCCGCGCTGCGGACTTTCGTCGAACTCCCAATCCGGCAGCACCCAGCGTACGCCCTGGGCATGTTGGTGTCGGCCCGGCCGATGGGTGTGGCCGTGGATCATGCAATCGACCCGATGCTGCGCAAAGGCGTGCGCCACCGCATCGGCGTTCACGTCCATGATGGCCTGGGGCGAACGCGCCTTGCGGTCTTCGCTATGCGCACGCAACTGGGCGATGATGGCGTGCCGCTCGATCAGCGGCTTGGCCAGAAATTGCGATTGCCACAGCGGATTGCGCACCTGGGCGCGAAAGCGCTGGTACTCGTCGTCGTCGGTGCACAGCGCGTCGCCATGCATGGCGAGCACGCGGGTTTCGCCGATCGAGACCACGCACGGGTCCGCCAACAAGCGCGCACGCGCGGCGCGTGCAAAGCCGGCGCCCGCGAGGAAATCACGGTTGCCGTGCATGAAGGTGATCAGCAGGCCGGCATCGGCGGCCGAGCGCAGCGCGGCGACCACGGGCGCGATGCTCGGCGCATCGATGTCGTCGTCGCCCGCCCAATACTCGAACAGATCCCCAAGGATGATCAGCGCGTCGGCCTCGCGCCGGACCCGCTCCACGCAGGCACGGAAACGCTCCAGCGTGCGTGGGCGGTCGTGCCACAAATGCAGATCGGAAATGAAACAGGCGCGCTGATCCGCATCCAGCGTGATCGCGGTCGGAAGATCAGGCTGATAGGGGGCGGTCAAGATTCAGGCCGTGACTTCGGCGCGTTCGATGACCACGTCTTCGGCGGGCACGTCCTGATGAAAGCCGCGCGTGCCGGTCTTGACGCCCTTGATCTTGTCGACCACTTCGGTGCCGGCGGTGACCTTGCCGAACACGCAATAGCCCCAGCCTTGCGGGGTGGGCGACTTGAAGTTGAGGAAGTCGTTGTTCGAGACGTTGATGAAGAACTGCGCGCTGGCTGAATGCGGGTCGTTGGTGCGTGCCATCGCAACGGTGTACTTGTCGTTCTTCAGGCCGTTGTTGGCCTCGTTCTCGACCGGGGCGCGGGTGGGCTTTTGCTGCATGCCGGCCGCAAAGCCGCCGCCTTGGATCATGAAGCCGTCGATGACGCGATGGAACACCGTGCCGTCGTAATGGCCGCTCTTGGCGTATTCGAGAAAATTGGCGACGGTCTTGGGCGCCTTCTCGGCGTCGAGTTCGATCGTGATGGGGCCGAAGTTGGTATGCAGAATGACCATGGTTGTCCTTGTGGTGGATTATTTGAGCAGCGTTGCGCGCTCGATGATGATGGGGTCGACCGGAACGTCGTCGTGCGGTCCGCGCGAAGTCGTGCGCACGGCCTTGATCTTCTCGACGACTTCCATGCCCGACACGACCTGACCGAAGACCGCGTAGCCGTTGCCGTCCGGGTTGGGGTAGTCCAGCTTGCGGCTATTGTCCACGACATTGATGAAGAACTGCGCGGTCGCGGAATTGGGGTCGCCGGTGCGGGCCATGGCAATGGCGCCGACCGTGTTCTTGAGTCCGTTGCGCGATTCGAGCTTGATCGGCGCGCCGGTGGCTTTCTCGCGCATGTTGCGATCCATGCCGCCGCCTTGAATCATGAAGCCGTTGATCACGCGGTGAAAGATCGTGCCGTTGTAATGCCCGCTCTCGACGTACTTGAGGAAGTTGGCGACGGTGATCGGCGCGTGCTCGCGATCGAGCTCGACCACGATGGCGCCCATCGATGTCTTCAATTCCACGCGCGGTTTCGCTTGGGGCGCTTGTTGTGCGTGGGCGCAAAATGACAGCGCGGCGAAGGCGGCCAGGCACCAGCCGATGATGTGTTTCATGGGATCTCCGTGTGAATGACCGGATCGGTCGTTCGGCTACTTGGCGGCCGGTGTGCGACCGCCCAGATCGCGCGCCAGCGCGAGCTTGCGCGCCGCATTGGTGTTGTGCGGTTCGAGCTGCGCCGCCTTGTCGTACGACTGCTGCGCGAGCTTGACGTAGACGTCGCCGAGGTTCTCGTGCGCGGTTCCCCAACTCGGCGCGACCCGGATCGCCATCTCGAGCGCGGCACGCGCTTTTTCATACTGGCTTTGCGCCGCGTAGATCACCGCGAGGTTGTTGTAGGGCTCGGGCAATTCGGGGAAGTCCGTGCTCAGTTGAATGAATTGTGCGATGGCTTCGGGCGTCTTCTTCTGCTCGGTCAGGATCACGCCCTTGAGGAAGCGCATCTGCGCATCCTTGGGCTTGGCTTCGAGGTATTTGTCGGCGCGCACCGAAGCCTGCTCGATCTGGCCGGTACGCAGCAGGCGCGTAACCTCCTGGATCTCGTCGGCTTGGGCATGAGCGGCGGCACCGCCGATGGCAAGCGCGATCGCGATCAGGCATTTGAAGAGCGTTCGCAGGATGGAATGACTGGGCATAGATACCTCGACGAGGGGGAGGATCGTCCGGTAGATCGGACGCCGAAACCATGCACGCACGCATGCAAAGTGCACGAGGCCCGATGCTATACTGCCTCGCGATCTGCACGATTCTAGCAATCCGTTTCTTCTCGCCTCAACCGCACGCGCCGCAACGCGCGCACCACGGAACTCCGAGGTCAGGTCTCTCGCATGCTTCACATCTTCAATACGCTGTCTCGGCGCAAGGAGCGCTTTGTCCCGTTGGTCGAGGGCGAAGTGCGCATGTACGTGTGCGGCATGACGATCTACGACTACTGCCACATCGGGCATGCCCGCATGATGATGGCGTTCGACGTCGTGCAGCGCTGGCTGCGCGCGAGCGGATTGCGCGTCAACTACGTTCGCAACATCACCGATATCGACGACAAGATCATCAAGCGCGCGGTCGAGCAGGGTGTGTCGATCCACGCGGTCACGGCGCGGTACATCGCGGCGATGAACGAAGACATCGCGGCGCTCGGTGTGCAGCCGCCCGATCATGAGCCGCGGGCCACGCAGTACATTCCGCAGATGCTGGACATCATCGGCAAGCTCGAACGCAATGGTCTGGCGTATGCCGCGCCCGACGGCGATGTCAATTTTTCGGTGCGGCGGTTTGCGGGCTACGGCAAGTTATCGGGCAAATCGCTCGACGAACTGCGCGCTGGCGAGCGCATTGCGGTGGACGACAACAAGCACGATCCGCTCGACTTCGTGCTCTGGAAGCACGCCAAGGACAACGAGCCGGCCGAGGCGAAATTCGACTCGCCCTGGGGACCGGGGCGGCCCGGCTGGCATATCGAATGCTCAGCCATGAGTTGCGCCTTGTTGGGCGAACACTTCGACATCCATGGCGGCGGCGCCGATCTTCAATTCCCGCATCACGAGAACGAGATTGCGCAGTCCGAAGGCGCCAGCGGCAAGCCCTTCGTCAATTACTGGATGCACAACGGCTTCGTGAATGTCGACAACGAGAAGATGTCGAAGTCGCTGGGCAATTTCTTCACGATCCGCGACGTGTTGGCCGCACTGACCGAGCGTTACGGCGATCGTGGTGCCGCGGCCGAAGTCGTGCGCTTTTTCTTGTTGCGTACGCATTACCGCAGCCCGCTGAACTACGCCGACGTCTTGATCGACGATGCGCGCGGTGCCCTGGTGCGTTTGTACACCGCGCTGCGTGAGACCGCGCCGGACGCGCAAGCACTCGATTGGAGCGAGTCGCACGCCCAGCACTTCAAGGCGGCAATGGACGACGACTTCAATACGCCGATCGCCATGTCGGTGTTGTTCGAGCTCGCGACCGAAGTCAACAAGACCAAGAGCGCCGCACTTGCGCGGCAACTCAAGGCGTTGGCCGGTGTGCTCGGCATTGCGCAGAGCGATCCGACACAATTCCTGCAAGCCGGCGGCGCGCACGATGCCAGCGACGGCGCAGGCTTTGCCAAGGACGAGATCGAAGCCCGCATCACCGCCCGGCTGGCGGCCAAGAAGGCGCGCGACTTTGCCACCGCCGATCGTATTCGCGCCGAACTGACCGCAGCCGGCATCGTCCTCGAAGACGGACCTCAAGGAACCACGTGGCGACGCGCGTAGATACCCAGGCCAACGGCTGTCCCGAATATTGGGAGAAAGCCCGTGCGGATCTGATCAAGCGTGATCGCATCATGCGCAAGATCATTCCGAAGTACGAAGGCTTGCATCTGGTCTCGCGCGGCGATCCTTTCGTCACGTTGGCGCGTGCCATCGTCGGGCAGCAGATTTCGGTCAAGGCGGCCGAGGCGGTGTGGCAGCGTTTCAAGGACGCTTGCCCGCGGACCAGCCCGGGCGCAGTGCTGCGCATGGCGCCCGAAGATTTGGCTGCATGTGGTTTGAGCAAGCGCAAGTCCGAATACCTGCTGGACCTTGCGGGGCATTTCAAGTCCGGTAGCATCCACGTCGCTTCGTGGGACACTATGGATGACGAGGCGATCATTGCGGAGCTCACCGCGATCCGCGGCATCGGTCGCTGGACCGCGGAAATGTTCCTAATCTTCAACCTATTGCGTCCCAACGTGTTTCCGGTGGACGATCTCGGCCTTCTCAAGGCCATCAGCCTCCACTATTTCAGCGGGGAGCCGGTCTCGCGCAGTGAAGCGCGCGAAGTGTCGGCGAACTGGGAGCCGTGGCGGACGGTCGGTACTTGGTATATGTGGCGCAGCCTTGATCCGGTCCCGGTCGAATATTGATCGCGACCTTGCCCAACGAGGCGAGCTGCGTTTGGACGTGACGCAAAGGAGTTTGCTTGAAGACGACTTTTCTGGATTTCGAACAATCGGTCTCGGAGCTTGAGACCAAGATCGAAGAACTGCGCTTCGTGCAGAACGATTCGGCGGTCGATATCTCCGAGGAGATTCGCCGGCTGCAAAAGAAGTCCGAAGGCCTGACCAAGGACATCTATTCCAAGTTGTCGCCCTGGCAGGTCTCGCAGGTGGCGCGCCATCCGCAGCGCCCCTACACCCTCGATTACGTGCGCGAAATCTTCACCGATTTCCACGAGCTGCATGGCGACCGCATGTTCGCCGATGACAAATCCATCGTTGGTGGTCTGGCGCGCTTCAACGGCCAGGCAGTCATGGTGATCGGCCATCAGAAAGGGCGCGACGTCAAGGAGCGCACGCTGCGCAATTTCGGCATGCCCAAGCCCGAGGGTTATCGCAAAGCCTTGCGCTTCATGCGCCTGGCCGAAAAATTCGGCCTGCCGGTGTTCACCTTCATCGATACGCCGGGCGCCTATCCGGGCATCGACGCCGAAGAGCGCGGCCAGTCCGAAGCCATCGGCCACAACCTGTTTGCGATGGCCGAACTCAAGGTGCCCATCATCGCGACCATCATCGGCGAAGGCGGCTCGGGCGGCGCGCTCGCGATCGCCATGGGCGATGTGGTGATGATGCTGCAATACGCGACCTATTCGGTGATCTCGCCCGAAGGCTGCGCCTCCATTCTCTGGAAGAGCGCCGAGAAGGCGCCCGAGGCGGCCGAAACCCTGGGCATCACCGCGCATCGACTCAAGGCGCTCGGCTTGATCGACAAGATCGTCAACGAGCCGCTCGGCGGCGCGCATCGCGATCCGAAGGCCATGGCGCTGATGCTCAAGCGTGCGCTGGCCGATGCGCTGCGGCAGTTCCAGGGCGTCAAGACGAAGGATCTGCTGACCCAGCGCTACGAACGTTTCATGGCCTATGGCAAGTTCAAGGAAACCAGCACCGTCTGATCCTCAGACCACGCTATGCGAAGCCGTTGCGGCCGACTGGGCGCAACGGCTTTTGTCTTTGGAGCGACCTCGCATCGCCATCGCATGTTCAGGCGGGCGCGATTCGTCGGTGCTGATGCATGTGCTCGCCCGGTTGCGCGAGCGGCTGGGTGTCGAGTTGCACGCCTTTCATGTGCATCACGGTCTGAGCCCGAATGCGAACGCCTGGGCAGCGCATGTGTCGGCTCAGGCCGCAGCACTTGGCATTCCTTGCGAAGTGCGGCAGGTGCAAGTCGAACATCGCGCACGCACCAGCCTCGAAGCCCAGGCGCGTGACGCGCGCTATGCGGCGCTCGATGCGCTATGCGAACAGCATGGCGTTGCAGTCCTCGCATTGGCGCATCACGCCGACGATCAGGCCGAGACGGTATTGCTGCAATTGGCGCGCGGTGCCGGTCTGCCGGGGCTTGCGGCGATGCCGCGCTGGATCGATGCGCCTGCGGCCGCCCGGTGGCGCCCCTTGCTGGATATCGATGCGCAGGCGATCGATGACTATGCACAGGCGGCGGGCGTCGTCTTCATCGACGACGAAAGCAATGCGCAACTGCACTACCGCCGCAATGCAATCCGCCACGAGGTATTGAGTGCCTTGCGCGTTCATGTGCCGCACGTGGTCGGCGCGATCGGCCGATCGGCACGGCATGTCCAATCGGCGCTTGCGCTGATGCGCGAAGTGGGCGAGGGCGACCTCGAACGGGTTCGCGCTGGCGCCGGTGTGTCGATTTCCGCGCTGGCCGCGATGAGTGCGCATCGGCGCATCAACGCATTGCGGGTATGGATCGAGGGCATGGATGTGCCGGCGCCCAGCGATGCACGATTGACCGAGATCTGGCGCCAAGTCAGCAATGCGGACGTCGCGGCGCAGCCCGTGGTCGAGCATGCGGGAAGCCGTTTCATGCGTCATCGCGACGTGCTCGCCTGTGTCGCGGGGCCGCTGATGGATACGGGCGAGGCTGCGCTGGGCGCGTGGGACGGGCGCGAGGCATGGCGGCCGTCGGGCTGGGCGGGCGAATTCCGGTTTGAACGCGCGACGATCGGCTTGGCCGAGGGCGATCTGCGCTCAGGCGTATTGGCCGCACGACCGCGTTGCGGCGGCGAGCGTTTGCGGCTCGCGCACAACCGTCCCGCGCGCAGTCTGAAGCATTGGTATCAGACGCTGGGCGTGGCGCTTTGGCAGCGCGAGCAAGCGCCGTTGCTTTGGTTGGGCGATGCGCTGGTCTACGTCCCGTTTGTGGGGATGGATGCCGACCGCATCGGCGAGGACGGCCCGCGATGGGCGGTGACCTGGCACCCCGATTGAAGCACGCGCGCCCGGCCAGCGGCGGCGGGGCGTCGAATCGGGCGTCGGCGCACGTATAATCGCGCGGTTTTTCTCACCTCGTCCGAGCTTTTCACTTCCGATTTTGCGGGGCGGCGCTCCTGGCGCATCCGGCCTCGCCCGACATCACCATGGCTTTGATCGTCCATAAGTACGGCGGCACTTCGATGGGTTCGACCGAACGCATCAAGAATGTCGCCAAGCGCGTCGCCAAGTGGCGGCGAGCCGGCCACGATATCGTCGTCGTTCCATCGGCGATGTCCGGCGAAACGAATCGCCTGCTGGGGCTCGCCAAAGAGATTTCCGCCAACGCCGAGCCGCGCGAACTCGACATGATTGCGTCGACCGGCGAACAGGTGTCGGTGGGGCTGCTGGCCATTGCATTGCATGCCGAAGGTGTCGGCGCGGTCAGTTATGCCGGTTGGCAGGTACCTGTTCAGACCGATTCGGCCTTCACCAAGGCACGCATCAAATCGATCGACGACCGGCGCGTTCGCGCCGATTTGGCGGACGGCAAGGTCGTGGTGATCACCGGATTCCAGGGCGTCGACCCCGACGGCCATATCAGCACCCTCGGGCGTGGCGGTTCCGATACTTCGGCGGTGGCGGTCGCGGCTGCGCTCAAGGCCGAGGAGTGCCTGATCTATACCGATGTGGATGGCGTGTACACCACCGATCCGCGCATCGTGCCCGAAGCGCGCAAGCTCAAGGCCATCAGCTTCGAAGAGATGCTGGAGATGGCGTCGCTGGGCTCCAAGGTGCTGCAGATACGCTCGGTGGAATTTGCAGGCAAGTACCGCGTACGCACGCGCGTGCTGTCCAGCCTCACCGACCCGCTCATGCCGCTCGAAGAAGAAATGCACTCGGGCACGCTCATTACTTTCGAGGAAGACGAACAGATGGAAACCGCCGTCATTTCGGGCATCGCGTTCAGCCGCGATGAGGCCAAGATCACCATCATGGGCGTGCCGGATCGTCCCGGTATCGCGCATCAGATCCTCGGCCCGGTGGCCGATGCGAACATCGATGTCGATGTGATCATCCAGAACCAATCCGTGGGCGGCACGACCGATTTTTCGTTCACCGTTTCGCGCGGCGAATACGCCAAGGCCATGGCCTTGCTCAACGAACAGGTCAAGCCCGCGATCGGCGCCAAGGAAATCGTCGGCGATCCCAAGGTGTGCAAGGTGTCGGCGGTCGGCATCGGCATGCGTTCGCATGTCGGCATTGCCGCGCAGATGTTCCGGACGCTGTCCGAAGAAGGGATCAACATCCAGATGATCTCGACCTCGGAAATCAAAATTTCGGTCGTCATCGACGACAAGTACATGGAACTCGCCGTGCGTGCGTTGCACAAGGCGTTCGGACTCGAGAACGCGCCTGCGTAAACCGATGTTTGCGCCTCGGGTGCGTGCTACACTGCGCGCCCTGCTGGAGACGTGACCGAGAGGCCGAAGGTGCTCCCCTGCTAAGGGAGTATGCGGGCTAAAACCTGCATCGTGGGTTCGAATCCCACCGTCTCCGCCAGATTGCAAGACGACGGGGCTGCGCAATGCGCAGCCCCGTTTTCATTGGTGGCCGGCCCAGGCAATGGGTGATGGTCATGCGCACCGAAATGCCGCGTTTTCGTGCCGCTAATGGCCCATTTCGAAGATCGCCCGATTCCTACACTAGCGACTGGTGCTAATGCGTCCATTGCTGGGTTGAAGGAGAGGCTGTGCGCGAAAATCTGCCGGTCACCAGCCGGGAGGTGCCGATCGACGGCAGCGATTTTGTGGTCTCGATCACCGACACCGAAGGCCTGATCACCTACGTCAACGATGCATTCGTACGCATCTGCGGATATACGCGCGAGGAGTTGATCGGCGTGCCGCACAACATGCTTCGGCACCCCGATATGCCGCCCGAGGTCTTCGCCGATCTGTGGGCGACGATTCAACATGGTTTTCCATGGCACGGGTTGATCAAGAGCCGCTGCAAGAACGGTGACTATTGCTGGGGCGAGGCCGGTGTGACGCCGGTGATGCAGGATGGCCGCATCAGCGGCTATGTCTCGGTACGTACCAAGCCGCGGCCGGAGGTTGTGGCGCAGTGCGAACGGCAATACGCCGAGATCAGGCGCGGCAATGCGCATCATCTGGTGGTACGCGATGGCATGGTGCACAGATCCGGTATCGCGGGGCTCATCCATCGTTTCATGTCCATCCCGTTCCACAAGCGTCTGTGGGTGACGTTGGGCGGTGTTGCCATGTTGGGGCTGAGCGCGGGTTGGCTGCCGCTGCTCGCGAATTCGATCGCGTTGCCGGCAGTCATCGCAGAGCATCTGCCCTATGTCGTGGCAGCGTGCGGGTCCGGGGTGGCGCTCGCCATGGTGGCGGTGGTCTTCTACATGGATACGCGCATCGGCGTGCCGCTCATGCGTGCGACGCGCGTCGCGCAGCGTGTGGTCGCCGGCGATATCTCGGCCCGGTTCGATGTACAGAACGGCGCCGAGCTGCGGCGCTTTCTGACCGCGCTGAACCTGATGAACGCCAAACTCACCGCGGTACTCATGGATGTGAGGTCGAACATCGACGGCACCTCCGAAGCGGTGGCCCAATTGGCGCAAGGCAGTGTGGATCTGTCCGACCGCACCGAACGCCAGGCCGATCGTGTGCGGGGAACCGCGCAAAGCACCGGCGATCTGACGCAGGCGGTCGATGGCAACGTGCGCAGCGTTCATGATGCGTCGACGCTCGCCACCGAAGCCAAGGCGATCGCGCATCGCGGGCTCGAGATGGCATCGCGCGCGGTTGCGACGATGAAGGACATCGACGACGACTCGCGCAAGGTTGCAGAGATCACCGCGCTGATCGACAGCATTGCGTTTCAGACCAATATTCTGGCGCTCAATGCCGCGGTCGAGGCCGCACGTGCCGGTCAGCAGGGGCGCGGCTTTGCAGTCGTCGCTTCCGAAGTGCGCGCATTGGCCGAGCGCAGCGCCCACGCCGCGCGCGACATCAAGACTTTGATCGACGGCGCGCGCACCCGCATCTCGGATGGCGCGCAGATCGTTCGGGACACGGGCCAGGCCATCGAAGGCGTCGTGCAAAGCATCGAGCGGGTCTCGCAGACGGTTGAGCAGATACGCGGTGCGACCGATCAACAGGCGCAAGGAGTGGCGACGATCAACGAGGCGGTCGTCGAACTCGACGACGTGACCCAACAGAATGCCGCGCTGGTCGAGGAAAGCTCGGCGGCGGCCAATATGCTGCGCCAGCAGATGAAGCGCCTCGTGGAAGCGATCGATGTGTTTCGATTCAGTCGCGACGCAAAGCGATAAGAACCGTTTGTGTTTTTCCGGGACTTTCCGCTATACTCGCGCGCTTCGCGGCTGTAGCTCAGTTGGATAGAGTACCTGGCTACGAACCAGGGGGTCGTGGGTTCGAATCCTGCCAGCCGCGCCATACTCGAAGGGCCGTTCAATTGAACGGCCCTTCGTCTTTTCAAAGAGCGCTTCATATAATCGACCGTGCTCGTCGCAGTCGTCCCGAAAGTCCACCCGCCGCGCCTCTCGATTGACCCGCTGGAATGATCGTCTTCAATCTCTCGTGCGAATTGGGACATCTGTTCGAAGGCTGGTTCGCTTCGAGCGAAGATTACGAACGACAGCGCGCGCAGGCGCTGGTGCGGTGCCCCATCTGCGAGAGCGCACACATCGAACGCAAACCGACCGCGCCGCGACTGAATCTCGGTCGCGGTGATGTGTCGAGCGCCGATGACGACAGCCGCGGACATGCCGTGCAACGGGCGGTCATGCAGGCGGTGCGGGCCATGGTCGACGGGTCGGAGGACGTGGGCGATCGTTTTGCCGACGAGGCGCGACGCATGCACGCAGCCGAGGCGCCCGAGCGCAGCATCCGCGGCACCGCGACACCATCGGAGGCACAAGCCTTGCGTGATGAAGGCATCGACGTGTTGCCGTTGCCGATGGCCGAAATGTTCAAGAAGCCGCTGCAATAGCTACGAGGTTTTGCATGTCCGACGTTCTTGCACGCAGATTGCCGCCCGATAGCCCATTGCGCGTTGCCTTGCACGATGAAGTGCATGCGCGACCGGTCGCGC
>CAYUYC010000073.1:0-13325 GCA_964448945.1 uncultured Burkholderiaceae bacterium
GATAAGGCCAGCACGATCCAGACCGCGGCGCCCGCGAGCAAGCGCCAGCGCAGCGAGCCCGGACGGCTCACGCGCACGGCGCCTCGAGGGTGTAGCCCAGGCCGCGCACGGTCTTGATGAAATCGCCGCCGAGCTTGCGGCGCAGACGGCCGACGAAGACCTCGATGGTGTTCGAATCGCGGTCGTAGTCCTGGGCGTAGATGTGTTCGGTGAGTTCGGTGCGCGAGACCACTTCGCCCTGGCGATGCATGAGGTAGGCGAGCACCCGGTACTCGAACGAGGTGAGCGACACCGGCTGGCCGTCGAGACTGACGCGGCTGCTGCGCGTATCGAGCACCAGCTTGCCGCAGACCAGTTCGGCCGAGGCATGGCCGTTGGCGCGGCGGATCAGTGCGCGCAGCCGCGCGAGCAATTCTTCGAACTGGAACGGCTTGGCGAGGTAATCGTCGGCGCCGGCGTCGATGCCTTGGACCTTCTCATGCCATTGATCGCGCGCGGTCAGGATGAGCACCGGCATGGTCAGGCCGTGGCGGCGCCAATCGCGCAGCACCGTCATGCCGTCCACGCGCGGCAGGCCGAGGTCGAGCACCACCGCGTCGAAAGGTTCGGTCGAACCGAGAAAGCGCGCGTTCTCGCCGTCGGTCGCCAGATCGACCGCATAGCCTTCCGCCCGCAGGCGCTCGCTCAATTGGCGCCCGAGCGCGGGATCGTCTTCGACCACGAGTACGCGCATGCCGCGATCCTATTTGCGTTTGTGTCCGCGCGACTTGATCAAGCGCCCGGTCGCGGCGTCGTAGATCGCCACCACGACCCGCCCGTCGGCCGCGAGCAGTTTGACCTCATAGACGAACTCGACGTCGCGATGTCCGTCCTCGATCTCGACATCGATCACGCGGGCATCGAACTCGCGTTCGGCGCGCGCGACGATGTCTTCGAGCGGAAGAATGCGGCCTTCTTCGCGCGCACGGCGGGCGCGCTCCAAGGCATCGTCGTCGCGCATGCGGCGCGGGTCGTACGCATGCGCCGACGCCAACCCCAGGGCCAGGCCGCCGACCAACATCGCGCGCAAGAAGGAACGTCGTTGCATGGCACCACTGTATGCCATGGCGGCGATGAACCGAAACTGAACGCTCGCATCAGCATCGGTTCAGGCGTGCCCGCGCATTGTTCGCTCCATGCCGCCGCATCCGGCGGTCTTGGCAACAGGAGCACACCCATGATCTACAAACTGATTTGGCAAGGACTGCTCGCGGTGATCGTCGTCGGCGCCGGCGCGATCGCCTGGCAGGCCCACGCGCAAGACAAGTCGATCGCCCAGGTCGCCCAAGCCTTCGCCGACACCGGCGACGCAGGCGGCAAGCACCACGACGACGATGACGACGAATGAACGGAGCACGACCATGACCACCACGACCGCCCCCACCCCGGCGCCACGGCGCAAGCCCACGCGTTTCGAACTGAGCTTTCTGGTGTTCTTCCATGCCGCGATCTCGGGCGCCTTCGTGGTCGCCTACTTCAGCGGCGACGAGAACACCTACGCCATGCACCAGTTTGCGGGCTACACCGCGCTCACCGCCTTGGTGGTGCGCTTGCTCGCGGCCTGGCTCGCGCCGCTCGGCAGCCCCTTGCGCATGCCGCGGCCGTCGTGGACGGCGCTCAAGCGCTGGTTCGGTGGCCTCGTGCGCGGCGACGAGAACGCGCGCCGCATGCGCAGCCCGCTCTATGCCTTCATGGCCGTCGTGATGCTGATCGCCTCGGTGCTGGTGGCCGCGAGCGGCGCGACCGCGGACTTCGTCCACGCGGCCGAGGACCTGCATGAAGCCGTGGCCGAAGCCACGCCGACTTTCTTCTTTGCCCACCTGGCGATCGCCGTCTGGCTGCACTGGCTCAAGCCGCGCATGCAGGCCGCGCCCGCCACCCAGCTCGCCGGCGCCGAAGGTTCCGCCTCGGTGCGTTGACGTCCCCTTTTGTTCTTCTCGCGAGGAACGCTTTTTATTCGGAGTCCCATGATGCACACCACTTCTCGTCTCTTGGCCGCGCTCGCCCTGGCGCTGGCCGCCGGATCGGCCCTGGCCGCCGATGCGCGCCAGGCGCTGCTCGACGGATATGCCGCGCAAGCGCGCCGGGCCGATCCGCAATTCGCTGGCTTCGATGCCGCGCGCGGCAAGGCCTTGTACTTCGGCCCGCATACCGGCGGCGACCCCAAGCTCAACGCCTGCGCGGTCTGCCATACCAAGGACCCGCGGCAATGGGGCACCCATGCCGAAACCAAACGCGAGATCGATCCCATGGCGGTCTCGGTCAATGCCCGGCTCTTCACCAAGGAAAAGAAGGTCGAAAAGCGCTTCACGCGCGATTGCGACGAAGTGCTCGGCCGGCAATGCACGCCGCAGGAAAAGGGCGACTTCATCACCTTCTTGATGACCCAATGAAGCGAGACCCCGCCATGAGCATCGAACCGCAAGCATTGCGCCGCGCGCTCGGCGTGTTCCCCACCGGCGTGACGGTCGTCACCACACGCGACGCCGACGGCCAGCCGCTGGGGATGACCGCCAATTCGTTCAGCTCGGTCTCGCTCGATCCGCCCATCGTCTTGTGGAGCATCCGCAAGGCGTCGAACCAGCACGCCGCGTTCACCGCGGCCGAGCATTTCGCGATCAATGTGCTCGGCGCCGATCAATCGGCGATCGCCGCGCGCTATGCCGCGCGCGACCAGGAGCGCTTTTGCGCCGAAGCCTGGAGCGACGGCATCGGCGGCGTGCCGGTGCTCGACGATGCGCTCGCGCGCTTCGAATGCAAGCGCGTGGCCTGCGTCGACATGGGCGATCACAGCGTCATCTTCGGTGCGGTCCAACATTGCGTGACCGCCGATGCCGCGCCGCTGGTGTTCTATCGCGGCAAGTTCGCGCGCGCTTGCGGCGATCTCGGCGCGCAATGCGCGATGGCGGCCTGAGCACTCCCCGGCGCGCATGCGCTACATTGGCGCGGTTCTTGACCCGCCGATTGCCGCCCGCGCCATGCTCGACCTGCTCGTCACCCACGCCAACCTGCCCGACGGTCGCCAAGACATGGCGATCGCGGTTCGCGATCAGCGCATCGTCGAAGTGGCGCCCAGCGCGCAACTGGCTGCGGCCGCGGCTCAAACCCTCGACGCTGCGGGGCAACTCGTCAGCCCGCCTTTCGTCGATGCGCATTTCCACCTCGATTCGACGCTGAGCTACGGCTTGCCGCGCGTGAACCAAAGCGGCACTTTGCTCGAAGGCATCGCGCTATGGGGCGAGCTCAAACCCACGCTCACCCAGGACGCCATCGTCGAGCGCGCGCTCGCGTATTGCGACGGCGCCGTGGCCCAGGGGCTGCTCGCGATCCGTTCGCATGTCGATGTCTGCGACGCGCGGCTGCTGGCGGTCGAAGCACTCTTGCATGTGCGCGAACGCGTCAAGCCTTATCTCGATCTGCAATTGGTCGCGTTTCCGCAGGACGGCGTGCTGCGCAGCCCCAATGCCTTGGAGCATCTCAAGCGCGCGCTCGATCTGGGCGTCGATGTGGTCGGCGGCATACCGCATTTCGAACGCACGATGGCCGACGGTGCGGCCTCGGTGAAGCTGCTGTGCGAAGAAGCCGCGCGGCGCGGCCTGCGCGTGGACATGCATTGCGACGAGACCGACGATCCGCTGTCGCGCCACATCGAGACCCTCGCCGAACAAACCCATCGTCTGGGGCTGCAAGGCCGCGTCGCGGGCTCGCATCTGACGTCCATGCATTCGATGGACAACAACTACGCGAGCAAGTTGATCGCGCTGATGCGCGAGGCCGGCGTCGCGGCCATCGCGAACCCGCTCATCAACATCGTGCTGCAAGGCCGGTACGACACCTACCCCAAGCGCCGCGGCATGACGCGCGTGCCGGAACTGCTCGCCGCCGGCATCGACGTCGCGTTTGGCCATGATTGCGTGCTGGACCCGTGGTATGCGCTGGGCAATGCCGACATGCTCGATGTGGCCCACATGGGTCTGCACGTCGCGCAAATGACCGGGCCCGCAGCGATGCAGCAATGCTTCGACGCGGTGACGAGCACGCCCGCGAAGATCCTCGGGCTCGAAGGCTATGGGCTCGCCGCTGGCTGCCAGGCCGACTTCGTGTTGCTACAGGCGCGCGATCCGATCGAGGCGATCCGTCTGCGCGCAACCCGCCTGGCGGTGGTGCGGCGCGGACGCATCGTCGCGCGCACGCCGGCCGCGATCACCACGCTCGAACTGCCCGGACGCCCGAACCAACTCGACGCATTGCGATCACAGTAGGCATGCCAGACGCCTCCTTGATCGAACTCATCGCGGCCGCGCTATTTGCGCTGGCCCTCGTCCACACTTTTTCCACGCGCGTGTTCGAGCACCTCGCGCATACCCAGCCGCGCCATGCCGGCATCTGGCATTTGCTCGGTGAAGTCGAGGTGGTGTTCGGCCTGTGGGCCGCGGTGCTGGTCGTGGCGATGCTCGCGCTCGATGGCCGCAGCGCCGCGACCGAGTATGTCGATACGCGCAACTACACCGAGCCTTTGTTCGTCTTCACCATCATGGTGATCGCGGCCAGCCGGCCGGTGCTCGATCTCGCGCGTGCGCTGGTGCAGGCCTTGGCCGCCGCGCTGCCGTGGCCGCGCGCGACCGCGGTCTACTTCGTCGCGCTCGCGGTCGTGCCGTTGCTGGGCTCGCTCGTGACCGAGCCTGCGGCGATGACGATCGCCGCGCTCATCCTGGGCCCGCAGTTCTTCGCGCGCGAACTGAGCGTGCGCCAGAAGTACGCCACGCTCGGCGTGCTGTTCGTCAACGTCTCGATCGGCGGCACGCTCACGCCGTTTGCGGCGCCGCCGGTGCTCATGGTCGCTACCCAATGGAATTGGGGCTTTGCCACCATGCTCGGCGCATTCGGCTGGAAGGCCGCGCTCGCGGTGGCGATCAATGCCGGCGTGCTCACCTTCATCTATCGGCGCGCGCTGGCGCAATTGCCGGTGCAGGCCAGCACCGCCGATGCCGCACCCAAGTTGCCGCGCACCTTGCTGCTCGTGCATCTGCTCTTGCTCGCGGGCGTGGTCGCCTTCGCGCATCACCCGGCGATCTTCCTCGCCTTGTTGCTGTTCTTCCTGGGCATCGCCACCGCCTACCCGCAATACCAGGACCGCATCATCCTGCGCGAGGCGATGCTGGTCGCCTTCTTTCTCGCGGGTCTGGTGGTGCTGGGCGGCATGCAGCGCTGGTGGCTGGAACCCGTGCTCACGCGCATGGATGCCGACGCGGTCTTCTTCGGCGCGATCGCGCTCACGGCCATCACCGACAACGCAGCGCTCACCTATCTCGCGTCGCTGGTGCCGGGCCTGTCCGAGGATTTCAAGTACGCGATCGTCGCGGGCGCCGTCACCGGCGGCGGGCTGACCGTAATTGCCAACGCCCCCAACCCCGCGGGCTTTGCGATCCTGCGCGAATACTTCGAGGACGGGGCGATCAAACCGCTGGGGCTGTTGGCGGGTGCGGCCTTGCCGACGGCCGTGGCGGCGCTTGCGTTTGCCTTGTTGTAAGTCCCGCGGCTCAATGGCGGTACAGGTAGAACGAATACGCTGCCGCCATCAGGACGGCCCAAGACACGCCGCTCGGCGCCCGTGCGTTCGACTGATCCGAGCGCGTAGCGCGTGATCGATGTTCCGGCGCGTGCGGTCAGACCCCCGGGTGGTATATCCGGGAAAAGATCGTCATCGCTGCAGCACCCCAGGCCACGCCCGCCAGAGCGCGCACCAGCGGTCGCGACGAGTAACTCATGCCAACGCTGACGATCGCACCGGCCATACCGGTAAGCACCGGCCATGAGGTGGTCCACAACCGCCAGTATGCAAAGGCGTGTCCGAGGCCGGATAACTCGAGCCATGATTTGGTCGCCGACGCGTCAGCTGGCTCCGGCGCCACGATCGGATGCCAGGCAAACATCACCACGAAACATGAGGCCAGCGCGCTGAACACCGCGATGATCCAATACAAGGGGATGCCACGTGCACGCCTTGCAGTGAAGACCACCGCAAAGACATGTACGCCGAGCACCACGAGCGCGTTGATGAGCATGGCGCCGAGCACCATCCAAGTGACGAGGCTGATGGCAACAGCGGCGACGATGAATGCAATGACGAGCATGAACGAGTCGATTGTGGGAGATGTCAGCGCAGCGGTTTGCTGGCGCGCGACATTTTGCCCCCAGCCCGTCCGTGGTGTTTAGCGCATGCAGCGGAAAAAAGACGGGATTGCACGCTACCGTCTCTGAGGGCGATTTGTGCGCGAAGGCGCGAGCCGGCGACCTCGACTCAACGACTCGTGTCTTCGCCTCGCCAGATGATGTTCAACGTTCTTCTCAGCATCTTCGCGCCACACCGCGCGCATGCCGGCTGAGCAATGCATCGAGCCGATTCGCAAACGCCTGCCGATCGGCCGCCGAGAATGCGGCGGGGCCGCCGGTCTCGACGCCGCTGCCGCGCAGTTCTTCCATGAAGTTGCGCATCGTCAGACGCTCGGCGATGTTGTGCGCGTCGAGCAGATCGCCGCGCGGATCGAGCACGCGCGCGCCCTTGGCGACGACGAGGGCAGCCAAGGGCACATCGGCGGTGATGACCAGATCGCCCGCGACCGCCTCGGCCACGATGCGCTGATCGGCCACATCGAAGCCGGCGGGCACCTGCAGCGCGCGGATCCACGGCGAGGGCGGCACCCGCAGCATCTTGTTCGCGATGAGCGTCAGCGGCACCTGGGCGCGCTCGGCGGCGCGGTACAGGATGTCTTTGATGACGGCAGGACAAGCGTCGGCGTCGACCCAGATGTGCATGGGCGCAGGGTACACGGATGCGGGCAGGCGCGAGCCATACTCGCCACTCACGTCACCGTTCGCAGGTCAACGCAGTGCCGTTCTGGCGCGGATCGCGTCCAGGCTGTATTCGAGCAAATCCACGCTCAATACCAAAGCACCGCGCTCCGTCAGTTGGGCTTCCACAGGCACCGGGAATATCAAGCCGTCGAAACCGCGCGCACCTTGTCGCCTTGGCATGAAGAAGTGCAACTCGAACTCGCCCTCATTTTCGAGCGCGATGTAAGTCCGGGTCGTCTTGAGTGACCCGGTGGTGCGAACACCCGTCAGCGACGTCAACACGATGCGCTTCGTCCCCGATTCCAGCGCCTGTTCGACGCTCCTGACCCGCGCAAATTGGCGCCTGCTTTCGCTGACGGCAACCAAGCACATGAAGCCCAGGAACGATCCGATGACGACGACGCCCGGTAGCGGAACACCACCCAACGCGGCGCCCACCAACACGGCGACGATGCCGATACCTGCGAGCACTACGACGATCAACACTAGCAGCCATCCTCGAAACAACGCATTGCTCAATTTGCGCAAGGACCTAGCTTCGTCGTCGCCGAGCGCAGCCGTGGTGACGCTGGAGATCTTTCGAGTTTTGGTCATCGATTCAAGATGTGCGTGGACCAGAGCATGCTCACCAACCACGATGCGTCCAGAACGGACGCGCACGCGGCGAGCAATTCTGCGCCAAGGCGCTCGGCGTCGTGAGCCGGAGCGATGGAGAAAACAAGGGATTGTGCGCTATCACTCGAGCTGAATTCACCGTGACTATGCTGGACATGATTGCGACGATCATCATCGTTCGATACCGCTCATATCTCGGCGTATCCGCGCTGATCGGACCATTCTGTACTACGCAAGATGTCGATCCAGATTTGGCCGTGATTTGTGCGCGAAGATCCAATCCGCCAAGCTTGCACCTTCGACTCGGCAGCTCGCACATTCACGGCACCACATGACTTTCGACAACCTCACCCCCCAACGCGCGCTGCGTCGGATGCGCATCGGCACATGCCTGCTCATTTCTCTGGCTGCTGCGCTCGCATGCCCTTCCGGTGACGCTCGCGACCTTTCGCGCAATGACCCCGATCGCGCCGCCATCCTCGACGCCGCGCGCGGCGATCCGCAGGTGCGTCTGGTCGTCAAAGACCTCGCGCGCTGGAACGATCTGGCCTATTTGTGCGCGCTCAAGCAGGAGGGCACGGGCGAGTACTTGCGCACCGACGACGCGATCAAGGTCTACCGCTACGCGCTGGTGCGCGCGCCCGCGGGCTGGACGCCGGTGGAAATCGGCGGCGGCTTCGCGGCCGATGCCGCGCATGTCGATTGCACGATCGACGACCAAGCGGTGACGCCGGACAACCTGGGAGGCTTCATCGCCGACGCGGTGAAATCGACCGTGTTGGACAGCCTGGACTACGGCAGGCTCAACACCGACGCCGATGATCTTCTCAAGCTGCTGGCGCACAAGAAGCTGCTGGACGATTTTTCGATCGAGCACGACAAGTCCGCTTACAGCGCGGACCAAGCCGCGATTTCGCGCACGGCCTGCGGCAACGCCGAGGCCTGCAAGAAGAAGATCGGCCAGGCCTATGACTTCCTCACCAAGATGCGCACCGACCCGGCGGTCAGCTCGCTGATCTGGGCCAATTGCAATTACGGCCTGCGCGTCTCGAACCTGGCACTGGTCGCAGCCTGCGTCGACAAGACCAAGGCACTGCCGCAATGCCGGCCGAACCAGCGCTTCAATGCCGACCGCGAGAACATCACCCAATGCATCGGCAGCCTCAAACGGCAATGCCGGGCCGATCTGGGCGAACAAGGTCCGTGCAATTAGCGCTGCGCGCGATTTCTGCACCAGGCTGAGCTCATGCGCCCACCGATCGTCATCGCCCCCGAAGAAGTCGAGATCACGGCGATCCGCGCGCAAGGTGCGGGCGGGCAGAACATCAACAAGGTTTCCAACGCGGTGCATCTGCGCTTCGACATCGGCGCGTCCTCGTTGCCTGAGCCGATCCGCGCACGTCTGCTCAAGCTCGGCGACCAGCGCATCAGCAAGGACGGCGTGGTCGTCATCAAGGCGCAGGAGTTTCGCAGCCTGGACAAGAACCGCGCCGAAGCATTGCGCCGTTTGCAGGCCTTGGTCGACAGCGTGGCGGTATTGCCCAAGGCGCGGCGTCCGACCAAGCCGACCCGCAGCGCGGTGGCCAAGCGCCTCGACAGCAAGGCGCGGCATGGCCGCGTGAAAGCCAGTCGCGGCAAACCGATCGAATGAGCTGCGCAGGATGGCTGGGGTCAATGCGGTGACGCTTGTTGACTGACGCCAGACGAGTCAGTCAGGCTGGACTGGGTTTACGCCGATGGATGGTGAAAGAACAGGTAGATGGCAATCACCACGTAGCCGGCCAGCAATGCGAACGTGATGTATCGCAGCGCCACGCTACGGAGGTTCTTCTGGCAGATGCCGATGAATAGAAAAACAAGGAACGCAACGTGCAGGACGAAGAAGCCCAATATCCCGACAAACAGGGTGATGCCGAGAGCGAAGATCGCCACGATGGCAAGCAGCCCGGCCAGAAGCCCGTCAACAGTGCCAAAGGGGTGAGGGTCCAGCCCCGCGTGAGCACTGAGCGCAAGGCTCATCAAGGCCAGCCCGACGCTCAGACGCAGGCCCGGGAAAAGGATCGCGATCTTGTCTCTGGCGCCGGCCAGCGTTTGTTGCCAAGCGCTTCGCGTGCCGTCACTCGTCATCGGGCTCGAGTTCATCGTCCTTCGGCTCGAATTCAGTCTGGACCATGCGCCACGTGCCGTGGGGAAGCGAAGCCCGCATGAAGTACGCGAGCGATCCTTGTCCGATGGGTTGCCCGACTTGCCATTCCTCATCGTCGAGACTCAGGGCGCGCGCTCGCACGAAATCGACGACGACGCCAGACTTCACGTCGAAGCCGACTTCGATGAGCGGACAAAGAACGCGTCCCATATTGCGTTTGAAGAGGGTTTCAAACCGAACATTGGGTTTGTCGTAGCGGCTGCATTCGCGCGTCTCGACGGCGCTGAACCCGAGCGCCTTGGCCAATGCGATCACCGCCGCCCCCTCGCATCCGAGCAACGCAGCCACCGCCCAGTCATCGCGATCCGCATCGAGCAGACGCTCCAGGCAACGCTGTATCCACACCGCTTCGTCAGCGCGGAATTCCTTCCAGTAGGGGGCCAAGGAATTCTGCAGATAGGCCGTCCCATGCATGGCGCCGATCAGATTGATCTGGCGGTCCACGCATTCAAGATTGGACAGCAAGTCGACCGCGGTCGCGGCCACTGCGTACTTTCCTTCTGCTCTGGCTTTTTGTTCGAGCTTGGTGACTTTGGCTTTGATGCTCAATGCTTCCCCACGTTCAAAGCGTAATGCTCGGCCAAAGCCACCGCCTTGCGGTCGCTAGTCATCACGGAACCTTCTTTCGTGCACAACGATGGATAGAAATCGAAACATTGGTCGGTACTGATCTGCTTGAGGTCGGCCTGCCAGCCTTCCCAGCGAAAGGTTTCATAAAACTCGGCGAGCCGTCCGCTCATTGCCCACTCGATGAACGCGCTGTACCCGACTTCCAAGGACTCCCACTCGAGGCAGTCCGGCGCCCAGTAATACATCGCCCCGGTGTCTTCACCCAAAGCGCCGCCGTTGATCGCGAAATAGCCGCCGATGGCGTCATCGGCGACCAGCAGAAACCCGGCCGACCGTCCTTCGTTCCAATCGGCCAGATTGCGTGGGAATTGCGGCGCGCCCGAACCGATGACGCGCAGCCAGCCGTCATCGATCAACAGCCCGCCGGTTTCATAGGCAACCGCGCCCAGGGTGGCGTGCGTCGTCACCTGCAGGCCGAGCAAGACGCGGTCACGCTCGGCAGACGGCGCGAAGCACTCGGCGGCAACGGCCGCTTCGTCGATCCATCGTTTGAGGTGCGCAAAGGCAGGCTCGTCGGCGCTGACCAGGTCGGCAATTGATTGCATGGTGGTTTGGGGAGTGTTTGGTTTTGAGGGGCCAGTCAGGCCGGTAATGCCACCGGACTGCGTCCATAGTCGCCTTTGAGCCAACCGTGATACCCCATGCACATGCCATCGCCGTCGCGCAAATCCATCTCCGCGACGATTTCCTCCGGCGCATGGTTGACCAGTCGCACCTGGACACCCAGTTCCACATGCTGTGCCTCGTTGGCGAGCGTCCCCGACGCGCCATCGATCACCATCAAGAGCCCGTACAACGCGTCGTCGATGCCCTTTTCGGCGGCGGTACGCGCTTCGGCGGAGAGCGCCGGATCGATGTTCCCGCGCGCATAAGCGCGCACATCTTCAAAAAGAATGCGCCCGGCGGCGTGCTGAAGCCAAAGTTCGAACGCCCGCGGTTCTGTGGGCGGTGCCTGCAATTCAAGTTCGCATGACGCCATGGGTAGGTCTTCTTAGAAGTTGGTACGACGATCGATGCAGCGGGCCGCAGATGCCCCGCGTGCGTGGGCTTTGCCTTATGACCCCGTCGCCACCCCGCCCGCGCGGCAATCCAAGGGCAGATGCGTGCCGGGCAGGTTGGTCGCGTTCTCGCCGTGCGCGCGCATCTTGTCGGGCACCGCGGCGGCGCCGCACACCCAGGCGATCGGCACTTGCGGATAGCCCTCGACGGTCGCGGGGCGCAGTGCGAGCTTCATGCCCGCGAGGTTGCGGTTGGCGGTATTGCCGAAGGTGATGACCAGCGCGCCGCCGCGCACTGCGATGGACGACACATAGTTGCCCACGATGCGATCGGCGGGCGGCAGACCCGCGGCGGCATTGTCGGGCGGCATGGTGTGGTGACGCGCGTAATAGGTGCCGACCGCCTGCTTGGCAAAGTCGGCCAGCGCCAGCCCTTCGGAGACCTGCGTGCGGATGCCGCGGTCCTGGAACGAAGGCACGGCCATGGTGGCGAGGATGCTCATGATCGCGATGACGATCATCAACTCGATGAGGGTGAAACCGCGGCTGCGTCGATTGCGTGTCATGGTGTGCTCGCTCAGAAGACGGAGCCGAGTTTGAAGATGGGCAGGTACACCGCGACCAGCGCGGTATAGACGAGCAGGCCGAGCAGCGCATAGGTGGCCAGCACCAGCCCGCGCTCGAAACGGCCGAGCGCGGCGTGTTCGTCGGTGCCGGCGATCTCGGCCAGTTGCACCATGGGGGCGCTCAGGTCGTTCATGCGCTCGCCGAGTTGGACATAGATACCGACCCGCTCGGGCAGCAGTGGCTCGGCCGCGCAGGCCTGGCTCAAGGTTTGGCCGCCCGCCAACGCGTGTTCGATGCGTGCGGCAACGCCGGCCAGGCGCGGCGGACCCAGACTCGCCTGCACATGCGCGATCCATGCGCGGTGTTGCGCGGCATCGGCCCCGGCCACCTGCATGCCGCGTGTCAGACGCGAGGCCAGACGCGCCACCAGATAGCGCTCGACAAACGGCACCCGGCTGACGACATCGGCCACCGCGCCGATCACGCGCGCCGGCAGCCAGTTGAATTGCCCGGCGATGACCAGCGCGACCGACACGACGAGCACGGCCCACATGACCCAGCCTTGCGGATCGACGAGCGCAAACACCACGCGCGTAGGCATCGGCAACTCGTTCAGCATGCCGGCATACAAGTCTCGGAACTGCGGCACGACGAAGATCGCGACCACGATCATGATGAACACGATGATGGACAGAAGCGCGAGCGGCCATGACAGCACCAGCTTCAAGCGCAGCCGTCCGGCGTCCCGATGCTGGGCGTCGTCGGCGAGCGCATCGAGTACCGCAGCGAGGTTGCCGCGTGCTTGCGCCAACTCGATCAATTGCGCGACCTGTCCGGTGAAGAGCGCGGGCACGGCGCGCACTGCCGCCGCGATCGACCCGGTCGAACTCAGCGCCGCGGCGAATTCGTTCATCGCCACCGCGTGATCGCCGAACCAGGCGCGGTCGCGCGCGAGGATGCTGACCACGTCGTGCGGATGCAGCCCGCGCTGTTCGGCCGCACGCAATTGCCTGAACAAGGCGGCTTGCGCCGCGGGTTTCAAGATGGCCGTCATGTCATGGATCCAAGGGCGCGCGGCATGGCGCAAACGATTCGGAAGGCGTGAGGTGGTCGGCAATGGCCTCGCCGCTGGCGGTCCAGCCTGGGGGCGCGGGCCGTGTTCCGCACAGCCAGAGCACATGGCCGGTCGGCGCGGCATCGGCAAGCGCCGGGCGCCACGACCAGGCGTAGGCTTTGTGCCCGGGGCGCGGCGCACCGGTGATGATCATCGTGCCCGCTTGCACCTGCACGCTCGCGCCTTGCGGCACATGCTGGCGCAGCAACGCCGCGGCGGCGTCGGCTCGGAACTCGCCGGTCAAGGCCAGTTGCTCGGCGGCGATGATGCGCGCCGGCTGCAACACGGGAAGCGCTTGCGC
>CAYUYC010000074.1:0-13253 GCA_964448945.1 uncultured Burkholderiaceae bacterium
GCCGCGCGCGTGCGCGACTGCAAGGAGAACGGCCTGAGCGTACAGGTGGGTTTGCGTCTGGCCGATGGGCAAGGGCTCACGGCCACCATCTCGCGCCGCAGCCGGCAGGTGCTGGGCATCGATGCCGGCAGCACCGTCGTGGCCTTGTTCAAGATCAGCGCGGTGGCGATCGTGCCGGCCGACCTGAAGGATCAGCCGAACCTGTTGCGCGGCGTGGTCGGGCAGGTCGAGGCCACCGAGGTCGGCACCGAAATCGCGATCGCCTTGCCCGGCGGCTCGACCCTGCATGGCTTGTGGCCGGCCGATGCGCCCACGCCGGCGCCCGCGGTGGGGCAGGCCATCGGCGCGCTCATCGATCCGGCATCCATCCTGCTGGCCGTCTCCGAATAGAAACGCCCCGCCCAGGCGGAGGTCGCATGGCACGCGGCTTGCACAGCGTTGTATATCGTGTTGCATAACGAACGCGAGTGTGCAGCAGTCACCACCAGGCGGCAAGGGATCGGCACTGGGCCGGTCGGGAATCCGACATCCGGGAGGGCAACACCATGGACATGGCGGCAACGAAGTGGATTGCGGACATCGAAGACGATGTCCGCAGTCTGGAAGTGAGCGGCTATGTGGATGAGCCGATGCAGCTTTGTCCGCAGGCGCTCGCGCGCATGCCCAGTCGCGTGATTGCGCGCTTTGTCGTGACCTGCAAATACGAGGGTGTGCGCGGCGTGCCGCGGCGGTATCGCGCGACGCCGCTCGCGCCGCTCATCGAGCGTGCCTGTCCGGTGGTGCCGGGGCGTTCGGACTTTCATCGGCTGGCGGTGCTCGCAGAATCGGCCGATGGTGATCGGGCGATGTTCAGTTGGATGGAGTTGTTCCACACCCGCGTCGGCGCTGGCGTGCTCGTTGCATACGATTGCGACGACGCGCCCTTCGAGCCGCATACCGGGCGCTTTGCCTTGCTGAGCCTGCACGATGAATTCACCGGGCCGCGCCATGTGCGCGATCTGGTGCGCCTGCGGGTGCAGCGCATCTGGTGACGCCGACCACGGAGGACTGGATCGCCATGCTGGACGATTGCTGTTTGCCCGACCACGCGCTCGATGCGCTGTTGCGCGACGATGTGCCGCATGGCGATCTGACCACCGAGCTGCTCGGCATCGCCGCGTTGCCCGCGCGCCTGGAGATGCGCATGCGTCGTGCCGGCGTGCTGGCCGGGGTCGAAGAAGCGGCGCGCATGTTCGCGCTCGCGGGGGCGCAGGTGGAAGTGCTGGCGCATAGCGGTGCGCGCTTGTCCGATGGTGCGATGGTGCTGGTCGCGCACGCCGACGCGGGGCGTTTGCATCGCACCTGGAAGGCTGCGCAGATCCTGGTCGAGTACGCGAGCGGCGTGGCCACGCGTGCAGCCGCCATCGTGGCGGCGGCGGTGCGCGACGGGCAGATGATCCCGGTGGCCTGTACGCGCAAGACCGTACCGGGGACCAAGGCCCTCGGCATCAAGGCGATCCGCGCGGGCGGCGCATGGCCGCATCGATTGGGTTTGTCGGATACGGTGCTGGTGTTTCCCGAGCATCTGGCGTTCATCGCGCCGCAAGCGCAGGCCGCGGCGATCGCGCGTCTGCGCGCGACCAGTCCGGAACGCATGCTGGTGGCCGAGGCCTGCGACGTCGCCCAGGTGATGACGCTGGCGCGCGCCGGGATCGACGTGGTGCAACTCGAGAAATTCACGCCCGGCCAAGTGGCGCAAGTGGTGGCCGAACGGCGCGCGTCGGGCCTGGCGTTCCGGGTCGCGGTCGCGGGTGGCGTTCATGAACGCAACGCGGCCGAGTACGCGGCCGCCGGCGCCGATGTGCTCGTGACGTCGGCGCCTTACTACGCGCCGCCGCACGACATCGCGGTCACGCTCGCACCCGCGGCGTGACGCGCGCGCCGCGGTTCAGGTCGCCTTGCCGGAGAGGAATTGCTTGACCGGCGTGCCGCCGACCAGATGCTCTTCGAAGATGCGGCGCACGTCCTCGGGCTGCAGTCCGGTATAGACCACGCCTTCGGGATAGACCACCGCATTGGGGCCGCCATCGCACGGACCGCCGATGCAGCCCGAGTAGGTGACGCCGACTTCTTCCCAGCATTGGCGCGCCTGCAGCTCGGCCCAGAAGGCCTGCACCACGGCCTGGCCGCCGGCATGCGCGCACGAGCCGCGCGGATGTCCGGGCGGGCGTTGTTGGGTACAGACGAAGACTTGTCGTTTGGGCAATGCCATGGCGAAGCTCCAGAGGGACAGCGTGTCGTTTTAGAACTGCGGTGTCAGAACGGTGCGACGGTGACGTCGCCTTCGACCTTGGTCTGGCAGGCGAGCCGGCATTTCTTGCCGCCGATGTTCTCGCGCTGGATGCGCTCGACCAGTTCGGCCGGATCGTCGATGCGGCGCCAGCCGTCGATGATTTCGTGGAAGGCGGTGAGGAGCGTGGACTTTTCGAGCACGCCCATCTTCGAGAGGTTCTCGTAGCCTTCGATCACATGGAACATGCAGCTACCGCATTCGCCTTCGCGACAGTTGTAGGCAATGTAGGAGCCGACCTTTTCCGAGATGTCGATGATGCGCGTGCCCTTGGGCACGGTGACGGTGACGCTGACATCGGAGAAGGTGACTTTGACTTTGTCGTTCATGGTGGCCTCTTGGCGGGTTGGCTGCTGCGTGGATCACGCCGCCGGTGCGGCGACGAGATCCGAAAGATCGATCTCGCGCGGCGCCTGCTTGCCTGTCACCCAGCGGCCGAGTTCTTCGCCGAAGGCGCGGCAGGTGTCGAGATCCTGTTCGTTGGGGATGAGCTTGACCTTCACGCCGTTCACCGGCGTGCGCAGCTTCAGGCCGCGCATGCGCTCTTCGATCAGGCGCACGGCTTCGCCGCTCCAGCCGTAACTGCCGAAGGCCGCGCCGATCTTGCCTTTGACATGCACGCGGGTCAGCGACGAGAGCAGGTCCCAGACCGTCTTGACCGCATCGCCGTTGATGGTCGGCGAGCCGATCGCGATCGCGTCGATGTCTTCGATCAGATCGACGAAGGGTTCGATCTCGGCGCCTTCGAGGTCATAGAGCGAGACCCGCAAACCGTCGACCTGCCCCGCGCCATCGGCGACTGCTTCGGCCATGCGCTTGGTGTTGCCGTAGCTCGAGAGATAGAACACCAGCAAGGATTTCTCGGCGCTTGCTTCGCGCGGTTGCGACAGCTGCCGATAGCGTTCGACGAACTTGCGATGCTGGCTGCGCAGAATGGGGCCGTGCGCGGGCGCAATGCATTGCGCGTCGAGCGGATCGATGAGTTCGAGCGCGTCGAGCACGAACTGCCGGAACGGCCGCATGATGTGCGCGTAGTAGTAATCGAAGGCGAAGCGGAAATCGCCGCAACGATCGTCGAACAAACGCGCATCGCAAAAATGGCAGCCGAAGACATCGCCCGAAAACAGGATGCGTTCTTCGGGCACCCAGGTGCACATGGTGTCGGGCCAATGCAGATAGGGCGTTTGCAAGAAGTGCAGGCTGCGGTCGCCCAGGCTCACCGTGTCGCCGGTGGTCACGGTGGTGCAAGGAATGCGCTCGGCATTGGGCAGGCGCTTCAAGATGGCCTTGAGCATGCCCAGGCCCGAGGCCGAGATGTACAACTGTGCTTGCGGTGCGCGGCGCACGAGTTCGGGCAGGGCGCCGGCATGATCGGGCTCGAGATGGTTGAGCACGATCGCCTTGATTTCGTCGTAGCGGCAGACCGCTTCGAGGCGCGCGAAGAAAGCGTCGGCGTGTTCTTCCTTGACGGTGTCGATGATCGCGACACCGTCGCTGCCGCGTACGCAATAGCTGTTGTAGGTGGTGCCGTTCGGGGTGCGCAGGATCAGATCGAAGGTGCGCATGCCTGGATCGAGCGCGCCGATCCAGTGCACACCTTCTCCGACGCCGACCGCGCCCGGACTGCCCGCCTTGGACGACATGCGTTCAACCGAACTTGAACAGGATGCCGTAGCCGCCGCGCGGATATTCCCAATCGACGTTGCGATGCTCGTCGCAGATCACCCGGCAGGTGCCGCATTCGAGGCAACCGTCGGAAATTAGCGTGACGCGTCCCGTGCCGTCATTGGTCCAGCAACCGGCCGGGCAGCAGACCGTGCATTGCTTGGTCTGGCAGGTGTCGGCGCAGATGTCGGGGTTCTTCACCACGATGTGCGGCCGGCCCGCATCGACGCGGTAGCGGTTCTGGAACAGCTTTTCTTCGATCTTTGCAGACACAGCACTCATTCGAATGCCCTCCATACCTTGAATGCATCGGACACCATCCCGAACAGGCCGCGGCGCGCGCGGAACTCGCGCTTGATGGCCTTTTCCTTCGAGCGCTTGTCGACGCCGTCGACGACCAGCATTTCGTGGGCGGCGCGGTTGATGAGTTCGGGATAGCTCGAGAAGAAGTGCGGGTTCTTGTGGAAGATCGGCGGCATGTCGCGATACTTCTTCAAGTCCTTGAGCACGAAGGATTCTTCGAGCGCCTTCTGATAGCGCGCCAGGTTCTTCGCGGTGAAATCCTTGCCTTCGGCCGCGAGCGCGGCAACGGTCTCGGCCGCGATCCGGCCCGAGGTCATCGCGAGGTTCGAGCCTTCGCGGTGCACTGCGTTGACCATGCCGCCCGAGTCGCCGACGATGACCCAGCCGTCGCCGTAGAGCTTGGGCATCGCATCGAAGCCGCCTTCGGGAATCAGGTGGGCCGCGTATTCCTTCATCTCGCCGCCTTCGAGCAGCGGCGCGATGCTCGGATGCGCGCGCATGTCGTCGAGCAATTGGTAGGGCGTGACGTCCTGCTTCTTGAAGTCCGACAGCATGCAGCCGATGCCGAAGGTGATCGACTCCTTGTTGGTGTACAAGAAGGCCGTGCCCATCATGCCCTTGGTGATCTTGCCGACCATCTCGATGACCACGCCCGCGTCACCGTTGATGTTGAAGCGTTGCTCGATCAACTCTTGCGGCATGAAGTGGATTTCCTTCACCGCGAGCGCCACATGTTCGGGCTTGATCTCGGCGCGGAAACCCGCCTTGCGCGCGAGCATCGAATTCACGCCATCGGCCAGGATCACCACATCGGCATAGACCTCGCCGCCGACGCGGTCGGTGGCCACGCCCACGACACGGTTGCCGTCCATCAGCAGGTTGGTCACCGTGGTTTCGTTGATCACGAGCGCGCCGGCTTCGATGACCTTTTCCGAGAACCATTTGTCGAATTGCGCGCGGATGATGGTGTAGCGGTTGCCCGGCTGCTGATTGAATTTTTCCGAGCGGTAATTCATCGAGACATGCGAATCATCGTCGAGCAGCCACATGCGCTGTTCGATGATGTGGCGCTCGAGCGGCGCGTCCTCGCGGAAGTTCGGGATGATCTTCTCGAGCATGTCGGCGTACAGGATCGCGCCTTGTACGTTCTTGGAGCCCGGGGTTTCGCCGCGCTCGATCTGCAGCACCTTGCGGCCGGCCTTGGCGAGGGTGTACGCCGCGGCGTTGCCCGAGGGGCCAGCGCCGACGACGATGGCATCGAAACGTTCAGGCATGACGATCTCCTAGCTGCTGATGTTGGGTGTGCGGGCGGTGGAGGTGCTCGAGGTTCACGCCGCCACTCCTTCGCGCGCGAGCTTGATGTGCTGGGCAAACGCCTTGGTCAGCGCGGGCAGGATGGTCATCGCGTTGCCGACGATGCCGTAATGCGCGAACTGGAAGATCGGCGCGTTCGGATCGGCGTTGATCGCGATGATGCAATCCGAGCCGTCCATGCCGACGCGGTGCTGGATCGCGCCCGAGATGCCGGCCGCGATGTACAGCTTGGGACGCACCGTCTTGCCGCTTTGGCCGACCTGGCGGTCGAGCTCGAGCCAGCCGGCCTGCACCACCGGGCGCGAGCCGCCGACTTCGGCGCCGAGCACTTTGGCGAGGTCCCAGATCAGCTTGAAGTTTTCTTGCTTCTTCATGCCCTTGCCGCCCGAGACGATGATGTCGGCGAACGGCAGTTGCGGCTTGTCTTGGTTGGCGTCAGGGATGTATTCGAGCACCTTGGTGATGATGCTGGTCTCGATCATGCCGAGCGCGTCTTCGACGATTTCGCCGTTGCGCGAGCCGTCGTAGTTCTCGGGCATGCGCATCACGCGCGGCCGCACGGTTGCCATCTGCGGGCGGAAGTTCTGCGTCACGATCGTGCACAACAAGGAGCCGCCGAAGGTCGGGCGCGTCGCGGCCAGACCCCGGTTGTCCATGTCGATGGCAAGCTCCGTGCAGTCGGCGGTCAGGCCCGTCTTGAGCGTGGTCGCGACCGACCCCGCGAGGTCACGGCCTTGCACGGTCGCGCCGAGCAACAGGATCTCGGGCTTGTACTTGTTGACCAGATCGGTCAGGCCCTTGGTGAAGGGCTCATTGCGGTAGTTGCGCAGGATCTCGTCGCGGATGGTGTAGCACTTGTCGGCACCGTAGGCGAAGGCGTCCTTGCAGAACTTGCCGAGCAGATCGCCCGTGGGGCCGAGCAGCACGCCGCACAATTGCACGCCGAGCTTGTCGGCGAGCTTGCGGCCTTCGGCCAACAGTTCCCACGAGACCGTATGCACATGGCCTTGTTCGTGTTCGATGAACACCCAGACGTCCTTGTAGACCTTGAGGTGTTCGGGCAGTTCTTTCTTGCGCGCTGCGGGCTTGGCGGCGGGGGCTTCGCTCATCGTGGTTCTCCTACACCTGACCTTGCGTGACGACTTGCTTCTCGACTTGCGGGAAGCGCGTGAATGCCTTCATGAGCAGCGTGTCGACCACGTCTTCGGGCGCGCCCGATTCGGTTTCGATCATTTCTGCGGGCACGCTCTTGGGCTTGGGCGCAAACACCTTGGACACCAGGGTGGGCGAGCCCTTGAGGCCGACATTGACCGGGTCTTCGATGCCGGCCTGTTCGCGGTTCCAGACCTTGAGCGGGAAGCGCGCGGCGCGGAACATGTTTTCCATGGTCGCGAAGCGCATCTCGTTGGTGCCTTCGAGCATCGTGATCAGCACCGGCAGCTTGGTCGTGATGTGCTGCACGCCGCCTTCGGCGCGGCGCTCGATCTCGATCGTGCGCTTGTCTTCGTCGACATTGCGGATCTTCGAGACGTAGGTCAGCAATTGGTAATCGAGGCGCTTGGCGATGCCGGGGCCGACCTGGGCGGTGTCGCCGTCGATGGTCTGCTTGCCGGTGAAGATGATGTCCACCGGCATGTTCTTCTGGATGGTCTTGATCGCGGCGGCCAGCGCAAAGCTGGTCGCGAGCGTGTCGGAACCCGCGAAGGCGCGGTCCGAGATCAGGATCGCGTCATCGGCACCGAACGACAGCGCCTTGCGCATCGCCATTTCGGCTTGCATCGGGCCCATGCTGAGCACGGTCACGCGGCCGCCGTATTTGTCCTTGAGGCGCAGCGCCTCTTCGAGCGCGAACAGGTCGTACGGATTCACGACCGCCGGCACGCCCTGGCGCATGATGGTGTTGGTGACCGGATGGACGCGGATCTGCGCCGAATCGGGCACCTGCTTGATGCAAACGACGATGTGCATTGCGTGGCTCCTTGAATTCCGGGTCAGGCGCTCGCGCGCGAAGGCAGAGTGGCGCGCAGCTTGTCGATGCCGACTTGCTGCATGCCCGCGGCGTCTTGAAAGACCTTGAACAGCTTGGCTTCCTGCGCGGTGGTGCTGAGGAAGTCGCTGTAGGCGCGCGCGAGCAGGGTGCGGCCGCGCGCGAGTTGCTGGGCTTCGGCCAGACCCTCGAGCGATTCGCGCGCGAGGTATTGGTTGAAGCGCTTGAGGATGTGCAGCCGGCTCACATTGAGGACCGACTGGTCATAGTCGAGGCTGAAGAAATTGAAGAACTCTTCGGCCGAGGACAGGCGTTGCAGGCGTTCAAGCATCGGCATGGCGTTCTTCCTTCACGGGGGAACAAGGTTGGGAGCAGTCGGTGCATTCGAGTGCGGCATCGACATGCGGTTGGGCATGGCGGCTGGCGCTGGTGCCGGCACGCATTTCGGTCAGACGGGCTTCGAGGAATTCGACGCGATCGAGCAGGCAGCCGAGCGCATGGCCGACCGGATCGGGCACTTCGTGATGGTCGAGGTCGATCACGCCGGCACGCAGGCGGCGCGCTTCGCGCGGCTTGACGATGCGCCCCGGAATGCCGACCACCGTCATGCCCGCGGGCACGTCGTCGATGACCACCGAATTCGCGGCCACGCGCGCTTGCGCGCCGACGGTGATGTTGCCGAGCACCTTGGCGCCGGCGCCGATGACCACGCCGTCGCCGATGGTCGGATGGCGCTTGCCCGGATTCCATGAGGTGCCGCCGAGCGTCACGCCGTGATAGAGCGTCACGTCGTCGCCGATGATCGCGGTTTCGCCGACCACCACGCCGCAGCCGTGGTCGATGAAAAAGCGCCGGCCCACCTGCGCGGCCGGGTGGATTTCGATCGAGGTCCACCAGCGCGCGAAGTAGGCCAGCGCACGCGCCATGAATTTGAAGCCGTGCCGCCACCAAGCATGGGCGATGCGGTGCAAGGCGATCGCATGCACGCCCGGATACAACAACAGCACCTCGGCCTTGTTGCGCGCCGCCGGATCGCGTTCGAACACGCAAGCGCAGTCCTCGCGCAATTGGCGCAGCAGACCGATGCGCGGGGATTGCGGCGCGGCGGCGATCGGGGCGTGGGCTTGGGCGCTGTTCATCTCAATGGCCTTGGCCCGCGGGCAGCGGCGCGATTTCGGCATGAAAACGCAGCAGATCGATGCGCGTCGGCGCGCGTTTGTTCTCGACCGCAAAACCGCGGATGCGCGTGAGCAGCATCGAGACCTGAAACTCGTCGAGCGCGACGCCGAGCTGGGCATACGCATGACGCACCCCGCTCGACCCTGAATGCTTGCCGAGCACGGTGGTGTGATGCGCACCGACTTCGGCGGGCGGAAAGCCTTCGTAATTGCGGGTGTCCTTGAGCAGGCCGTCGACATGGATGCCGCTCTCGTGCCAGAACACTGCTTCGCCGACGATGCTCTTGTTGGGCGCGACCGGGCGGCCCGAAGCGCGCGCCACCAGGCGCGAGACCTCGATCAGCGCGCGGGTGTCGATGCCGGTTTCGATGCCGTGCAGATGGCGCAGCGCCATCGCGACTTCTTCGATCGGCGCATTGCCCGCGCGTTCGCCCAGGCCGTTGACGGTGGTGCTGGCATGCGTCGCACCGGCGCGGATCGCGGCCAGGGTGTTGGCGGTGGCGAGGCCCAGATCGTTGTGGGCGTGGATTTCGAGTTCGATGCCGCACGCGCGGCGCAAGGCCGAGATCAGTTCAAACGTGCTGAACGGATCGAGGATGCCCAGGGTGTCGGCGTAACGGATGCGGCGCGCACCGGCATGTTCGGCGGCTTCGGCCAGGGCGAGAAGAAAGGACGGGTCGGCGCGCGAGGCGTCTTCGAAACCGACCGAGATCGGTGCGCCGACCGCATCGATGGCGCGCGGCACGAAGTTGCGCACCAGATCGAGCACGGCCTGGCGGTCGCGGCGCAGCTTGGCTTCGATCTGGATGTCGGACACCGGGACCGACAAATGCACGATGTCGACCCGGCAGGCGAGCGCGGCTTGCAGATCGGCGTCGCACATGCGGCCCCAGACCATCAGGGCAGCGTCGAGACCGAGCGCGCCGATGGCGTTGATGACTTCGCGTTCTTCGGCGCCCATGACGGGGATGCCGACTTCGAGTTCGGGAACGCCCAGCCCGTCGAGCGCGCGCGCGATCGCGAGCTTCTCTTCGGTGCTGAATGCAACGCCTGCGGTCTGTTCGCCGTCGCGCAGTGTCGTGTCGTTGATGGTGGCCATCGTTCCCTCCGCAAGCGATCCAGTGCAATCGCTGTGCCAAGGAAGAAACTCGCGTCAAATCATGGACTTGGCGTCAGTCGGCGGGGGCCCTGCGGGCGGGCTGTTGCGATTGTCGGCTTGTCGACAAGGGTGTTTCGGCGTTCGCGCGCGCATGCCGATCGCGCTGGCGGCGGCCCGACGAGGTGGTGATGGCCCGGAACGATCCGCGCATGGAATGGGCGACGCCGCGACCGGCCGGTGGCCGATCGCGGCGCGCCAGGGATGGGTCAGACCGAGAAGCTTTCGCCGCAGCCGCAAGTGCCTTTGGCGTTCGGGTTGTTGAACTTGAAGCCTTCGTTGAGTCCTTCGCGCACGAAGTCGAGTTCGGTGCCTTGCAGGATGGTGTGGCTCTTGGGGTCGATGTACAGACACACGCCATGGCTTTCGAAGCTCAGATCCTCGGGCGCCGCTTCGTCGACATACTCGATCGCATAGGCCAGGCCGGAGCAACCGCTGGTGCGCACGCCCAGGCGCAAGCCTAGGCCCTTGCCGCGTTTGGCGATGGAGCGCGTGATGTGGCGCGCGGCTTTTTCGGTGACGCTGATGGTCATGATGGCCTCCTAGACCGAGAACGAGCTGCCGCAACTGCAGGTGGAGGTCGCGTTCGGATTGGTGATGACGAAACGCGAGCCTTCGAGCCCGTCCTGGAAATCGACTTGTGCGCCGCCCAGGTATTGCAGGCTCATCGAATCGACGAGGATGCCCACGCCGGCGCTTTCGAAGGTCAGGTCGTCTTCGTTCGGCGCTTCATCGAAGGCAAAGCCGTATTGGAAGCCCGAGCAGCCGCCGCCCGAGACATACACGCGCAGCTTGAGCGCGTCGTTGCCTTCGTCCTCGATGAGTTCGCGGACCTTGGCGAGCGCGTTGTCGGTGAACTGGATCGGAAGTGCGATTGCTTCGGCAGTCATGAAGTGCTCCTGTTGCGTGCGGGTCCGAAAGGGGTGCTTTATTGGAGTGCGGCGGCGACCGGGGTCTCGCTGCGCTCGCGGTAATCGGTGATCGCGGCCTTGATCGCGTCTTCGGCGAGGATCGAGCAATGGATCTTCACCGGTGGCAAGGCGAGTTCTTCGGCGATCGTGGTGTTCTTGAGTTCGAGCGCCTCGTCGATCGTCATTCCCTTGACCAACTCGGTGACCAAGGACGACGAGGCGATGGCGGAACCGCAACCGTAGGTCTTGAAGCGCGCGTCGGTGATCACGCCGTCGACGACCTTGATCTGCAGGCGCATGACGTCGCCGCAGGCCGGCGCGCCGACCATGCCGGTGCCCACGCCGTCTTCGTCGGCCGCAAACGCGCCCACGTTGCGCGGGTTCTCGTAATGGTCGATGACTTTTTCGCTGTAGGACATGACGTTTCTCCGAGAGGGGTGAGGGCGGTCAGAGGCTTGGGCCAAGCCGCGTTCAGTGCGCGGCCCATTTCACCGATGCAAGATCGATGCCGCTGCAATGCATTTCCCACAAGGGGCTGAGTTCGCGCAGGCGTCGTACGCAGGACAGGACTTCGGCAATGGCGGCATCGATCTCGGCTTCGGTGGTGAAGCGTCCGAGCGTGAAGCGGATCGAGCTGTGCGCGAGTTCATCGCTGCGGCCCATGGCGCGCAGCACATAGCTGGGTTCCAGGCTGGCCGAGGTGCAGGCCGAACCCGACGACACCGCGATGCCTTTGCAACCCATGATCAGTGACTCGCCTTCGACAAAGGCGAAGCTCAGATTCAGGTTGTGGGCGATGCGTTGCGTGAGGCTGCCGTTGACATAGGTTTCGTCGAGGCCCGCGAGGCCGGCATGCAGGCGATCGCGCAGGGCGCGTACGCGCTCGATTTCGGTCGGCAGTTCTTCGCGCGCGATGCGCAGGGCTTCGCCCATGCCGACGATCTGATGCACGGGCAGGGTGCCCGAGCGCATGCCGCGCTCGTGGCCGCCGCCATGGATCTGCGGCTCGATGCGCACGCGCGGCTTGCGCCGTACGTACAGCGCGCCGATGCCTTTGGGGCCGTAGATCTTGTGGGCCGACATGGTGAGCAGGTCGCAGCCGATCGCTTCGACATCGACCGGGATCTTGCCGATGGCCTGCACCGCGTCGCAATGCAGGAGCACGCCACGCGCGCGGCAGATGCGCGCGACGGCAGCGACGTCCTGGATCACGCCGGTTTCGTTGTTGACGATCATCATCGACACCAGCGTGGTGTCGGGACGCAATGCTTCGGCCACGGCTTGTGGATCGACCAGGCCGTCGGCATCGACGTCCAGGAAGGTGGCCGTGAAGCCCAGACGTTCGAGTTCGCGTGCGGTATCGAGCACCGATTTGTGCTCGGTCTTGACGGTGATGATGTGACGCCCGCGCGAGGCCAGGAATTGCGCGGCGCCCTTGATGGCCAGATTGTTGGCTTCGGTCGCGCCCGAAGTCCAGACGATTTCGCGCGGGTCGGCGTTGATCAGCGCCGCGACATGCGCACGCGCAGTCTCGACGGCTTCCTCGGCGGCCCAACCGTAGGCATGGGACCGACTGGCCGGATTGCCGAATTTTTCGACCAACCAAGGCCACATCGCTTGCGCCACGCGCGGGTCGACCGGCGTGGTCGCTGAGTAATCCAGATAGATCGGGTCCGGCATGGGTCGCTCGCAAGAAGGGTCGACGACAGCGACCTTTCTGCAACACCCGTGCCAGCGACTAAATTAGTCGGGAAATCATCGGTTTGCCCCGCTGCGCCCGCCGCGCCGCAGTCAAGTCGTCGGCATTTCGCGCGGGTTTGTGGCGATCCTGACATACGCCACATGCGGCCATCAGGGTTTTTTCAGACCGGCGATGCTGCTCCCCGCCTTGATGCCGCGCTTGGCAAACCATCCTTGCGACATCTCGAGCGCGTAAGTCACCGGGCGCGATGCGCAATGAGAATTCTCGGTGCGCGGTGCCATGTCTTCGATGTTGGCAATGACGCCTTTTTCGTCGATGAATGCGACCGATAAAGGGATCAGGGTGTTGCGCATCCACATGCAATGCACGGAACGATCGTTGAAGACGAACAGCATGCCCGCATTGGGAGCGAGTTCGGTGCGAAACATGAGCCCGATCTGCTGTTGCGCCGGGGTGCCCGCCACCTCGGCGTGGATCGCATGGAATCCGATCGACAGTTGAGTCGCTGGAAGCGTGGGTTGCGGCCCGGACTGCGCCATCGCAACCGTGCCGGCGAGGAGAAATGCGAGAGCCGAAATTGCACGCAATGACTTTGGGCGCATGGTCAGGGTCGGTTGGGTTGGTTGACTGGCGGCGATTCGAAAACGAGAAAGGGCGGGAGACCCGCCCTTTCTCGTTTTCGAATCGCCGCCAGTCAACCAACCCAAC
>CAYUYC010000075.1:0-11760 GCA_964448945.1 uncultured Burkholderiaceae bacterium
GTACCGACACCGGTCTGTCCCTTGTCGATCTGGACGGTGCGTACCGATTCCACCGTAGCCATGCGGACGGTTTGCTCACGCCCGATCTGTGAGGCCGAGTATTCGCTGGCCGAGGTGCGCGGGTTTGCGCAACCCGCGACGAGTGCCGCAGCGATCGACAATGCCAAGACCAATCGAGCCGATGAGTGATGCGACTTCATGATGTTCTCCATGGGAACCGCGCGTTGCACATGTGCCTAGTAAGAGGCGTCGCGTTATCCGTGGAGTGGCGCGCCGCCTGGGCGCGTTGACGCTACCACGGCGTATAGCCGAACTCGGTGTCGAATTGTGAGCGCACTTCGGCTGCAGTGAAATGGTGGCTCTGGCCGCCGCGATAACCGATCTTGATCGAGCCGAGCAAGGACGCGAGTCGACCCGTGGTCGGCCAATCCATGCCGCGTTCGATGCCGAACAGCAAGCCCGCGCGGTAGGCGTCGCCGCAACCGGTGGGGTCGACGATCTTCTCTGCGCGCACGCACGGAATCTGGATGACCTCACCATCGGTGTGGATCTCGGAGCCGAGCGCGCCGCGCGTGACGATCAGGGCACGGGTGAGTTTTGCGAGCTCTGCGAAGCTCTTTGCGGTGCGTTCGCACAGCATCTGCGCTTCGTAATCGTTGACGGTGACGTAGTCGGCGTTCGAGACGAAGTCGAGCAACTCGCTGCCCGAGAACATCGGCATGCCTTGGCCCGGATCGAAGATGAACGGAACACCCGCGGCCTTGAACTGCTTGGCGTGCTCGATCATGCCTTCGCGCCCGTCGGGCGAGACGATGCCCAACTTGATCTCGCCGGCATCGGCCACGCGATTTTCATGCGCATAGCTCATCGCGCCCGGATGGAATGCGGTGATTTGGTTGTCGGCCTGATCGGTGGTGATGAAGGCTTGCGCGGTGTACGACGATGGAATGCGGCGCACGTGCTGCGTGTTCAGCCCGAGTTTGCGCAGACGTTCGAGATAGGTGTCCGAATCCTGCCCGACGGTTGCCATGATGATCGGCTTGCCGCCCAGCATGTTGAGGTTGTAGGCGATGTTGCCTGCGGTGCCGCCGAATTCGCGCCGCATTTCAGGCACGAGGAAGGCGACGTTGAGGATGTGGACCTTCTCCGGAAGGATGTGGTCTTTGAATTCGCCGGGAAACACCATGATGGTGTCATAGGCGATCGAGCCGCAGATCAACGTGGCCATGTCGGTTGTGAATGCAGTTGGGTCGTTAGGAGTGTTCGTTCAGCGCAAACACCATCAAGCCGCGCAATGTACATCGCCGCGCGATCCGTGCGGTGCCGCGGGTGTTGCGTCATCAAGGATAGAAGATGCCGACGGTATAGCCGACCACGGTTTCATCGAGGATGCGCATCGGCACGGTGACGGCGGTCTCGGCATTGGGCGCGAGTCCGACATGCCGACGATCGGCGGCATCGCGATGCGCGCCCAGATACTCGTCGGCAACCACGACACGACGGACCAGCACCTGATTGCGCACATCGGTGAGGATCACATCGAGCGCGGGGTAAGCGAGCGCGACGGAGGCGTCGTTGTGGATCGTCACCATCAGATTGAAGCTGCCGGCGTCTGCGGGCTGGAGATCGGCGCCGGTCACCCGCAATTGGGTGATGTGCTGAGGCAATCCGACTTCGCAATTCAGATTCAACGGAAGTGCCGAGCAGGCCGCCGCGATCGGTGTGCGCAAATCGGGGAATTCCGCGGCGACCTCGGCGCGGTACGCATAGATCGCCTGTGCCATCAGCGTCAGCGCACTCGCCAGCACCAGCAGCATGATGAGCGCGCGCACCCACCGCGGTGTGCGTCGACGCTCGCGCAAGAACGCGGGCAGTTCCTCGAAGGTGTCGGCCGCGGGCTCGGCGGACTGGCGCGCAACATCGACCAGGGTCAGCGGCGAGAGTGCCGCAGCCTCGTCATCGGCCGCTTGCGCGGTGCGTATGCGTGCGACTTCTTCGCGCGCGCGCGTTTCCTCATCGGCATCGCCGTTCAGGGGTTCGATCGCGGTGGCGACCAATTCCTCGTCGGGCGCAGGCACGTCGGTGGGCGCGGTAGGAATGGGGGTGGACCGGTCGGCGCGCGGCGAATCGACGGGGGTGTCGGAAGAGGGGGTCGCGATCCATCGGTCACGCATCGCTCGATCTTCCACGCGCGCGGTCGGCGTGATCGCAGCGGTGCTGGAAGGAGCAGGGTCGAGGGGACTCGGCGTGGCGGCACGCGGTTCTGGCGGCGACAGGTTGTACCAGGCACGCCGGGGTTCCGCGCTCTTGGTGCTGCTGCGCTCAGTCGCCGGGAGCGGAGTGGTGGGTTGAGCGATCTCGGGGCGTATCGCGGCTGAATTCTCGTCGGCGGGTGCCGGCGCGGGCGTCGCGTCTTGCGGCATTGGCGACTCGACGGGTGCGTCGGTCGCGGCCGGTGGGTCGGTCGCGGCGGGCGAAATCGCGGTGGGCGAAATCGCTGCAGGTATCGGCGCCGCTGCGATGTCGGCGCGCGTCGCGGCCACATTGGGCACATGCGGATCGTCGACACCGAGAAATTCGGGCGTTGGTGCCGAGGTCACGACTGCGGGCATGCTGGTGCTCGCGCCCCCGTCCTCGTTGCCGTCCGCGCTCGTGGCAACCGGCTCGGAGAAGTAATGCAGGAACTCGACGCCGTTGAAGACGTGCAGGCATTTGCCGCACTTGACCAAGCCCTTGCGCAGCTTCAGTTGATCGGACACCACGCGAAAGGTGGTGCCGCATTGCGGGCAGCGGGTGGCGAGGGTCATGAATGGCTGTTGGGATCGAGGCCGGGTCCCGTGGTGAGGCCGGGCGAACTCAGTCCGCGTGCGGACGAGAGGCCAAGCATACCCAACCGTCGCGCACTGCAGCAACGTGCATCGGCACGCCGAGCGTTGCGTAGATCGACGCAACCTCGTCGGCCTGGCGTTCGAGGATGCCCGACAAGACCAGTGCACCGCCGGTGGCGACGCGTGCAATCAGTGCAGGCGCCAGCAATTTGAGCGGGTTGGACAGGATGTTGGCGACGACGACGTCGTACTGTCGATCGGGTTGCCAGCGTGCATCGTGGAATTGAACGTCGGCCGCATTGCGCAGGGCATTGTCGCGCGCGGCGATCACGGCCTGCTCGTCGATGTCGACGCCTTCGACATGCTGCGCGCCGAGTTTGGTGGCGGCGATCGCGAGAATGCCCGATCCGCATCCGTAGTCGAGCACGGTCATGCCCGCGTGGATTTCGCGTTCGAGCCATTCGAGGCACAGCCGCGTGGTCGGATGCGTACCGGTGCCGAACGCCATGCCGGGGTCGAGACGCAATGCGATTTCGGCCTGCGCCGGGACTACATGCCAACTCGGCACGATCCACAGGCGTCCGATCTCGATCGGCTCGAATTGCGATTGTGTGGCCTGAACCCAATCCTGCTCGTCGACGGTGCGTATGGTGTCGGGCAGCGGCAGGTCGAGTCCTGCGTCACGTACCGCGAGCATCAGATCCGCGAGGACCGACGCGAAGTCGCCGCCTTCGTCGATTTGCAAAAGCATCACCAAGCGGCTGCGACGCCAGGCCTGCGCGTCCTGGGCCATGCCCGGTTCACCGAAGATGGGCTGCTCGTCGGGCGATTCGGCATCGGCGTCCTCGACCACGACCGAGAGCGCACCTGCGTCCAGCAAGGCATCGGCCAGCGCATTGGCGCCGGCCTCGTCGACGATGAAGACCGCCTCGATCAGCACGCGCGGGCTCAGCGTTTGCGTGCCGCGAGCTTTTGCTCGAGGTAATGGATGCTCGTGCCGCCCTCGATGAACTTGGCATCGTTCATCAGTTCGCGGTGCAAGGGGATGTTGGTCTTGATGCCGTCGACCACCATTTCGGACAGCGCGATGCGCATGCGGGCAATGGCTTGGTCGCGCGTCTTGCCGTACGCGATCACCTTGCCGACCATGGAGTCGTAATGCGGCGGAACGAAGTAGCCGTCATAGACATGCGAATCCACGCGGATACCGGGGCCGCCGGGCACATGCCATCCGGTGATGCGGCCCGGACTCGGAACGAAGGTAAACGGATCCTCGGCATTGATCCGGCATTCGATGGCGTGACCGGTCAAGACGATATCGCGTTGACGCAAGGCCATCTTCTCGCCAGCAGCGACGCGGATCTGTTCTTGCACGATGTCGATGCCGGTGATCATCTCGGTGACCGGGTGTTCGACCTGAACACGGGTGTTCATTTCGATGAAATAGAACTCATCGTTTTCGTACAGGAACTCGATGGTGCCGGCGCCGCGATAGCCGATACGTTTGCAGGCATCGGCGCAGCGCGCGCCAACCTTGTCGCGTAGCTTGGGGTTGAGCATCGGTGCCGGCGCTTCTTCGATGACCTTTTGGTGGCGCCGCTGCATCGAGCAATCGCGCTCGCCGAGGAAGACCACATTGCCGTGTTGATCGGCCATGATCTGAATCTCGATGTGGCGCGGGTTCTCGAGAAACTTCTCCATATAGACCGCGGAGTTGCCAAACGCGGCGCCCGCTTCGGTGCGGGTCATCGTGACCGCGTTGACCAAGGCGGCTTCGGTGTGGACCACGCGCATGCCGCGTCCGCCCCCGCCGCCGGCGGCTTTGATGATCACCGGATAGCCGATCGCGCGCGCGATCTTGACGATCTCTTTGGGATCGTCGGGGAGCGCGCCTTCGGAGCCCGGCACACAAGGCACACCGGCCTTGATCATCGCCTGCTTGGCCGAGACTTTGTCGCCCATCAGCCGGATGGTGTCGGCGCGCGGGCCGATGAAGACGAAGCCGCTCTTTTCGACGCGCTCGGCGAAATCGGCGTTTTCCGACAGGAAACCGTAGCCCGGATGAATGGCTTCGGCATCCGTCACTTCGGCGGCGCTGATGATCGCCGGGATATTCAAATAGCTTTGCGCAGATGGCGCGGGACCAATGCACACCGATTCGTCGGCCAACCTGACGTACTTGGCTTCCGTGTCGGCCTCCGAATGGACCACGACGGTCTTGATGCCGAGTTCCCGGCATGCGCGCTGGATGCGCAATGCGATCTCGCCGCGGTTGGCGATCAGAATCTTTTCAAACATGGTGCTCGTCCGAAATGGCGCGGTCGGGTGTCTGATCGATCATCCTGAACCAGGAAAGATCGATCAATACCAATACAGCGAGACTTGCAAGGAATACGGCGATCCATTGCCAGGACGCGTCCATCTCGAACGCGAGTGCAAAGAAGCCGGCATTGATGACTGCGATCAGCAACCCGATCACGCGCAGTGCCCAGCGCATCGGTTGTTATCCAATCACGAACAAAGGCTGGCCGTATTCGACGGCCTGACCGTTCTCGACCAGGACTTCTTTGACTTCCCCGGCGGCATCCGACTCGATCTCGTTGAGCAGTTTCATTGCTTCGATGATGCACAGCGTGTCGCCGGCCTTGACCTGCTGTCCCACTTCCACGAAAGCCTTTGCGCCTGGGGACGGCGAGCGGTAGAACGTTCCGACCATCGGTGACTTGACGACATGGCCCTTCGGGGGTTCGGGCGTTGCCGCGGCGACGGGGGCCGCTGCCGCAACCGGGGCTGCAGGTACAGGCGCTGCTGCCGCCACCGCGGCGGGCGCGGCGACGATGGTTTGCGGCACTGTCTTGACGATACGTACCTTGCCGTCGGTTTCGGTGACTTCCAGTTCAGAGATACCGGATTCCGAGACCAAGTCGATCAAGGTTTTCAGCTTGCGAAGATCCATGCTTGCGCTTCCTGGCTATGTAGGTAAATCGCCATAAATCCATTGAACATGGCGTTATTGATGCTAATTGTAGCGATTATCTGGAAATCGCAAAGCGGACGGCGGCGCGATATCCCTCCGCGCCAAGCCCAGCGATCACACCGACGGCGACATCGGAGAAATAGGATGACTGTCGGAATGCCTCGCGGGCATGGACGTTCGACAGATGTACTTCAATGAACGGAATCGCCACACCTAACAGTGCATCGCGCAGGACGACGCTGCTGTGGGTCAATCCGCCCGGATTGATGACGATGAAGTCCACGCCCTCGTGTCTTGCGGACTGGATGCGATCGATCAGCGCGCCTTCGTGATTGCTTTGGAACGAATCGAGCTTCACGCCGCCATCTTTGGCGATCTTGCTTAGTTCTGCATTGATTTGGTCGAGCGTCTGTGATCCGTAGATACCCGGTTCCCGGGTGCCCAGCAGATTGAGATTTGGACCATGCAGCACTAACAGATGGGTCGCCATTGCGCTTCGCGCCTGCTGGACCTCAATCGGCACCAATGCAGGCTTCAGGATTCAAGGGCGGCGATTGTGCCCGGATTTTCGGCCAACTGTCCATTCACGCTAATGCAGTCTCGATGATCGAGCGCAGGTTTTCGGCTCGAATTCGGCCGATTTGGGTGCTCCGGACTGCGCCGGCTCGATCCAACACCACCGTGAAAGGCAGGCCGCCATTGGCGTTCCCGAATTGGCGAGCCAGTTCAGTCGCGCCGTACCCCCCAACCAGCAGCGGATAGGTGATCCCCAGGCGCTTGCCGAACTCGGCAATCGCCTGGGCGTTGTCGATGCCGATGCCCAGGATTTCCGCACCACGGGGGGCATATTGGTCGCGAAGTTGCTGAAGATCCGGCATTTCGGCGACGCAAGGCGCGCACCAAGTGGCCCAGAAATTGACGACGAGTGCGCTCCCCTTCCACCGTGCGAGCGATGTCGCCACGCCATTGGCGTCCGGCAAAGTGAGCGCAAACAATGCTTCAGAAGCGCGTGACGCCGTTTTGGGCTCCTGGACTTGCGGCCCGTTTGCCGCAAAGCGGCGACCGACGAACAAACCGCCGGCGAGTGCTCCGATCCCCAGTAGCCCGAACACGAGTGCACGGCGCGACTTCGGTTCGGTGGTTGATGACATGTTTGCCGCCCTTCAAAGGTTCTCGTCGGAGGCACTCGCGAGGAGATCGACCAATTGGGTGTAATCCAACCGTTCGCCCACTTGCTCGCCGATCTGGCGTGCCTTGGCGGGCGGGTAGCAAGTGATGTTCACCGCTTCGCCCCGGAAATCGAAATGCACGCGTTCGACCCGTCCTCGCCCGAAGGGGTTCGCGATTTCGTCGGCGTCGGCGTCCACCCCGGTGTTCAACAAATCGATATGCAAGTCCTTGCTGGACTCGATATAGCACTGCAGGAAGATCTCGGAATGCTCACCGGCGGTGCCATTGGCGACCGCACCGACCAGATAGAGATCGTGCTGGGGCAACAACTCCATCACGGCTTGGGCGATCAGGCGCATATGTTTGAGCCGCGCCGGCTGGGTGTCGGATTGGAAGAGCCGTTGATATTCACGCAACGCGGCTTCGACTTCTTCGTTATCGGGCATCAGGTCATGCGCGATCCGTGTGGCGCCGGCCACTTCCTTCGCCGCCTTGCGCTTGGCCGACACATAATCCAGCCCCGATTCCGCGACCAAGCGCGCGGCCGCGGCTGCGATTTCATCGCGGATGCGCTGAGCGGAACCGTTGACCATGGCGGGATGGTATCGGAACCCATGCTGCGGTGCCGAGTCGCCGATGGCGCCTTCGATAGAATCCCCGCTCCCCCGGTATGCGCCGTGTGTCGATTGCGCAGACGCCGGACGTTCGAGTCGTTGGTCCAGGACCCTCATGCATATCCACATCCTCGGCATTTGCGGCACCTTCATGGGCGGCGTCGCCGTTCTGGCGCGACAAGCAGGGCATCGCGTGACCGGGTGCGACGCCAATGTCTACCCGCCGATGAGCACGCAACTCGAGGCTCAGGGCATTGAACTGGTGCAAGGCTGGGATCCCGAACAGCTTGCGCTCGCGCCCGACTTGTTCGTGATCGGCAATGTCGTCACCCGCGGCAACCCGCTGATGGAGGCCATCCTCGATCGCGGCCTGCCTTACACCAGCGGTCCGCAATGGGTGGCCGAGCACATCCTGGCCGGGCGTTGGGTGCTGGCCGTCGCCGGCACGCACGGCAAGACCACCACATCATCGATGCTGGCCTGGATACTCGAGGATGCCGGCTACTCGCCGGGTTTCCTGATCGGCGGCGTGCCCCGCAACTTCGGGATTTCAGCGCGCCTGCATGGCAAGGATGCTTCGGACTTCTTCGTGATCGAAGCCGACGAGTACGACACCGCGTTTTTCGACAAGCGCAGCAAATTCGTCCATTACCGGCCCAAGACCGCGATTCTCAACAACCTCGAGTTCGACCACGCGGACATCTTTCCCGACCTGGCGGCGATCGAAACCCAGTTTCATCACCTCGTGCGCACCGTGCCCGGCATCGGCCGTTTGATCGTCAACGGCGACGACGCTGCCCTGGAGCGCGTACTCGCGCGCGGATGCTGGTCGTCGGTCGAGCGCTTCGGGCTGGCATCGGAATGGCGCGCGCAGGAAGTCGACTCGACCGTCGAAATTCAGCATGCGGGTACGGGCTGCGGCCGGCTCGCGAGCGCCGCGCTTGCCGGACCTTTGCAAGGTCGCCATAACCTCATGAACGCGCTGGCGGCCATCGCAGCGGCCCGCCATGTCGGGGTGCCGCCTGCTCAAGCGATCGACGCGTTGTCGCGTTTCGAATCGGTCAAGCGCCGCATGGAGTTGCGCGGCGAAGCGGCCGGCGTGCGCGTGTACGACGATTTTGCGCACCATCCGACCGCCATTGCCACCACCATCGACGGGCTGCGCCGTGTGGTCGGCACCGCACGCATTCTTGCCGTGGTCGAGCCGCGGTCGAACACCATGAAGCTCGGCGTCATGAAGGCTCAATTGCCCGACGCCTTGCGTGCTGCCGATCTCGTCTACGGCTTTGGCGCGTCCGCGGGCAAAGACCGCATCGACTGGGATCTGGCGGGTGCGCTGGCGCCCCTGGGCCAGCGCGCACGTGTCTTCGGCGAACTGCCGGCCCTGGTTGAAGCGATCGTCGCCGATGCGCGCGCAGGCGATTCGATCCTCGTCATGAGCAACGGCGGTTTCGGCGGCGTGCATCAGAAGTTGCTCGACGCGCTGGCGGCGCGCGCTGGAGGCCGGGCATGAACATCGTCTATCTGCACGGGTTCCGGTCGTCGCCCGATTCGTTCAAGGCGCGGCGGCTCGCGCAAGTGCTGGCCGAGCGCGGGATGGCGCAGGCGTTTCATGCGCCGACGCTCGATGTTTCGCCCGCGCGCGCGATCGCCCAGGCTCAGCGCCTGTGCGCGGCCATGCGCGCCGATACCTTGACCATCATCGGCTCGTCGCTCGGCGGGTATTACGCGACCTGGCTGGCCGAGCAGCTCGGCTGCCGCGCGGTGTTGCTCAATCCGGGCATCTTCGCCGCACGCGATCTGTCGCTGTACATCGGCCGCCATACGATGTTCCACGACCCGTCCCAGTCCTTCGAATTCAAGCCCGAATACATCGACGAATTGCGGGCGCACGAGGTGGCGGCGATCACGCGTCCCGAGCGCTACTTCCTGGTCGCCGCAACCGGCGACGAAGTACTCGACTGGCGCGAGATGGTGAAGAAGTACACCGGGTGCCGCATGAAGGTCATCCCCGGTTCCGATCACGGCTTATCCGATTTCGACCAACACATCGAAGAAGTCCTCGCGTTCTGCGCGGACCACACTCTGGAGAACGGCAAGTGAAGCTCAACGGCAAGGTCTGCATCATCACCGGCGCGGCCAATGGCATCGGCCTGGCGACTGCACGCAAATTCGCGCGCGAAGGCGCGGTCGTCATCGTGTGCGATTTGCGTGCGGATCAAGTCGACGCCGCGGTCCAGGAGCTGCTCGCGCTGGGCGCGCAAGCGCGCGGTTTCGTCGTCGATGTGACCGACCGCGCCGATCTCGATGCGATGGTCGCCAAGGTCAAGGAAGCCTACGGTCGCGTCGATGTGCTCATCAACAACGCCGGCATCACCCAGGATGCGCGGCTGGTGAAGATGACCGAATCGCAGTTCGACAAGGTCATCGCCGTCAACCTCAAAGGCACTTTCCAGTGCACCCAGGCCGTGGCCGACACCATGGTCGAACAAGGCTACGGATCGATCGTCAATGCATCGAGCGTGGTCGGCCTGTACGGCAACTTCGGCCAGACCAATTACGCGGCTTCCAAGGCCGGTGTGATCGCGTTCGCCAAGACCTGGGCGCGCGAACTCGGTCCCAAGGGCGTACGCGTGAACGCGGTCTGTCCGGGCTTTGTAGCGACCCACATCCTCGACACCATTCCCGAGAAAGTGCTGGGCGAGATGGAAACCCGCGTGCCGTTGCGCCGGCTGGGCCAGCCCGAGGAACTCGCCAATGTCTACGCGTTTCTTGCCAGCGATGAATCGAGTTATGTGAACGGCGCGGTCATCGAAGTCAGCGGAGGGCTGTCGGTATGAGCACCCCGAACGCATCCGAATCGTTGCCGCCGTCGGTGCAGAAGGTGCAGCGCGCGCTGCATGACGCCGGCGTCGATGTTGCGGTGGTCATGCTGGCCGATGCGGCCCGGACCTCGCAGCAAGCGGCCGACGCGCTGGGCATCGAGATCGGTCAGATCGCCAAGAGTCTCGTGTTTCGCGCGCGCGACAGCGGTCGCGCGGTGCTCGTGATCGCCAGCGGCAGCAACCGCGTGGATGAACACAAGGTCGCGGCGCTCATCGGCGAGAAGATCGAACGCGCCACGCCGGATTTCGTGCGCGAGCGCACGGGCTATGCGATCGGCGGTATTCCGCCGCTCGGGCATGCGACCCAGCTCGAGGTGCTGCTCGATCGCAGTCTGGCGCGCTACGAGGTGGTCTGGGGCGCGGCCGGGCATCCGCACAGCGTATTCCCGATCGCGCCGGCCCAGTTGTTCGAGGTGGCCGGCGGTCGCGTCGAAGACGTCGCGCAGCAGGTCTGATCGGTTCAGCGCACCAACAACACCGGCACCTTGCACGAGGCCAGCACCCGGGTCGCGACCGATCCCATGACCAGGCCGCCCAAGGCGCTATGGCCGTGCGAGCCCATGACGATCATGTCGAACCCGCCTTTTTCGGCGGCCCGTGCGATCTCTTCGCCGGCATCGCCGCGCTTGGCCACCACCTTGGCGGTGATTCCGACCTTCTCCAGCATCTTCAGTGCCTTGTCGGTCGCGCGTTGCGATTCTTCCGAGTAGTACCCATCGGTGATGTCCTTGCCCACCGCGCGCGCGGCACGCAAAGGCAAAGGCGTGGAGACATGGATGCAGGTGAGATCGGGCTGATTGCCGAACACGTCCTTGTGCGCGATCAGATAGTCGACCGCCTTGGCGGTATAGGGGCTGCCGTCGACGGCGATCAGAACTTTCATGCGCTTCTCCGTGTGTCGTGGTGACGCCCTGGGGCGGCTGATGGGAATGAGGCTGAGGGGAACGGTTCAGCGTGCGGCGACCACACGCGTCGATTCATCGATGCCTGCGCGCAGCACGCGCCCGCAGCCGCGCAACTCGCGCGTCGGCTTGCCCGGCGCAGTCAGGCGCACGGTGATGCGCCAGCCTTGCACCATCTGGGTGGCCGGATCGCGGCAGGCTTGCGGTGCTGCGTTCAGATCGAGGTTCATGGCCGGCGTGCGGATCGCCATCGTGCGCCGGACTTCGACGCGCCGCAGCCGCGCGGTCACCATGGTGAGCGGCGGTTGACCCGCTTGATCCAAGGTCAGGCGGGTCGGCGTGACCGTCAGCTTCCAAGCCGGATCGCTGCCCGACGCCTCGATC
>CAYUYC010000075.1:11770-13196 GCA_964448945.1 uncultured Burkholderiaceae bacterium
TCGCGCGGTCGGGCTTGAGTTGGCAGCCGCCCGCATCGTTGCCCGCCTGCACCAGGGTGTCCAGCGCAACACCGCTGCCGATGCGCGAGCCGAAGGCTTCGACGAACACACGATCGTTGCGCGCCAATTGTTGCCGCAGCAAGGCGGTGATGTCGGGCGATGTCGCGCCATCGTCCAGCAGCAGTACCGCGCGCTCGCGACAGGGCAGGAACATCAAGCGGTCGCCTTGCGCACGCACCGTCGCCTGCAGCAGGCCGATCTCGGCGCGGGTGTCGAAATGCTGGGTCTGCGTGCGGGTTTCGTCGGTGCGCCAGGCCAGGGTGTTGGCATCGATCCAGGTCGGGCGCATCGGTCCGACTTGACGCGAGGCCTCGAACAAGGAACGCCGGTACGCGAGATCGACCACGCGCACCGTGGTCGGCGTGCCCAGGTGTTCGCGCGCTTCGATCGCGGCGGTATCGCCCGCGGCAGGAAAATCGGTGATCGCCACCCAGCCGCGTTCGAGATTCCAGGCCACTTCATTGCCCAGTGCGATCCCGCGCGTTTGATAGACGTCGGCATCGAGCGCATCCAGATCGGCCACCACGAAGCGATCGATGCCGTTGGCGCCGGTCTCGGCGTAGCCGCTCAAGGATCCGCGGCGTGCGGCGAGCTCGAGCGAGCGTGCGCTGCGGTCGGCCTCGTGCAATGGGGCGAGCACGCCGCCGTGATCGTCGATCGCCTGCAGCCGGCGACCGTCATTGATGACGAAGCGATTCAGCGCGAGATTGCCGGCAAAGCTCAGCGGATAACCCGAGGCGATCAGGCGGCTGCGCGTGACCAAGGCCCGGCTCGACGGGGTGCCGGGCACCGCCATGTCGGGATTCATTTGCTGGTGATAGCGCCAGAGTTCGTCGATCGGACGGTTGTTGCGCGTTTTGCGCAGCACGACCGCGACCCGCAAGCCGTCGTCCGAAGCGAGCGCGGCAAAGGGCCGGGCGGCAAGCACGCCGGGAAAATCCTCTTCGACCCGCAAGGTCCAGATGCATTGCCCATCGCCTGCGCCGCGTTGCTTCACGCAGACGGTGTAGGCTCGGTTCCCCGGCGTATCGGCGGCAGGTTCGACCACTGCCTCGTGCGCCGGTGCTGCGGCGCGGGCACTTGCCAGCGCGACGGCCAGCAGGCTCAAGGCAGTCAGGGTCCGCAACCCTGCTATGAAATGATGAAAAATCATACTTAGAGTCGTGGCGGTATCGTATGACGCGGTAAAATCATTCAAACTCATTGTAGCGCCGCATGCACGTTTTTTTTGAAGAAGATGGCGGGTTCAAGGTCGGCTCGATCCTCGACGCAACGGGTGCGCCCGAGCCGACGAGCTATCAGGTCGAATTGCCCACGGGACGTCGCGCCAAGATCAAGGCGTCGAACGTCGTATTCAAGTTCGCCC
>CAYUYC010000076.1:0-13136 GCA_964448945.1 uncultured Burkholderiaceae bacterium
CGCTTGGGGTAACGTCGTGTAATCCGTGTAATCCGCCGATGAACCAAAGATGAATACCAGCCCAGCCCCTTGGCCCTACCCGCGCGTGCTCGCCCATCGCGGCGGCGGCGCGCTCGCCCCCGAGAACACCCTGGCCGCCATGCGCATCGGACACGCGCGCGGATTCAAGGGCGTCGAGTTCGACGTCATGCTCGCCGCCGATCAAGTCCCCATCCTCATGCACGACCCGAGCTTCGGCCGCACCGTCGGCGGTGCCGGCCATGTCGCCGCAACGGCATCGGCGCAACTCAAGACGATGGACGCGGGCGCCTGGTACTCGGCCTGTTATATCGGCGAGCCCGTGCCCTTGCTTGCCGAGGTGCTCGCGTTCTGTCGCGCCCACGGCGTGTGGATGAACATCGAGATCAAGCCCTCGGACGAAACCGTGGCCGCCGCCACCGGCCGCGCGGTCGGCACGGCGGTGCGTGCCGCCTTCGCCGATGCGATCGCGCGCAGCCCGGGCGGACTCGATCCGGCACTGCCGGAGTTCTCGTCGTTCTCGATGGCCGCGCTTGCGGGCGCGCGCGAGACCGCCCCCGAAATCCCGCGCGGCCTGCTCGTCACCGCGGTGCCCGACGATTGGCAGCAACGCATGCACAGCGTCGGCGCACTCGCCTTGCATCCGCGTGCGCGTGAACTCACCCGCGCGCAGATCGACGCGGTGCATGCCGCGGGCTATCCGCTCATGTGCTACACCGTCAACGACCCCGGGCAGGCGCGCGAACTTTTCGACTGGGGCGTCGATGCGTTCTGCACCGATCGGCTCGATCTGATCGCGCCCGACTTCGTCTGAGCGACACCAGCATCAAGCGATGCGGCAAGCCTCGTCGAACGACAAGCGCGGCCCGCGCGGCCGCAGCTTGGCCGGATCGCCATAACCGAGGTTGCACAAGAAGTTCACCTTGACCGCAGTGCCGGCAAAGAAAGCGGCGTTGACCTTTTCGGCATCGAAGCCGGCCATCGGTCCGCAATCGAGCCCCAGCGCGCGCGCCGCGATCATCAGATACGCGCCTTGCAGCGAGCCGTTGCGCCACGCCGCGTCATGGATCGCATCGTCGTGGCCCGCGAACCACGAGCGCGCATCGGCCACATGCGGGAACAGCTTGGGCATGTACTCGTAAAACGCCATGTCCATGCCGATGATCGCGGTCGCGGGCGCGGCCATGGTCTTGTCCAGATTGCCCGGCGCCATGCAAGGACGCAGCTTCTCCTTGGCTTCGGGCGAGCGCACGAACACCACGCGCGCCGGACAGCAATTCGATTGCGTCGGCCCCCATTTCCAGAGTTCGTACAGCGCATGCAAGGTCGCATCGTCGATCGGCCGATCGATCTGCCAGCCGTTGTGGGTACGTGCGGTGCGAAAGAGTTGGTCGAGTGCGGAATCGGCAAGGATGGCCACGGACGCTCCAGAGGTGGGTTGCTCAAGCGGGCACATTCCCCAAGCGTCGCGCCCGCGGGCCTTCCGTAGAATCGCCCGCGCCGACGCCGGGCTCGCCCGGACCTTCCATCAATACCGGAGCCCTGCATGCACTTCGACTGGGACAACCCCTACCGCAGCACCCGCGCGCCGGTGTTTGCGCGCAATGTCGTTGCCACCTCGCAACCGCTCGCGGTGCAGGCGGGGATGCGCATGCTGGCGCGCGGCGGCAATGCGGTCGATGCGGCCATCGCCGCTGCCGCCACCATCACGCTGACCGAACCGTGCAGCAACGGACTCGGCTCGGACAACTTCGCCATCGTCTGGGACCCGGGCACGCAGCAATTGCTCGGCCTGAATGCCAGCGGCGTCGCACCCGCCGCCTGGACGCTCGATTACTTCCGGCGCAAATACGGCGACGACTTGCCGCGCAATCGGCCGATGCGCGGCTGGGATACGGTCACCGTGCCCGGCGCCGTCGCGGGCTGGGTCGCCTTGCACGAACGTCTGGGCCGCCTGCCCTTCGCCGATGTGCTCGCGCCCGCGATCGAATACGCCGAGCGCGGTTTTGCGGTCACGCCGATCGTGCACGACAAATGGCGGCGGGCTGCGCCCTTGCTCCAGGACCTGCCCGGCTTTGCCGAGCATTTTCTGCCGCGAGGCCGCGCGCCCGAGATCGGTGAGAATTTCGTGCTGGCCGGCGCGGCGCGCACGCTCAAGCTGATCGCCCAGACCAAGGGCGAGGCGTTCTACCGCGGCGAAATCGCCACGGCACTCGCGCGCCATGCGAGTGACCACGGCGGCGCAATGACCGAAGCCGATCTCGCCGGCTACCGTCCGCAATGGGTCACGCCGATCAGCCGCAGCATGCTGGCACGCGACGGCGCGCGCTACGCGCTGCACGAGATTCCGCCCAACGGGCAAGGCATCGCCGCGCTCATCGCGCTGGGCATCCTCGACCATGTGCCGGCGCTGCGCGACGCGATCGACGGTGCGCGCATCGACGATGCCGATCTTCAACATCTGCTCATCGAGGCGATGAAGCTCGGCTTTGCCGATACCTATGCCCAGGTGGCCGATCCTCGCGCCATGCGCGTGCGGCCCGAAGACCTGCTCGACGATGCCTACCTGGCCGATCGCGCCCGGTGCATCGATGCCGAGCGCGCACAGGATTTCAAGGCCGGCACGCCGCCGCGCGGCGGCACCATCTACCTCACCACCGCCGACGAAGGCGGGATGATGGTCTCGCTGATCCAATCGAATTACATGGGCTTCGGCTCGGGCGTCGTCGTGCCCGGCACCGGCGTGTCGCTACAGAACCGCGGCCATTGTTTTGCGCTCGACGCGGCTCACCCGAATTGCGTGGCGCCCGGCAAACGACCGTTCCACACCATCATCCCGGCCTTTCTCACGCGCGACGGCGCGCCGCAAATGAGCTTTGGCGTGATGGGCGGCAACATGCAGCCGCAAGGCCATGTGCAGACCCTGGTGCGCATGCTGTTCGCCGGCCAGCAGCCGCAGGCCGCGTGCGATGCACCGCGCTGGAAATGGAATCGCGGACTCGACATCGAAGTGGAATCGACGATGCCGGCCGACACCGTGGCCGCGCTCGAAGGCCGCGGCCACCGCATCACCCGCGGGCAGGACAGTTATATGGATTTCGGTGCGGGCCAGTTCATCTGGCGCCTGGGCGACCCCGCGACGCAAGGCTATGTGGCCGCGAGCGATGCCCGCCGCGACGGCTGCGCGTGTGGCTTCTGACGCGCAGGGACATCCCGACTGGCGGGCGCCATCTCCACGCACGCACAATGCACCGATGGAAGATTGGCTCTCGCAATACGTGGAGGCGGGCTCCTGGGCCCGGGTCGCGCTGACGGCTGCCGCGCTGGTCGTCGTGGTGTTGCTGACGCGTTGGCTGCTGGTGCGCATCAGCACGCGTGCCACGCGCAGCCTGCCGATGTGGTCGCAGGTCTTGCAGCGTGTGCGTGCGGCCCATGCGCTCCTGCTGCCTGCGTTCGCGGTGCTCATGGTCCTGCATGCCGCGGACGATGCTTTGCCGGGCATCGACGCCGCGCGGCACACCGCACTCCTGTTCCTGATCGGCGCACTCACCTGGCTGTGTACCAGTGCCATCGCTGGCATACAGAATGCGGTCATCGCAGCCCACCCCGCATCGCGCAAGGACAATCTGTTCGCTCGGCGCATCCACACCCAGACCCGGGTGCTCGCACGCATCGGCATGAGCATCGCGGTGATCATCGGCATCGCGACCGCGCTCACGACCTTTCCCGAAGTGCGTCAGGTCGGCGCGAGCCTGCTCGCATCGGCCGGGCTGGCCGGCCTGGTGGCCGGTTTCGCGGCCCGTCCGGTGCTCGGCAATCTGATCGCCGGTCTGCAGATCGGCCTGACCCAGCCGATCCGGCTCGATGATGTCGTGATCGTTGAAGGCGAATGGGGCTGGATCGAAGAGATCACCGGCACCTATGTGGTGGTGAAGATCTGGGATCAGCGCCGCCTCATCGTGCCCTTGCAATGGTGGATCGAGCATCCGTTCCAGAACTGGACGCGAACGTCGGCCGACCTGATTGGCACCGTGTTCCTCTGGGTCGACTACCGCATGCCGCTCGAACCCTTGCGTGCGGCCTTGCAGGCGGCCTGCGCGGAATCCCCTTTGTGGGACGGACGCACCGCCTTGCTGCAAGTCACCGATGCGGGCGACCGCGCCGTGCAATTGCGCGCCCTGGTCACCGCGGCCAATTCACCCGATGCCTGGGATTTGCGCTGTCATGTGCGCGAACGTCTGGTGTCCTTCATTCAGCGCGAATACCCGCAATACCTGCCGCGTCTGCGCGCCGAGATCGATTCCCCGGGCGATGCGCCTTGGGCGCCCGCACCCGAACGCGCACCTCAGGCCTGAGCGCGCTCCAATCCTTCGTACAGGGTTTGCAGCAAGCGCAAGACATCGATCTGGTTCGGCACAAACCATCGCGCCGCGCTATCGCGGTCGGCGCCGACGCGTACCGTCAGCCACGAACTGGGCGCTTCGACGAAGACATCTTCGTCGGTCACGTCGTCGCCGATGAACAAGGCATGGGTGCACTTGCTTTGCGCCAGCATGGCCTGCAAGCCCTCGCGCTTGGTCAGCGCTCCTGACGGCAGCAGGTTGAGCACGCATTTGCCTTCCATAAGCCGCGGCGCGGGCTGCAAGGCACGCACACGTTCGACGATTTGCGCGCGCGCGGCCTCGCGGTCGTGCGCCAGCCGATAGTGCAGCGACAGACTCATGCCTTTGTTTTCGAGCACGATGCCATTCGGCACCCAGGCACTCAGCGCTTGTGCCCAATCGCGGCAAGCCTGGTACGCGGCTGTGCCCAGGTCGGGTGGCGCACTCAGTCCTTCGTTGCCGTGATTGCCCAATCGCCATCGCACCGAGTCAGGCAGCCGCGTATTGAGATCGTCGAGCGCGCGCCCCGAAATGACGGCCACCGGCGCGCGCCGGGCAAGCGCATCGAGCGCCTGATGCATGGGCGCGCTCATGCGCGCACGATCGGGCACGGTGACGATGGGCGCCAGCGTCCCGTCGAAATCGAAGGCGAACAAGGTGGACGCGCGGCTTAGCTCGGCCAGTGCTGCGCGGCCGTCGTCGCCGAAAAGATTGCGCATGTCCATCATTCAGTTCCGTTCGAGTACGTCGCCGTGCGCATCGCGAATGCGCTCGCGGATGCGGCTGCGCCGCCGTTCGCGGGCCGCGTCGAGCAGCATGCGTCCGGCCCACCGATAGATGTTGAAGTCGCGCACCAGCGCGCGCAGGCTGCGCATGCGTTCGCGCTGCTCGGCTTCGCTCATGGTCAGGGCGGCATACAAGGCGCTCGCGGTCTGTTCGAGGTGATAAGGATTGACGATCAGCGCGTCGACGAGTTCCCCGGCGGCGCCGGCGAATCGGCTGAGCACCAGCACGCCTTGTTCGTCGGTGCGCGCCGCGATGAACTCCTTGGCGACCAGATTCATGCCGTCGTGCAAGCTGGTGACGACGCAGACCTCGCAGCCGCGGTAATGCGCGTTCACCGATTCTGCCGAATGATGTTCGATCAGCAGCACCACCGCCGGCGGATGCTTGCCCGCAAACCGTGTGTTGATGCGCTCGGCATGTGCGCGCACGCGCTCGCCGAAGGCTTGGTACTCCTCGAGCGCCGAGCGTGATGGTGCGGCGATCTGCACGAGGGTGACCTTGCCGACCAGTTCCGGATAGGTGGCGAGCAGATGCTCGACCGCCAACAGGCGCTCGACGATGCCCTTGGTGTAATCGAGCCGATCCACGCCGAGCATGACTTGATGATTCGCTGGCAGCCCCAGGCGCTCGCGCAATTCGGTGCGCGCGTCGCTGATGGCTTGCGCCGCGTCAGGCGCTTCGTCGGGCCAATGAATCGAGATCGGATAGGGCTGCACGCGCGTGCGCCGTCCACCGTAGGTGATCGTCGACTCCTCGTGAACGATCCGCGTTTCGAGAAAGCGATCGACGGTCTCGATGAAATTGCGCCCGTGATACGCGGTATGAAAGCCGAGGATGGTGCTGCCCAGCAAGCCGTCGAGCAGTTCCGAACGCCACGGACAAATGCCGAAGGACTCCGGGTTGGGCCAGGGAATGTGCCAGAAGGTGAGGATGGTCGCGCGCGGCAGGCGCTCGCGGATCATGCGCGGCAGCAAGGCGAAGTGGTAGTCCTGCACCAGCACGACCGGGTCTTCCGTGGTTGCCTCGGCCACCACCGCGTCGGCGAATCGCTGGTTCACCGCGACGTATTGCTTCCAATCCGATTCCCGGAACATCGGCCGCACATGCGCGATATGGCACAAGGGCCAGAGTCCTTCGTTGGCGAAGCCGTAGTAGTAGCCCTGCTCTTCTTCCTTGCTGAGCCATAGCCGCCGCAGTGTGTAGCTTGGACGCCCTGGCGGCACCGGCACACGATCGTTGGCGTCGACGGTTTCGCGATCGGCCGATCCGGCCCCATGCGCGATCCAGGTGCCCGAACAGGCGCGCATCACCGGTTCCACCGCGGTCACCAAGCCGCTTGCGGGGCGCTGGACCACGATCCTGTCGCCGATGCGCTCGTGGATGTAGGGCTCGCGGTTGGAAACCACGATGATCTGATCGCCCGAGAGTTGCTCGTGCAGAATGAAGCGCAGCGTCTCGGGCTTCCAGGACACCGTGGCGTCCTCACGAATGCGGCGTTCATCCTCGATGTCGCGCAACAGCTCGCGCACATCGCCGACCAAGGGGTGCACGTCGTAGCGGGTACGCTCGAACGGCCACAGGATGCCTTCGCCGCGCAGGAGTCCGCGCACGCCCGAGATCCACCCGCGCCAGCTCACCAGAGCGACGAACACGGTGATGAGCGCCGCGATCGCACCGAGCACTGCAATCAGGGACACCAGATAGATGCGCGATTGCGCCGTGCGGCGCCCCGCGTAGCCGAGGTCGTGTACCACCAGCAACCGATCAGCGCCGACAAGCGGAACCAGCGTCAGATGCGGGGTCTGCACCGTGGGGATCTGATCGCGTACCGCGGCGAACACGTCGTGTTCAGTCGCGCTGCATGCGAGCGTGGCCGGAAAGGTATCGCTGCGCGCCAGCAGCTGGCCTTCGGGCGAACAGACTGCAACCGCGTAAAGACGTTCATCGCGCGTGGCGCGATTGAGCAAACGCGTGACCTGATCGATATCGCCACGAACGATTGCGTCGCGCAGCGAAGGTTCGAGCGTTGCGCCGATCAACTGAGCGCGCCCATCGACATCGCGCTTGGCCCAATCGAGCAACAGACGATCGAGCAACGGGACTGCCGCAATCGCCATCACGGTCAATGCAACGACCAACGGCACGAAGAAACGCAACGAAAATCTGAAACTCCGCAGCACGGCAGCCTCCGCGGTACACGTCGCGACTGGCGGAGCAACAACGCAGGAAAAGCGCGGCGTTCCGAAGCGGCACACGCCCGCACGATCGACCAGCACCGTGCGCACGACGAGAAATGAAGGAAATGATCTAGCGTGCAGCCCTGTTTGGCGCTACACAGTCGTCCGAAGCCTCAGCGGTCAGACGCGGGGCAGTGTCTCACATTGCTCGGCGCATCAGAACCCTTGAGACCCAGGGATGCTACTGATGCGATGGCACTAGATGTATTTGTAGACGCCGCAACCGATGACGACATCGGGCGCGACCTGGACCATGTACGAAGTCTTGGGTTCGACCCGATCGGTGCCGGGCACGACGATCTGATAGTCGATCCAAGCGCCGCCTTGCGCGGTGTCCGCGAACGCGTCGTGGATCAGCTTCTCGCCGTCCAGGCCGGGCACGGTGCGCAAGTCGATGCCCACGCGTTCTGGCTTGCCTGCAAACGCGCAGTAATGGCCGTTCGATGCAATGCCAAAGACATACATGTCGCGATCGGCGTAAGTCGCCGCTTCGCGCGTGATCTGATCGAGCGCCGCGCGGCCGCGGCTCTTATACAAGGCCACCGCACGCTCGACCAGGGCAAAGGCTTCATCGGCCGTGCCCTGGCGCAGCTTGAACGCCGCGACCGCATCGGCCAGCTTGTTGGCGCGCAGCCCCAGGTCTTCGGATGCGCGCGAAGTGGTCTCGACCAATTGCGCGTTCTGCTGGGTGATGTCGTCGAGACTGCCAATGGCCACCGAAATCTGCGCGAGGCCCTGGCTTTGCTCGGCCGATGCCGACGAGATCGCGCGCACATTGGTTGCCACTTCGCGCATGCCGTTGACGATGGTCTCGAGCGTGCGGCTGACTTCGCCGATGCGCGCCACGCCGGTGTCGGCCTCGGCGACCGAAGCGCCGATGAGGTCGCGGATCTCGTGCGCGGCAGTCGCGCTGCGTTGCGCGAGCGAGCGCACTTCCGATGCGACCACCGCAAAGCCGCGCCCGGTCTCTCCGGCGCGTGCGGCCTCGACCGCGGCGTTGAGCGCAAGGATGTTGGTCTGGAAGGCAATGCCGTCGATGACGCCGATGATGTCCTGCACCCGCCGCGCACTGGCCTGGATGCCGTTCATGGTGTCGACTGCGGAATGCATCGTGGCGCCCGCGTTCTCGACCACGCCGCGCACGCGATTGGCCAGACTGTCGGCGGCCTGCGCGCTGTCGGCATTGTTCTGCACGGTGCTCGACAACTGCTGCACGCTGGCCGAGGTCTGTTCGAGGCTCGCGGCCTGATGCTCGGTGCGCGACGACAAATCGCGCGCCCCGGCCACGAGCGAAGTGCCCGAGCGCGCCACCATGGTCGAGTTGCTGCGGATGTTGGCCACCAGGCCCGACAGCGTGACGTTCATCCTGTCGAGCGCCTGGCCGATCTGTGCCAACTCGTCATCGCCCCAGATGGCGGCCTGCGCAGTCAGATCCCCCGCGCTGGTGGCCTTGACCGCTGCCGACAATCGGCGAATGGCGCCCATGACGGTGACGTAGAACGAATACATCAGCGCCACGAGCAGGCTCAGACCGAGCACGCTGCCCACGACGTTGATGAGAATGGTGTTGCCGATGCTGCTTTCGCGTGCATCCAGCATGGCCTGCAAACGCGTCGTCACCACCTTGCCGAAGGCGCGATTGGCGTCGACCGCCGCTTGGCCCGCATCGACCAGCGCACGCGCATTCACACTCGCCCATCCGTTGGCCAGACCGGCATCCATGAGCTGCGCCAGTTTCTGCGATGCCTGAACCGCGGTCTGGTACTCCGCCGGCACGCGCTCACCCGCGCGCTGCAATGCCGTCACGACGAACTCGATCTCGTGCAATTGGCCGTCGAGCGCCAGACGCGCGTTGCGCAATAGGGCCGCTTCCGCGGCGGCAGGCTCGCGCTGCGCCAAGAGCGCGCCAGCCTGAGCATGCATGCGGCTGACCGACTCGCCCCAGGGCGCGATGCGTTGGACTGCGAGGTCCATCAGAAAGTAAGAGGCGGCCTCGGGATCGAGCAACAGCCCGGACCGATCGCCGATCTCGAGCAGATACATGCGTGCGGCCTCGATGGCCTGATTGGCGCGCTGCGCCGATGCAGCACCGGATTCTCCGGCCAGATCGGTCATTGCACCGCGCGCCGCTTGCCAAAGCCGCTTGTACTCCGCGCGCGCTTCGGTCGCGAGTGCGGCGTCGTAAGCCTCGATCGCGCGCAGCAAGGCGGCACGCTGTTGCGCTTGCGCCGCCTTGGCCTGTGTGTCGCCCGCCAGGGCGGCGATGCCGACTGCGCGGTAATCCTGGGCCGCGGCGATGGTCGCCATGACCGCGCCGACCACCTGGGCGCCGTCGGCTTCGGATGCGGCCTGCCGATGGCTGGCGCGCTCTTCGATCAGAAACTGCACCGCCAGCAGGGTCAGCGGCACGAATGTCAGCGCGGCGATGAGCAAAAGCTTGTTCGACAAACGCAGCGCGCGCATCACGCGGTTGGCGGGGAACAAGAGGAAATGGATGACGCGCTTCATGGATGAATTCTCCTCGGCGCCGACCACGCCGATGGTTGCGAATTCTCCGGAAACGCGCCATGTCCGGCGCCAGGAAAAGCCGGACTATTTACCCGCAATTAAGCGTGAGGCATGGGCGAAGCGGGATCGCCCATGCCACCGACGTGGTCTACTGCGGGAACATCTGCGCGCACATATCGCGCCGCGGCGTGCGCAATTGGACCTTGCGCTCCGCCGCACGCGTGGCGATCTGCACCTTGTGCTCGACCATGTAGGCGTTGCACTCGTCGCGCGATTTCATCGACCGCATCTTGTTCTGATGTGCGACGCGTTCCTCTGCGGTCATCAATGCCCAGCCGGGCGTGTTATTGGCGTCGAACTGCATCCCGGCACCGCCGCGCCCCATCCCGCCTCTGCCTTGCCCCATGCCCATGCCCATTCCCATGCCGCCGCCGGGGGCGGGTGCCGCCGCGGGAGGAGTCTGTGGCGTGGGCGTTGCCGGTGCGGGCGTGGTTTGCGTGGTTTGCGCGAGTGCGATCCCGGAGACGAGAGCCAGCCCGAATGCCCATGATGCGAATCTTGTTTTCATGTCGACCTCCATGCCTGATATCGGCGCGCACGACCGTGCGGACCTGTTGTCAGGCTAGGCGGTGATGCGTCGCGGCGCTTGATCCGCGTCAAACGCACCGATCGTCCCCGATCATTTGCATCAGGCGTCACGTAACCGAAACTGTTCGACGCGCGCGGCGAGTTGGGTTGCGCGATCGCGCAGATCGCCAAGCGCATGGGTCGTGGCATCGACCATTTGCGCATTCTGCTGAGTGATCGCATCGAGTTCCGAGATCGCATCGGCGATCTGGCTCAGACCATTGCTTTGCTCGACCGAGGCATTGCTGATGGCGTTGACATCATCGGCCACGGCCCGGACGCCCCGGCTGATATCGGCCAGCGTCTTGCTGACTTGTGCGATGTGCGCCACACCGGTGTCGACTTGCGCGCCGGAATCGCCGATCAGATCGCGGATCTCGTGCGCGGCCTTGCCGCTGCGTTGCGCCAGCGTGCGCACCTCCGAGGCGACGACGGCGAAACCTCTGCCGGCTTCGCCCGCGCGCGCGGCCTCCACCGCCGCATTCAAGGCCAGGATGTTGGTCTGGAAGGCAATGCCGTCGATGACGCCGATGATGTCCTGCACACGGCGCGCGCTCGACTGGATGCCTTGCATCGATGCGACCGCGGCGTTCATGGTGCCGTCGCCGCTGTCGGCGATGCCGCGCACTTCGCTGGTCAGGGTGTTCACCGAACGCGCGCTCTGGGCATTGCTTTGTACGGTGCTCGTGAGTTCCTCGATGCCCGCGGCGGTCTCCTCCAGACTCGCTGCCTGTTGTTCGGTCCGGTCCGACAGGTTTTGCGCCTCGGCGGACAAATCCTCGCCGGTTCGCGCGACCGCCTGCGCACCCGCGCGAATGTCGGCAACGATGGCCGATAGCGCGCCGGTCATGTCGTCGAGTTCCTTGGCCATGGCCGCCATCTCGTCGCGCCCGGGAACTTCCACGCGCCGTGCGAGATCGCCGCGCGCCACGCTCGCAACGGCTTCATGCACCGCGCGCAGCGCACCGACGAAGGAATGACTGAACGCGACCATCAGATAGATCACCAGCGCGATGCCGAGCACGGTGGCGGTCCCGGCCACGATCGCATCGCGCGTCAGCGTTGCGCTGCGCGCGTCGAGCAGGATAAGCATGCGCGTCGAAGCGGCACCGAGAAACGCATGTGCCTTGTCGATCGATTGCTCACCCGCCTGCGCAAACATGCGTGGATCGCTGGCCCGCGCCTCCTTGCCGAAAGCCGCGCGCGCGGACTCGATGTAGGCCATGCTTGCATCGATCGCCTCGCGCGTGCCGTCGGGTACCGCTTCGCCGGAACGCTCCAGGCCCGCAAGCGCATAGCGCAGTTCTTCGATCGAGCCTTGCAGCGCCTCGATATGGCCGAGCGCCTCGGCGCGCGCCATGGCATCCGCGCGTGCGGCAGTCAGCGTCACCGTCCCATGTGCATACAGACGAGCCAATTGATCGATCCAAGGCACGCTGCGTTGCACGACCAGGCTCATCAGAAAGAAGGTCGGTGCTTCGGGATCGAGCAACAACCCCGATCGCTCGCCGATCAGCAGCACGAATTCACGCAGAGCGGCGATCTGGGCGTCATGCGTTTGCGAGATGGTCGTCGCATTGCCCGCTTCGGTTGCCAGACGATCGAGCGGTGCACGTATCGCCGCCCAGGCATTGCCCAGTTTCAGTGTGTCGCCGCGCGCCAGGACGGCGTCGACCGACTGCATGGCACCGAGCATCGCACCGCGCGCGTCCTGCAATCGCGATGCCTGCGACGGGTCGACTTGCGCGATCAGCGCGAGATCGCGATGACGTTGCGTAGCAAGCAGCACGTCGAGTGTCGCGTCGACGAGATGCGCGCCGGCGATCTCGTCGCGTGTGAAGCTCGCGTCCGCCATGAATCGTTGAGAGAAATTTGCCGCGAGCAGCAGCAAGGGCACCAGCACCACGACGCCGAGCAACACCAGTTTGGCCGGCAGCTTCAAATGACGCATCAAGCGCGCGCCCGGAGCGAGGATGAAATCGGCCGTGCTTTCCATTGAATGCCTCCCAGTGCATCGATCCGGACCGCCATGTCGTTCACGACCATGACGGCGGAATTGTTTCTCTCGATGCACGGAAGGCATGGCGCAAGAAGCGCACGCATCCGCAACGAATGAATTACGAAAAATGAATGTACGCCTTTCGGCGACAAACCTTCCTAGCGCAATGGCAGGTTTGCTCCTAACAGATGAGCGTCGCATCCTCAGCCAGGATCCGGACCGTCGCCGAAATCCTGCGTGGTACGCCGCGACCGCGCGACTCGACGCGCATCGCGATGCGCATGCGCTGACGAGGCTGCACATGGCTTCCGCGCACATCCACCACGATCTTGTTCTTGCGGCGCGCAGTGAGCTGGGCCACCGCATCGGCGATCGCGGCCCGGTCGTCCGCAAAGAACGACACCACCCATGCTTCGAGCGAAGGACGCCAGGTGGGAGCATGCCCCAGCAACGCGCATGCGCACGGCGAAATGCTCTCGAGCGCACCGTGTTCCTCGAACGACACATAGCCGATCAAGGCATCGCGTTGCAGCTCGCGCAGCCAGCGCTCGGCCCATTCGAGGCGCCGGCGCAATTCGG
>CAYUYC010000077.1:0-13131 GCA_964448945.1 uncultured Burkholderiaceae bacterium
CCTCCTCGGCCTTCCTCCGGGACTCTTCCTGGGCCTTGAGCCGGGCTTCTTCTTGCTTGGCGCCGTCCAAAGTATCAAGACGGCCACTCCAGTCGAGGAACCAACCCAAGCCGAGAATGAACACCAGGATCGACAGCAGTGCAGTCAACTTGGGCAACGGCGGCCAAGTGCCGACGTCGCGCATGTTCAAGTTCCGAAACTGCGCCGAGATCTGTTGGAAGTCGATATTCGCTTTTGCCATTTCAGACCTCGCCTACTTTGCTGCCGCAGGCGTCACCGCTGCCGGAGTAGCCCCAGGCGCAGCTGCCGCAGCAGCCTTCGGAACCGGGGCACGCTTGAGCAGCACGTCCATCGAAAACTCAAACAGTCGCGGCCCGCGCGATGCCACCTGCTGCGACACTTTGATTTCGATGAGATTGGGCTTCTCGAACCACTCGGAGTTGTAGGACAGATTGCGCAGCAACTCCGAAACTCGTTCGTTCGATTGCGCGTATCCAGTCAACAAGACCTTCTGCCCGTCCTGCTTGATCGACCGCAGATAAATGCCTTCTGGTGTCTGCTTGACCAATTCGTCGAGCAGATGCACAGGTTGATTGCGGTCGCTTTGAAGATCCTCGACAGCCGTCTGCCGCGCACGCAATGCCTCGATCTCTTGACGCAATGTCGCAACTTCTGCGATCTGCTTGTCCAGCTCGGCGTTCTTTTGCTTGATGTACTCGTTTCGCGCCTGCTGTGCGACGACGTAGCCTTGGATCACACCGCCGACAAGTACGACCAGCAGTGCAGCCGCCCCAGCAACGAGTGCGGCGAGCACGAAGAAGTCGCGCCGCCGTTGACCACGCTTGATCGCGCGATGCGGCAGTAGGTTGATGGCGATCGTGGTCATCCGACGAACCTCCGCATGGCCAAACCAGCGCACGTCAACAGTGCCGGCGCATCGGCACGCAACTGCTTCTCACGCACATCGGAATCGATCTCCATTCCCTTGAACGGATTCACGATGCTGGTGGGCGTCTGAGCGCGGTTGGCAACGACGTCCGCGAGTCCATCAATGACCGCGCACCCCCCCGCCAACATGATCTGATCCACACGACCATAAGGCGTGGACGTGAAGAAGAACTGGAGCGCGCGGGTCACTTCGAGTGCAACGTTCTCGATGAACGGCTGGAGCACGTCGCGGGCGTAGTTCTCGGGAAGGTCCATCGAACGCTTCTTGGATTCCGCTTCGTCGAACGACAGGCCGAACGCACGCGAGATATCCTGCGTCAATTGATTGCCACCAAAAGCCTGCTCCCGCTCGTAGATCGATTGCCCGTTGAGCATCACCGAAATACTCGTCGTGTTCGCACCGATATTGAAAACGGCGACGATCATGTTGTCGCCACCGTTGGGCATCATTCCACGCAGACGCTCAACCGCTGAACGTGCTGCATACGACTCCACATCCATCACGAGCGGCTTCAAACCCGCCGCTTGCGCCGCCGCAACGCGATCTTCGACTTTCTCCTTGCGCGAAGCCGCAATCAGCACCTCCACGTCGCCGGGAGAACTCGCCGCGGGGCCGATCACTTGAAAATCGAGGCTCACTTCGTCGAGTGCGAACGGAATGTACTGATTGGCCTCGGATTCAACCTGGACTTCAAGCGACTCTTCCGACAAGCCGTCAGGCAAGAAGATGCGCTTCGTGATGACAGCCGCGCTCGGCAGCGCCATCGCGACATTGCGAATCTTGGTGCCGCTCTTCTTGAAGACACGACGAACGGCTTCGCTGACGGCTTCCATGTTCTCGATGTTGCCGTCGACGACCGACCCCTTGGGCAGAGCTTCGATCGCATACCGGTTCAGCCGGTAATTCCCTTTGCCCGCCTCGCCCAATTCCACGAGCTTGACGCTGGTCGTGCTGATGTCGAGCCCGACCACAGGCGGGCTCTTAGACGACAGCAGCGATCCGAAATCGAATGCCACGCGCACTCCCCCAGCGAATTAGAAAAGTCAGGTTACAGCCTGGCGGAGGCGTTACAGCCTATGCAGGCACCATGCAAGAAAGTCGTTGCAAACCGCGGGTTTATGAGGCAATACGCAGAAAGTACGTCAGATGCTAGCAACAAGGGTCGACAAAAGTAAAGGAAATGGCCGGCGTGTCGGCGCTTGCACGTTGCCTGGAACCCACGAATGCATTGCCCTCCATGAGCGGTTATTCTGCCGCCACGCCACCAGCGCCAAAACGCAAAAATGCGACGTATTTCACGGTGCTGTTTGAGCCTTCCGTGATCCATCCCGTGCGCCCCCGGCGTACAGAGACTTCCGCATCGAAATGACCGCAGCCCCTACCGAGCAGAACGAGACATCCCCCCGCACTCGACGTATCCGCATTGCCGCACGCATCAGCGCCTGGATCGCCGGGCTCACAGGCGCGGCCGTCTTGTGCGGACTGTTGGTCCTGTCGCTCGCACTCGCACTCGCCTGGCCCAACCTGCCTTCGATCGAGACACTGACCGACTATCGCCCAAAAGTGCCAATGCGCGTGTTCACCGCTGACGGCTATCTGATCGGGGAATTCGGCGAAGAGCGGCGCAACGTCGTACGCATCGATGAGTTTCCCGCCCACATGAAGCAGGCCATCCTCGCCGCCGAGGACGATCGGTTCTATCAACACTCCGGGATCGATGTGTCCGGAATCTTGCGCGCGATGTTCGCCAATGTCGCCGCGGGCGGTACGAAGCAAGGGGCGTCGACCATCACGCAGCAGGTTGCGCGCAATTTCTTCCTGACCTCCGACCGCAGCGGCTGGCGTGCCTATGTCCGCAAGGTGTACGAGATCCTGCTTGCGTTCAAGATCGAAGCGAATCTGAGCAAAGACCAGATCCTCGAGATCTACATGAACCAAATCTTCCTCGGCCAACGCGCATTCGGATTCGGCCAAGCCGCGCAGGCCTACTACGGCAAGAACGTCAAAGATCTGACGATCGGCGAAGCCGCCATGCTGGCGGGATTACCCAAGGCGCCCTCGACCTTCAACCCGGTCGTCAATCCCAAGCGCGCAGCCATCCGGCAGAAGTATGTCCTCGGTCGCATGCGCCAACTCGGCTACATCACCGAGGAGCAATACACCGCGGCCGTCGCAGAACCGATCCGCGTTCGGTCTACGCCGAACACCTATGCCACCCATGCCGATGACGTCGCGGAAATGGCGCGCATGGCCGCGCACGACATCTGGGGCGACGACGCGTACACTCACGGGCTCAACGTCTACACGACGATCCTCAAGGCCGACCAGGACGCTGCCTACGCTGCGGTCCGCCGCGGCGTGATCGATTACGACCGACGCCACGGATACCGCGGACCGGAGGGCTTCGTCGACATGCCCGCCGCCATGACCGAGGACTGGGCCGACGACGCACTCGAAAAGTACCCTGAAGTAGAGGACATGACCGCCGCAGTGGTGATCGAAGCGTCGCCCAAACTCGTCAAGGTCCTGCTCGGCGGGGAAGTCGTGACGATTCCCGAGTCGGGGTTGAAGTTCGTCGCATCGGCGCTCGCACCGAACGCTCAACCGCGCCGCAAGATCCGGCCCGGCGCAATCGTACGCATCGCTCCCCTCGGTGAAGGACTGGAGATCACACAAGTTCCCGAAGTCGAAACCGCGTTCGTGTCGATGAATTCGCGCGATGGCGCAGTGCGCGCACTAGTGGGCGGGTTCGATTTCAACCGCAACAAGTTCAACCATGTGACGCAGGCGTGGCGCCAACCGGGATCGGGCTTCAAGCCCTTCGTGTACTCGGCAGCGCTCGAGAAGGGCTTTTCGCCGACCACCGTCATCAACGACGAACCGCTGACGGTCGATGCGGCATTGACCGGCGGGCAGCCCTGGGAGCCCAAGAACTACGACGGCACCTATGAAGGGCCGATGTCGATGCGCACGGCACTCACCAAGTCGAAGAACCTGGTGTCGGTGCGGATCATTCAAGCCATCACGCCGAAGTACGCCCAGGACTACATCACGCGGTTCGGTTTCGACGCCGACAAGCATCCGCCTTACCTGACGATGGCGCTGGGCGCGGGTTCGGTGACGCCCTGGCAAATGGCCACCGGGTACGCGGTGTTTGCCAATGGCGGCTATCGCGTCAATCCGTACATCGTCGCGAAGATCACCGACGCCAACGGGCGCGTGCTCGCTCAAGCATCGCCGGTGCAAGCCGGCGACGAGGCCAATCGCGTCATCGACGCGCGCAACGCCTTCATCATGGACAGCATGATGCGTGATGTGGCGCGCTTCGGAACTGCAGCGCGCGCCTCATCGCTCAAGCGCACCGACATCGCGGGCAAGACCGGCACCACCAATGATGCGATCGACGCGTGGTTCAACGGCTATCAGCCATCGTTGGTCGCGATCGCATGGATCGGCTTTGATCAGCCCAAAAGCCTGGGCGATCGCGAGACCGGCGGCGCAGCCGCGTTGCCGATCTGGATCAACTACATGGCCAAAGTACTGCCGCAGGTGCCGGTCGTCGATCGCAGCGTCCCGGCGGGTGTAGTGGCGATCAACGGCGACTACTACTACACCGAAAACCAACCCGGCGAGGCGACCGGGTCATTGGGGCTCACCGACGGCGCGCCGGATCAGCAGAAGAAACAAGAAGCAATCAAGAACGAATTGTTCTAGACGCTAGGGAAGCAGCGACAGGTCGACCCCGGCCTGTCGACTCGCATACCGCGTGAGCGCGGCGAACAGTTCCTCGCCGGATTTGGTGTCGACCCATTGCGCACCGTTCCAGCGATAGTGAAAACCGCCGGCACGTGCAGCCACCCACATTTCCTGCATGGGCTCTTGACTGTTCACGATGATCTTCGATCCGTCCTCGAATTCGATCGTCACGACATTGCCCGCGCGGCTGGCTTCGATGTCGATGTCTCCGGCGTCGCCGATGCGGCTGACCGCGTCTTCGATCGATGAAAGCGTGGCATCTGCGCGTGCCAGGAACTCGGTAGGGGTCATGCTAGACTCGATTGAGGGGTGGAGATGATGCGTGCGCTGCTATGGTTGATTCTATCGGGAAGCCTTGCTGCCTGTGGCCAGCGCGGTCCGCTCGTCATGCCAACGCCGCCGCAAGCGCCCAGCGTTGCCAAGCCGGCCCCGGCGCACACGTCGACGCAAACGCAGCCCTCCGCCACACCCGCGACCACCGACTCGACTGAGCAACGCCGATGAATCCCTTTGTCCTGCGCGACGGCGTGATGCACGCCGAAGGCGTTGCGCTGTCGCGCATTGCCGAACGCTTCGGCACACCCACCTACGTCTACTCCAAGCGCGCGATGCTGGACGCATTGCGCGCCTACACCAGCGCGCTGCACGGCCGCCAAGCATTGGTCTGCTATGCAATGAAGGCCAATAGCAATCTGGCGATCCTGCAATTGCTGGCGCAAGCGGGCGCCGGTTTCGACATCGTCTCGGGCGGAGAACTGGCGCGTGTGATCGCTGCCGGCGGCGACCCACGCAAAGTCGTCTTCTCAGGCGTAGGCAAGACCGAGGCCGAGATCGAAGCCGCATTGCGCGCGCAGATCCTGTGTTTCAACGTCGAGTCCACGAATGAACTGGCGCGCATCGACACCGTGGCGCAGCGCTTGGGTGTGCGTGCGCCGATCTCGGTGCGCGTGAATCCGGATGTCGATGCGAAGACGCATCCGTATATTTCCACCGGACTCAAGGACAACAAGTTCGGGGTCGCCTACAACGACACGCGGGCCTTGTATCGCACCGCCGCGCGCATGCAGCACCTGCACATCGTGGGCATCGATTTTCACATCGGGTCGCAGATCACCGAAGTGTCGCCTTATGTCGATGCGGCCGAGCGGCTGCTCGATCTCGTCGATGCGCTCGCCGCCGATGGCATCGCCTTGCATCACATCGATCTCGGCGGCGGCCTGGGCATCACCTATCGCGACGAGACTCCGCCGGCGACCGCCGAACTGGTGGCCACCGTGCTCAAACGTATCGACGCGCGCGGTCATGGCGACAAGACCATCCTGTTCGAGCCCGGTCGCAGCATCGTCGGCAATGCCGGCGTCCTGCTCACGCGCGTCGAGTTCCTCAAGCATGGCGAGACCAAGAACTTCGCGATCGTCGACGCCGCGATGAACGACATGGCGCGCCCGGCGATGTACGAAGCCTGGATGGATGTGCGCCCAGTGACGCTGCGTGCCGGCGACGCGCAGACCTACGATGTGGTCGGCCCCGTCTGCGAATCGAGCGATTGGCTGGCACGCGATCGCGCACTCGCGCTCGCCGAAGGCGATCTGCTCGCCATCATGAGTGCCGGCGCCTACGGCATGAGCATGGCGAGCAACTACAACACCCGCGGTCGCGCCGCCGAAGTCGTGGTCGACGGCGATCGCATGTTCGAAGTGCGCAGACGCGAGCGCCCGGAAGATCTGTACGCGCTCGAGACCCTGCTGCCCGGCTGATCGAGCGCCGCCATGGCCGACTCCGCGCACCATCGGCGCGGCCTGATCGTCGCTTTCGGCTCGACCTTCTTCGAGCTCGTGGGCATGTTCATGCTCATGCCGCTCCTGCAATTGAACCTGACGGCGCGCGGCATCAGCGCCGCCGGCGTCGGATCGTTCACCGCGCTCGAATGGATCGGCGTCTTCATCGCCACGCCGTTTGCCGGACGCATCGCGCGTTCGATCGGCACCCGCGCCACATTCTGGTGGTCGGCGATCCTGCCGCTGGGCTGCGCCATCGGATTCGCCTGTACGCAGTCGTTCGTCGCGTGGGGTGTTCTCTTCTTCATCGCGGGAACCGCCTCCGGATTACGTTGGATCATCGGCGAAGCGCTCGTCGCGGAATACGCGCCGGCCGCGCGACGCGGACGCATCGTCGGCTTGTTCCAGACCATGATCGGCGTGACCTTCATGATCGGCCCCGGGCTGCTGGCGCTGACCGGTGCCCAGGGCGTCCTGCCGTTCATGGTCGTGATCGTCTTGATGACGTGCGCAGTGCTGTGCTCGCTGTGGCTGCCCCGCGTTTCGGGAAAAGCATCCGCGGCACGCGAGCCGCTGAGCGCACTCGCGGGGATGCGCGACGCGATCGTCGGCGCACCCGCAATCATGGCCGCGGGCTTCGTGGGCGGGGTCTTCGAACTCGGGATGACCGGATTGCTGCCCGTCCTCGGGATTGCAGTCGGCTTCGATGCGCGCGCGGCAGCGTTGCTGGTGGCGGTCAGTGGCATCGGCAGTGCGTTGCTGATGCTGCCGGCGGGCGAACTGGCCGACCGCGTCGATCGGCACCGAGTCTCGATGGCGACCGCCAGCGTGCTGCTCGCAAGCACCGCGCTGCTGCCGTGGGTACATCGATACCCCGCGCTCTTGTGGCCGTTGGTGGTGGTATGGGGCGGCGCTGGCGGCGCCCTGTATACCTTGGCGATGGTGCATGTGGGCATGCAATTTCGCGGGCCTGCGCTGGTCAATCACGCCGCGGTGCTGGTGATGGCCTATACCCTGGGGGGCGTGATCGCGCCACCGATCGGCGGATTTGCGCTGGAATACGCGCCGCGCCTGGGCTTCACCGCCGTCTTTGCGTCGATTGCGACCCTCGGCATCGGGATGATGTTGGCCACGCGCCGGCGCACGCACGCGGCCTCACAGTCTCGGCCATAAAGCAGCATCGAAAATTCATCGCCGCCTCGCGGCCATCCGCGCGAACCAGTCCTGGCCCCAACGCCACCACGCCCGCGCACCAAGCAGGATCAGCACGATCAAGGCGAAGCTCGCTGGATCGGCGAGGTTGTTCTTGCCCGCGCGCATCCACCAGAAATGCAGCACCCCCAGCGGAGCGATCAGATAGATCAGCCGATGCAAGGTCTGCCAGGGTTTGCCGCCCAGGCGCCGAATCATCGCGTTGGTGCTGGTGAGCGCCAACGGCAGCATCAACATGAAGGCTGTGAACCCGACCGCAATGAACGGGCGCTTGATCACATCGCGCCACATCGCTGCGGGATCGAAGAAATGCTCGAACCACACCCAGGTGGTGAAATGCAGAAGGCCATAGAAGAACGCAAACAAGCCGAGCGTGCGGCGAATACGTCCCAGCCAAGGCCATTGCGCCAGGCGACGCAATGGCGTCACGGTCAAGGTCGCGCACAGCAAGACCAGGGTGTACCAGCCCGTCGTTCGCGTGATGGTCTCGATTGGATTGGCGCCGAGCGTGTTGTCGAAAGCGCCTTGCACCAAGCGCACGAATGGAATCAGCGCGAGCAGCCAGATGCCAAGCTTGACCCAGCCGATTGCTCGCGGACTCAACAAGCGGATGTTGAATCCGCGCACAGGTTGAACCGATGACATCTCAATAGAACTTTCTCAAATCCATCCCGGTATACAACGAAGCCACCTGGGCTTCGTACCCGTTGAACATCAGCGTCTTGCGCTTGGGGCTGAAGAAGCCGTCATCCGGAATCCTGCGCTCGGTCGCCTGGCTCCAGCGCGGATGATCCACCGTCGGATTGACGTTGGAATAGAACCCATACTCCTGCGGTGCGGCCTTGACCCAACTGGTCGCGGGTTCCTTTTCGACGAAGCGGATCTTCACGATCGATTTTGCGCTCTTGAAGCCGTACTTCCACGGCACAACCAGACGCACCGGCGCGCCGTTCTGATTGGGCAGCACTTCACCGTACATCCCGACCGCGAGCATGGTCAGCGGATGCATCGCCTCGTCGATGCGCAAACCCTCCACATAAGGCCAGTCGAGCACACGCGAGCGCAAGCCCGGCATGGTGTCGGGTTGCGTCGCACTGATGAATTCGACGTACTTGGCATTCGCGTTCGGTTGCGCGCGTTTGAGCAGTTCCGCGAGCGAATACCCGACCCATGGAATCACCATGCTCCATCCTTCGACGCAGCGTAGCCGGTACACCCGATCTTCGAGCGCGGCCAGTCCGAGTATGTCGTCGATACCGAAGGTGCCCGGCTTCGCGCAAGCACCTTCGATCACGACCGTCCATGGCCGAACCCGTAGACGCCCCGCGTTGGCGGCGGGGTCGGACTTGTCGGTACCGAACTCGTAGAAGTTGTTGTAGCTCGACGCGTCCTTGAGGGGTGTGGATTTGTCGAGCACCGACCATTGCGAAGGCCGTGCATTGAGCTTGGGGCCTGCGGCAGCGAGCGCGTCGCGCGTCGCCCAAGGCCCGAGCGAGCCCGCCGCAGCGCTCACCGCCAGCGCACGCAGCATCTGGCGGCGCGCTTCATACACCGCACGCGGCGTGATTTCCGATGGCGCAATCCCCTCGCTGTCGCGGGTCTGCGTGCCAACCACTCGTTTGATCCACATGACTGATCGCTCCCAGATCGCGCAGCACGGCAGCGCGTGCTGGATTCGTCGCGCCGCAAGCGCCGACCTTACATGCACCACGCGAATACCTCGGTCGGTGCGCGGCGACCCCTCGTCAGATGCCGGCAGATGCGTAAGGTTCACGCCCGCCGCGGATGCTTGGGCGAGCACCATGAAAAACAAAAGGCAGCCCCGAGGGGCTGCCTTTTTTCATGACCAGACATCCCGAACCGATCGGGATGCGCGTCGGGCGTTAACGCAGGCCGGCGACGTAATCGGACACCGCCTTGATCTCTGCATCCGACAAGCGCGAAGCAACATCGGCCATCGTCGCGTTGTTCTTGCGCACGCCTTGGCGGAATGCGGTGATCTGGGCTTCGGTGTACTCGACCCATTGCCCGGCAATGCGCGGGTATTGCCCGGGAACGCCGCCGCCCGTCGGACCATGGCAGCCGGCACATGCAGCAACGCCCTTGGAGGGAATACCCGCACGGAAGATGTTGCGGCCGAGTTCGTAGGTGTCTTTGTTGTTCGCGGCAGCGGGCTGCAGCTTTTGCGACGAGAAGTACGCGGCGACGTCACGCACTTGGTCTTCGGTCAGCATCGATGCAAAGCCCAGCATCTGGCCGTTCTCGCGTTCCGCCGCCTGCGCGCCGGGCTGCACTTTGAAGTTGGTCAATTGCTTGACGATGTAGTCGTAATGCTGGCCGGCGAGCTTGGGAAAGGTCGGCGCGATCGAGTTGCCATCTTCGGCATGGCAAGCCGCACAGACGGCGGCCATCGCCTTGCCCTTCACCGGGTCCGGTGCTGCGGGCGCTTGTTGCGCGTATGCGCCTGCACTCGCAGCGGCCAAGACGGCAAGCATCGTCAACTTCGTGAACTTCATGGTTCTCCTCGCGCTTTTCCGAACGGAAGTCCGGCTTGCCATGAGCTACAGCGTTGAGCCCTGAGCGAATAGCCGAATCAGTATGAATGGGGTCTGGCTAAGCAAACTCCCCATTATACAATTTGCGCCCGGCAGTTCTCTCTCGGTGGTAACGCACGCTGTGACTTCCGGTCCAAATCGGCGCTGCGCGCTCAACCTTCGAACCACCCCACATGAGCCTACTTCACCGCGCCCGCTTCCATACCACGGTGGCTTCCACCGAGCAGCTTCACGGCGGCGATCTTTCCCAGGGGCTGCCCGAGGTCGCGTTCGTCGGACGTTCGAACGCGGGCAAATCGACCGCGATCAATCTGCTGTGCAACCAGAAGCGGCTGGCATTCGCCTCCAAGACGCCGGGGCGCACCCAGCATCTCAACTTCTTTGCCATCGCCGATCGCGATCAGACCTACGGCTATCTCGTCGATCTCCCGGGTTATGGCTATGCCGCAGCCTCCGGCCACGAGGCGCGCAGCCATTGGGACGAGTTTCTCGGCGGTTACTTGCGCGATCGCGCGGAACTGCGCGGCGTGGTGTTGATCATGGACGCGCGGCGCCCGTTGACGGACCTCGACGTGCAATTGATCGATTGGCTCGGGCATGCCGGCAAGCCCATCCATGCGTTGCTCTCGAAATGCGACAAGCTCAATCGCAGCGAGGTGGCGAGCGCGGTCAAACAAGTCCGCACGGCTTTCGCAAATACACCGCATACGGTGCAGGCATTTTCCGCGCTCAAGCGCATCGGACTCGAAGAGGCCGATCGGCAGGTCCTGCATTGGCTGGGCGTCGAACAACCGGTTGCAGCAAAAAAATAGCCCCGGGCAAATGCCGGGGCGAAGATCGCCTTGATCCACCAGGCGCCCGCTCAGGGAGGAATAGCGGGAGACAGCCAACGCCATCCAAGTGCTACGAGTGCGTCGGCTGCGAAAAGTTGCATCACAATCGCTTCCTCGCATCGAGGCCATTTCGCGTCCAACACCCCATCCTTTCGAGCCCAGGTTCATGAACAAACCCGCCTTTCCTTCCCTTCGCATGCGCCGCATGCGGCGTGACGATTTTTCGCGTCGGATGATGCGCGAAACCGTGGTGACTGCCGACGATCTGATCTACCCGGTCTTCATCACCGACGGAAACCATCATCGTGAAGCGGTCAAGTCCATGCCGGGTGTCGAGCGATTGAGCGTCGACGAGTTGTTGCCGATCGCCGAAGAAGCGTTGACGTTGGGCATTCCTTGTCTCGCACTGTTTCCGGTCATCGATCCGGCGCTCAAGACGCCCGACGGGCGCGAGGCAATGAACCCGAATGGTCTGGTTCCGCGCGCGGTGCGGGAGCTCAAACGCCGCTTTCCCGAACTCGGCATCCTGACCGACGTGGCCCTGGATCCCTTCACCTCGCATGGCCAGGACGGCGTCATCGATGCCGACGGCTATGTGCTCAACGACCCGACGGTGTCGATCCTGACCCAGCAAGCGTTGGTCCAAGCCGATGCCGGTGTCGATGTCGTGGCCCCGAGCGACATGATGGACGGACGCATCGGTGCGATTCGCGCCGCGCTCGAGGGCGGCAAGCACATCCACACCCGGATCATGGCTTACAGCGCCAAGTACGCGAGCGCCTACTACGGCCCGTTTCGCGACGCGGTCGGATCGGCGACCAATCTGGGCAAGGGCAACAAGATGACCTACCAAATGGATCCGGCAAATTCGGACGAGGCCCTGCGCGAGGTACGGCTGGACATCGACGAGGGTGCAGACATGGTCATGGTCAAACCAGGCATGCCCTATCTCGACATCGTGCATCGCGTAAAGACCACCTTCGGTGTGCCGACGTTTGCCTACCAAGTCAGCGGCGAGTACGCGATGCTCAAAGCCGCGGCGCTCAATGGATGGCTGGACGAGCGCAAGGTGGTTCTGGAAGCAATGGTCGCGTTCAAGCGCGCGGGTGCGGATGGCGTGCTGACTTACTTTGCACGCGACATCGCCCGCTGGTTGCGTGGCTGATCAGCCTTTCGTCTATGGACGCCATCCATTTGCTGCCGGACAGCGCCCAGCGCCTGCCCGAGGTTCCCACTCAATTGCCGGGCGTCGGCTGGTTGTGGCTCGACATCCTGCACGAAGAGCTCATCAACGCCCCCGAAGTCTTGCGCGATCCAGTCCAGGCGCTGACCGGTGTGCGCTTGTTCGATCTGCATGTGCAGGACGCCATGAACCTCGCCCACCCCTCGTTCTTCGACAGCACGCAAGACTACGAGATGGTGATCTTCCGCAAGCTCGTCAATGAGGCCGCACCGGCGCCCACGGAGGCTGTCGGCAAAGCGAACTCGCGGCGCACGCTGCGCGGCATTCCGACCGGTCCGATCACCTTCTTCGTGTTCGACCGTTTGTTGGTCACGGTGCGCAACCCGGCGAGCCGCACGATCGAGCAGATGCGTGCACGCGTACTGGAGTACCGCGCGCGCGAAGCCGGTCTCGGCAATGACAAGCAACGCCTGCCGGCACGTCCCGAAGAACTGATGCTTCGGCTGCTCAATGCGATGGTCGATCGCTACCTCGAATTGCGCCAGCCGCTGACCGCGCAACTCGATCGCTGGCAGCGCGAGTTGCTCGATCCGCGCCGCCCTTTCGACAACTGGGTCGCACTGCTCGACTCGCGCAACGAGGTACGCAAACTCGAGTATCTGTGCGAGGAGCAATTCGATGCCTTGCAGGAGTTGCGCGACCACTATCTCGAAACCACCACCGACGCCGCCAAGAACGATGCACACCTGGTGCGCATTGCAGACGTGATGGAACACATCACGCGGGTGCTCAACCATGCGCGGCGGCTCGAAGGATCGATCGAGAACGCGGTGCAATTGCATTTCAGCGCGATGAGCCACCGCAC
>CAYUYC010000078.1:0-13015 GCA_964448945.1 uncultured Burkholderiaceae bacterium
CCTTCTTCTTCGCGGGGGCCTTTTCTTCGACCTTCTTTTCGACAGCGGCGGGCGCAGCAGCCGGCGCCGGGGTCGCGGCCGGAGCGGCAGCCGGGGCAGCGGGCTTGGCGGGGGCGGCGGCCGGGGCTTGCGCCATGGCAACGGTGGAGCCCAGGGCGAGGGCGATCAACAGGGCGATCTTGTTCATGCGGTTTCCTTTCGGATTTGTGTCGCGGAATTGCGAGCCACGTTTGCGTGAACGCCGCACACTTGTCCCGCGTTGACATCAAGGCTCGATGTTTTGTCGGCTTGCTGCAGACGCCCCCCGATTCTGAGGTGTCTGCGCAGAGCGGTTTGAGATTTGGGCGCTTTCGCGAGACGTCGCGTGTCTGCAAAGCACGGTTGCTTGTCCTTCGAGCGTCACCGATGCGCGACAGGATGCCCATATGGCGGCATGCGTTTGCCGACGGATCGAATGTGCTTCGCTCGATACGCGCAAAAGGTGTCCAGCCCCATGGCCTTGGCAACCTTCTTTGTCAGCAACCTAATTTCGAGGTGCGGTCCGGATCGCCTGCTTGGGACGAAACGCCTTGCAGATGTGCTCGGCAGTTTCGATATACGGGCCGCCGATCAGGTCGATGCAATAGGGTACTGCGGCAAAGATGCCGTTGATCGTGAGTTGGCCTTCGGCGTTTCGCAAACCTTCCAGTGTTTCCTTGATCGATTTCGGTTGGCCCGGCAGGTTGATGATCAAGGCTGCATGAAGATCCGTTTCGCGAACGACCGCCACCTGGCGCGACAAAATTGCGGTCGGAACAAAATTCAGGCTGATTTGCCGCATCTGTTCGCCAAAGCCGGGCATTTCCTTGGTGGCGATCGCCAATGTCGCTTCGGGCGTGACGTCACGGCGAGCCGGCCCGGTGCCGCCCGTGGTCAGCACCAGATCACAGCCTTCGTCGTCGACGAGCGCTCTCAATGTCGTCTCGATCAACGATCGCTCATCGGGAATCAATCGTTCGACGAATTCGAGCGGACTGAGTACTGCGCACTCCAACCATTCGCGCAAAGCGGGTAGTCCTGCGTCCTGATAGACGCCACTCGATGCGCGATCGGAGATCGACACCAATCCGATGCGCGCCTGGTCACCCACGCTAATCATCGCGGTGCTCGTCGTCGGGCTGCATTGGGATGCCTGCGCTGGCCATCGTTTTCAAGAATTGGAACAGCTCGCGAAACGCGCGGGGCGGGCGGGCCTGTGCCTGTTCTTTGCGCGTTGCGCGTACGAGCGCGCGCAATTGCTGAGCGTCTGTGCCCGGGTGGGCGGCAATCCATGCCGTGATCGCGTCGTCGTCGGCAAGCAGACGCTCGCGCCAACCTTCGAGTTCGTGCAATTGCGCGATTTCCTCACGCGATTGTTTGGTGGCCGCGTCGAAACCTTCGCGCAGACGGTCGAGTGCGCCATCGTCAAGGTTGCGCATCAATTTGCCGATCCATTGCAGTTGGCGGCGACGGCCTTCGTGAGCACGAATGCGTTGAGCTTCTGCGACCGCGCCGGCCAAATCATCGGGCAAGGCCAATGCGCGCAATTTGTCGGCCGGCAGTGCGACCAATTGCTCGCCGAGCGCCTGCAGCGCATGGCTATCTTTCTTGCGCTGAGTCTTCGATGGACGCTGTGCGTCGTCTTCCGAATGCTCGGCGGGAACTGATCGATTCATGAAAATGGATATTTCTGCACGTGTCTATGGACGATGCGAGCGGGAAATTAGCGGTGTTGCCGCTGCTATGATAACAATCCCGAGGTGCTCGGGATTCGCAGATCAACCCTTACGCGCGGTGCCCTCATTCCATGTCCGATTCATCCCCGTTCGCCTATCGACCCGAACAACTGCGTGATCTTTCACAACAAGTGCTCGACAGCGCCCGTGCGCGCGGTGCGACCGATTGCGCCATGGAAGTCAGCGAGGGGCTGGGGTTGTCGGTGACGGTGCGCAAGGGCAAGGTCGAGACCATCGAGCAAAACCGCGATAAGTCTCTCGCAGTCACGGCCTTCATCGGCAACCGCAAGGGGCATGCGAGCACATCGGATTTTTCGCGTCAGGCGCTCGAGCAGACCGTTCAGGCCGCGATCGACATCGCTCGCTTTACCGCGGAAGACGCCTGCGCCGGGCTGCCCGACGATGACATGATCGAACGCGCGCCGCGCGACCTGGGGCTGTGCACCGTATGGGACATCGACGCGCCCGCCGCAGTGGAGATCGCGCGCCGCGCCGAGGCCGCGGCGTTCGCCGTCGATCCGCGCATCCGCAATTCCGAAGGGGCGAGCGTTTCCGCGCAGCATTCGCATTTCATCGCCGCGAATTCGCGCGGTTTCATGGGCGGGTATCCGTATTCGCGGCATTACATCTCGTGCGCTCCGATCGCGCAGGCGCGGCGTCAAATGCAGCGCGACGATTGGTACTCGTCGTCGCGCGACCCGGCGCAATTGGCTCCGCCTGAAGCCATCGGCCGGTATGCCGCCGAGCGGGCGTTGGCGCGTTTGGACGCGCACAAGATCAGCACCCGCAAATGTCCGGTGTTGTTCGAAGCGCCATTGGCCTGCGGGCTGCTCGGTGCCTTCGTGCAGGCGACTTCGGGGGGCGCGCTGTATCGCAAGTCGAGCTTCCTGGTCGATTCTCTGGGCAAGCAGGTGTTTGCCGATCACATCGGCATCGTCGAAGACCCGCATGTGCCCGGCGCATTGGGTAGCGCGCCGTTCGACGAAGAAGGTGTGCGGACGACGCGTCGCGATGTGGTGCGTGCCGGCGTGGTCGAGGGCTATTTCTTGTCGACGTACTCGGCGCGCAAGCTCGGCATGAAGACCACCGGCAACGCGGGCGGTTCGCACAATCTCGCGTTGCGTTCGGCGCATACCCGCGCCGGCGATGATTTCAAAGCCATGTTGCGCGCGCTTGGGACGGGCCTGCTCGTGACCGAACTGATGGGACAGGGCGTCAATTACGTCAGTGGCGATTATTCGCGCGGGGCATGTGGGTTCTGGGTCGAAAACGGCGAGATCGTCCACGCCGTAGAAGAAGTCACCATTGCCGGCAATCTGCGCGACATGTTCGCCAACATCGTGGCCGTCGGCGCCGACACCATCGTGCGCGGCACGAAAGAGACTGGCTCGATCCTGCTCGAAGGAATGACGCTCGCAGGGGCGTGACAACGCGTTGCATCGTCGTGAGAAACCCTGATAGGAAATCAGGGGGGGGCATCCGAGAATCCGCTGGCTTCGTTCGGTGCGGTGTACTCGCCGCATCGTCGGCAGACCACAATATCGAGTACCCACCGACTCAAGGAGAGACCGGATGTCCAATCGTCGTTCATTCCTCAAGAACACCGCTGCTGGTGCTGCTGCGACCGGTGCGCTCGCCGCGCCCATGATCGCCAGCGCCCAGACGCCGGAGGTCAAGTGGCGCATCGCATCGAGCTTTCCCAAGTCACTCGACACGATCTATGGCGCGGCCGAGACGCTCGCCAAACGTGTGGCTGCCATCACCAACAACAAATTCCAGATTCGCGTCTTCGCGGGCAATGAAATCGTGCCGCCGTTCCAGGTGGCCGATGCGGTCGGGCAAGGCACGGTCGAGTGCGGCCATACCTGCTCGTACTACTACGTCGGCAAGCATCCCGCGTTCGCATTCGGCACTGCGATGCCGTTCGGCTTGAACCTGCGCCAGCAAAACGCGTGGTGGTATCGCGGCGGCGGCGACAAGCTCATGAACGAGTTCTACAAGCAATACGGATTCGTCGCATTTGCCGGCGGCAACACCGGTGTGCAGATGGGCGGTTGGTTCCGCAAGGAAATCAAGAACCTCGCCGATGTGAAGGGACTCAAGATGCGCATCCCGGGCTTCGGCGCGCGGGTGTTCCAGGCGCTGGGTGCCGTACCGCAATCGATTCCGGGCGGCGAGATCTATCAATCGCTCGAGCGCGGCACGATCGACGCGGCTGAGTGGGTCGGTCCTTATGACGACGAGAAGCTCGGCCTGGTCAAGATCGCCAAGTTCTATTACTACCCGGGTTGGTGGGAGCCGGGCCCCATGATTCACTTCTTCGTGAATCTCAAGGCTTGGGAAGCGCTGCCGGCGGAGTACAAGGCTGCCTTCGAAGCGGCTGCGCACGAAGCCGATATCACGATGGCGGCCGATTACGACGCCAAGAACCCCGCCGCGTTGCAACGCCTGGTGAAGTCGGGTGCGCAATTGCGCGCTTACCCGGCCGATGTGATGCGTGCCGCCTATGCCGCTGCGCAAACCATCTACGCCGAGGAATCGGGCAAAGATCCGCAGTTCAAGAAGATCTACGACGAGTGGAACAAATTCCTGCTCGACGATCAGCGCTGGTTCCGCGTGGCCGAGGCGACGCTCGACAATTTCCGTCCGGCAACCGCTGCGGCTGCGGCGCCAGCCAAGAAGTAATCGATTCGGATTCACCGCACGTTGCGAAGAAAAGCCGGGCAGCGCCCGGCTTTTCTTTTGGTCGAGCGTCGGCATCTTGGGTAGCATCGCAGCATGCTGCGCAACTGGCTCGAACGACTTCGCGGAGAACCCAATGCCACCGAGGCTTCAGACGACGCGTCCCACGCGCCCGAAGCCACGGCGGTGCCGGCGTTCGTTGCGCGTCGGCCATTGATCTCGGGGCGCGGCGAGATCGCCGGTTTCGAGTTCCGGCTCAACGACGCCACGCAATGGCAGTTGATCAATCTCGCCGATGCCGAAGCGGAGACGACCTTTGCCGTCGCCTTGCTTGGCGCCATGCGCGCGACGACCCAAAGCGGCCGCATCGCCTACGCAGTGATCTCGTCGGACCTGCTGATCAGGCCCGAGGTGGCCGAACAGATCGGCCCGCGCATGATGTTGTGCGTGCGCCCACCCGATGCACCGATGCCCGGAACCATCGAACGCATCGACGCCTTGCGCATGTCGGGCGCGCTCATCGGCTGGCAAGGCGCTTGGCTGGCCGCGGTGCCGCGCCGGCCGCGCGCCGATTTCGTCTCACTGCAATACGTCGGCGGTGCGATCGATGGATTGCTGGCGGCAAAGCAGCAATGGGTGCAGCTCATTCCGGGCGTATCGACGATCGCGACCGATATCGCGTCGATCGACGACCTCGAACTCGCGGTGCGTTCGGGCGTGAGTCTGGCCAGCGGCACGATCGCTTCATCGCGCGAGCCGCGCGATGTGCGCCCGCTTGCGCCGCACACGCAACGCATCTGCCGGCTGCTCAACCATGTGGTGCTCGATGCGGGCAATGCGCGCATCGTCGAACAGATCCGTATCGACGTCGCGCTGTCCTATCGTTTGCTGCGGTATCTCAATAGCGCGGCGTTCGGTCTGACCCGCAAGATCGAATCCATCGAGCAGGCGGTGGTGCTGCTCGGCCGCAATGAGTTGTACCGCTTCTTGTCGATGCTGTTGATCGGCGCCGCCGAAGGGCGCCGACTCTCGCATGCGCTGCAGGAAATCGCGCTCACGCGTGGACGCCTGCTCGAACTGCTTGCCATCGAACGCGGCACCGATCCGCACGACGGTCTGTTCACCGTGGGCATGTTCTCCTTGCTCGATGCGCTGTTTCAGACGCCGCTGGCGCAAGCGCTCGAACCCCTGCAATTGGCGGCCCCGGCGCAGCAAGCCTTGCTCGAAGCGCGCGGACCCTGGCGGCGCTATCTGGACATCGCGCTCGCGCTCGAACAGCACGACTTTGCCCGCGTGGCGGAATTGGGCGATGGATTCGGCGTCGGTGGTGCGCAGCGCATCATTGCGATGGCCGATGCCGCGGCCGATTGGGCGCGCACTGTGAGCCTTGAAGGCGGGCTCTGACGGACGCGTCGATCAGGGTAGCGCAATCAGGTCGACGAAATGCGCTGATTGGCCATGCGCAAGCGCTCGGCCAACAAGCCGAGGAAGGCGCGATTGAACGCCAACTGACAAGCCTGCGATGCACGCGCGAGCATTTGCGGCGAGATCCGGATCAAGGTGCACGACACCAGCGTGTTCACGTCGGCACTGCGCACCGAATGTGCACCCGCCTCCTTGGCGGTGGAGCCGAATTCGCCGAGAAAGCCCATCTCGCCCACGCATTCGCCGGCTTCGAGCACATTGAGCAGACGCCCCTTGCGCGACACCCGCACCTGACCTTCGGCGAGGATGAAGAAATGCGCGCCGGATTCGCCTTCCGCGAACAACAGATGTGAGGGTGGCGCGCGCAGCCAATCGGCAAAACGCACGACCTCCCAGCACAGCGCGTCATCGAAGCCCTCGAAAAAGCGCAGATTCTTGAGCAGGTTGAAACGCTCGGTGTCCGCCACTTCGCGCGAATGCGCGGCATCCGGATTGGCCCGCGCGGCCTCGGCGAGTTCGGAGGCGAATTGGTCCCAGGACGCATAACGCACCTTGAGGTTCTTCGCCATCGCGCGCGAGACGATGCGCTCCAATGCCTCGGGCAGGTCGGGGCGGCGGGTGCGCACCGGCGGTGCTTCGGTATGCAGCACCTGGTAGACCATGGCTGCGTTGTTCGGCGCTTCGAAGGGCAGATGGCCGGTGAGCAATTGATACATCACCACGCCCAGCGAATAGATGTCGGTCTGGTGGGTGAGCGTGCCTTCGGCGATCTGCTCGGGCGACATATAGGCCGGCGAACCGATGCCGGCCACGATGGTGGTGTCTTCCGCGATGTTCATCGCGGTGCCGAAGTCGGTGATCTTCACATCGCGGATCTCGCCGCCTTCTTCCACGATCAGGATGTTGGCGGGTTTGATGTCGCGATGGGTGATGCCCAGGCGGTGCGCGTAATCGAGCGCGCGCGAGCACTTGAACATCACTTCGACGATCTTGTCGATCGGCAGCAGACGGTCGGGGCGGCAAAAGCGCTCGAGCGTGCCGTCCGGCACGTATTCGATGACGGTGTACTTGAGGTCGCCTTCGTCGGCCGCGTCATAGATCTCGGCTACGTGCGGGTGATGCAGCTTGCCCGCCAGATGCGCCTCGACCGAAAACAGCTTGGCGTAGATGTGCGAATGGCGCGGATCGCGCAGCGCCTCGGGCTTGGCGACCTTGACCGCCACCTTGCGGTTGGCGAACGGGTCGCGGCACAGCCAGACGACGCTCGAGCTGCCTTCGCCGATGCGTCTGAGAACCTCGTACTTGCCGATGCGCTGATCCATGAATGGTCTCCACAAATGCCGCGGGCGCGGCGATCAGCGCATACCCAATCGGTTCCTCGCTGCTGCGACTTGCGCGCGCACTTGCGCGGGCGCCGTGCCGCCGATGTGATCGCGCGCGGCGACCGAACCTTCGAGCGTGAGCACGGCGCGCACATCGTCGCCGACCAGGGGGCTGAAGGCGCGCAACTCCGTCACGGAAAGATCGGAAAGATCGCAGCCGCGTTCGACACAGGCGCGCACCGCGAGTGCGACCGCTTCATGCGCGTCGCGAAACGGCAGGCCCTTCTTGACCAGGTAGTCGGCCAGATCGGTCGCGGTCGCATAGCCTTGCAAGGCGGCGGCGCGCATGGCTTCCGGTTTGACGCGGATGCCGGCGGCCATGTCGGCGAAGATCGCGAGCGTATCGGCGAGCGTGTCGACAGTGTCGAACAAAGGTTCTTTGTCTTCCTGGTTGTCCTTGTTGTAGGCGAGCGGCTGGCCTTTCATCAGGGTGATGAGGCCCATCAGATGGCCGACCACCCGGCCCGATTTGCCGCGCGCAAGCTCGGGCACGTCGGGGTTCTTCTTCTGCGGCATGATCGAACTACCGGTACAAAAGCGATCGGCCAGATCGATGAAGCCCACGCGCGGACTCATCCAGAGCACCAGCTCTTCGGATAGGCGCGAGACATGCACCATCACCAGCGAAGCCGCGGCGGTGAATTCGATGGCGAAATCGCGGTCGCTGACGGCATCGAGTGAATTGCGCGCGACCGCTTCGAAGCCGAGCGTCTTGGCGACGCGTTCGCGGTCGATCGGGAAACTCGTGCCCGCGAGTGCGGCGGCACCCAGCGGCAACCGATTCACGCGTCGGCGCACATCGGTCATGCGCTCGGCATCGCGCGCGAACATCTCGACATAGGCCAAGAGGTGATGACCGAACGTCACAGGCTGGGCAACCTGCAAATGCGTGAAGCCGGGCAGGATGGTGTCGGCATGTGCTTCGGCCACGCGCACCAGGGCGCGTTGCAAGGATTCGAGCAGATCGACGATGCGATCGATTTCGCTGCGCAGCCACAGCCGGATGTCGGTCGCGACCTGGTCGTTGCGCGAACGACCGGTATGCAGGCGCTTGCCCGCGTCGCCGACGAGTTCGGTCAGGCGCTTTTCGATGTTGAGATGCACGTCTTCGAGATCGATCGACCAGACGAAGGCGCCGCCTTCGATCTCGCTCACGATCTGCGTCATGCCGCGGCGGATGGCGTCGAGATCGGCGGCGGCGATGATGCCTTGATGCGCGAGCATTTCGGCATGGGCGAGCGAGCCTTCGATGTCATGGCGCCACAACCGGCGGTCGAAGTCGACCGAGGCGGTATAGCGCTTCACGATTTCCGACACGGGTTCGGCAAAACGGCCGGACCAGGCTTCATTCTTCTTGGATAGGGGGTCTGTCATAATCGATCGGGTTTGCGGCAGTGGGCGATGCATGGCCATTGCCGTACGGTGAGTGCGTCCGATTATATGTCTGCGTGCCGGGCCCCAAGTTGACCTCCGCTCCGCCTCCCGCTTCGCGTCGTACCGCGCCCGCCCCGGCAAGCGGGGCCGCCGCGCCTGCCGTTCCCGACGACATGCCCTTGCCCGATTTCTGCAACTTCGGGGTGGTGTTGCGGGTGATGGGGGCGGTCAATGCCGTGGCCCTCATCGGGGCGATCGCCGGCGCGCAGTCCTTCTCCGATGCCGCGGCGCGCTTTGTGGCGGCGGCGCCGAGCTTCGAAATCTCCGCGTTGGCATCGCTCGGATTGTTGTGTCTGCTGCGTGTGCGCCTGGCACAAGAGCGCGGCTGGATCCGCACGGTCGGAGTGATGGTGATCACAGCCTGCGTGGCGGCCGGGGTCGAACTGCTGGTCGCCTTCGTGCCCGGCGTGCAAGCGGGCCTGGCGGCGCGCACGCTGGCGCCTGTGTCGTCGGCGGTGGTGGCGGGCGCGATTGCGTGGGCGGTGCTCGAGTACTACCGCATGCGCTTGCGCGCGTATTCGCCGGCGATCGCCGCGGCGCGACTGCAGGCGCTGCAATCACGCATCCGGCCGCATTTTCTGTTCAACAGTTTGAACGCGGCGATCGCGTTGGTGCGCACCGATCCGCTGCGCGCCGAACTCGTGCTCGAGGATCTGTCCGATCTGTTTCGCATGATCATGAAGGACGCTCGCACGCTCATTACGCTCGACGAGGAAATCAAGCTCGCGCGCCAATATCTGGCGATCGAGGGTTTGCGTCTGGGAGAGCGTCTTCGGGTGGAGTGGCAGTTGTTGCGCTTGCCCACACAGTTGAAGGTGCCACCTTTACTGCTACAGCCATTGCTGGAAAATGCGATCCGGCACGGCATCGAGCCCAACGACGAACCGGGGACGATTGCGGTGCGCATCACCGGCGTGTCACGCGAGTTGATCATCGTGGTCGAGAATTCCTACGTGCCCGATGGCGTGGCGCCCGGCAATCAACTTGCGTTGCAGAACATCCGCGAGCGATTGGCGGTGCTGTACGACCTTGAGGCATCGGTGAAGGCGGCCGGTGACGGCAAGCGCTACCGGGTGTCGATCACGCTGCCGGTCGACGCCAAACAGGAATCATCTTCCGCCGCGTGAACTGCGCCAGCGCAGCGATCGGCGCAACAGGAGAAGTCGTGGAAAGGGCCCGTCCGCTGTCGGTGTTGATCGTCGACGATGAACCGCTTGCGCGCACGCGCTTGAATGCGCTGCTCGACGACTTGCGCGGCCAGATCGCCACCACGGTGGTCGGCGAAAGCGGCAACGGCAAGGATGCGTTGCGCCAGATCGAGTCCTTGGCGCCCGACGTGGTGTTGCTCGATGTGCAGATGCCGGGCATGAACGGCATCGAGGTCGCGCGCCACGCCGCGCTCATCAAACCCCACCCGCCGGTCGTGATCTTCTCCACCGCATTCGATGAATTCGCTTTGCAGGCGTTCGAAGTGCAGGCGATCGACTATCTGGTCAAGCCGGTGCGCGCGACGCGCTTGTTCGATGCGCTCGATCGCGCGCGGCGGCGCATCGACGAGCGCAATGCGGCCAAGGGCAGCGACGGTAGCGCATTGGCCGAAACCCTCGGGCGCGCGGCGCGGATGGCGGGCTTGGCCCGTCGGCACATCAGCGTTTCCGAGCGCGGCAAGCTGTTTCTCGTGCCTGTGATGGATATCGTGTACTTCCGCGCCGAAATGAAGTACACGACCATCCGCACCCGCGAGCGCGAGTATCTGACCGAAGAATCCTTGTCGGCGCTCGAGAGCGAATTCGGCGAATTGTTCTTGCGCATCCATCGCAACGCATTGGTGGCGCGCGATGCGATCGCGGGTTCGGTCAAGGGCGCGGCGGCGGAGGGCGATGATGCCGATGGCGGCGAGCATGGATGGCATATCGTGCTGCGCGGCGTTGAAGAGACCTTGCCCGTCAGTCGCAGGCAGTGGGCGCAGGTCAAGACCATCCTCAAGCTATAAGCAGGTCGGGCGGCGCGCCGCCCACACATCTGGAGTGCATGCATGATTCTCGTCACCGGAGGCGCGGGCTATATCGGTTCGCACACCATCATCGAATTGATCTCGGCCGGACACGAGGTGCTGTGTCTGGACAATCTGTCGAACGGCAGCCGGGAGGCCTTGCGCCGGGTCGAGCGCATCGTCGGGCGGACGGTGCCGTTCGTGGAAGGCGATATCCGCGACGGGGCCTTGGTCGAGCGCTTGTTGCGTGAACATCAGGTGCAGGCAGTCGTGCATTTCGCCGCGCTCAAGGCGGTGGGCGAATCGGTCGCGCAACCGCTGCGCTATTACGACAACAATGTCAGCGGCACGCTCACCCTGTTGGCCGCCATGCAGCGCGCCGAGGTCAAGCGCATCGTCTTCAGTTCGTCGGCCACGGTGTACGGCACGCCGCAATATCTGCCCTTGACCGAGTCGCACCCGATCGGCGCGGTCAACCCGTACGGGCAGAGCAAGGTGATGGTCGAGTACATCTTGTCCGACCTGTGCGCGGCGGATCCAAGCTTTTGCGCGGTCAGCCTGCGTTATTTCAATCCGATCGGCGCGCATCCGAGCGGCCTGATCGGCGAAGCGCCCAATGGCATCCCGAACAATCTCTTTCCGTTCATCACCCAGGTGGCGGTCGGCAAGCGCGCCGAGCTGGCGGTGTTCGGGGACGATTGGGATACGGTCGATGGCACCGGCGTGCGCGATTACATCCACGTGGTCGATCTGGCGCGCGGGCATGTGCGTGCCATCGATTACGCGCTCGGGCATGCCGGCTACGTCACGCCGAATCTCGGTACCGGTCGCGGCACCAGCGTGATCGAGCTGGTCCGCGCGTTCGAGCGCGCGAGCGGCCGCAAGGTGGCCTATCGCGTCGCACCGCGCCGGCCCGGCGATGTGGCTTCGTCGTGGGCCGACGCGTCACTCGCCGCTGCGGTGCTGGGTTGGCGTGCCGAACTCGACATCGACGCGATGTGTGCCGATGGCTGGCGCTGGCAGCAAGGCAATCCCGACGGTTACGCCGCCTGACGGCGCGGCCGTGCTAGGCGGCGCGGCGCAACTCGTCTATCCACGCTTCCAGCCGGACGGCATCGGCCGCAAAGGTGCGGATGCCTTCGGCGAGCTTTTCGGTGGCCATGGCGTCTTCATTGAGCTGCCAACGGAATGCGGCTTCGTTGGCGTCGATGCGCGCGATGGAGGCTTCTCGCGTCGGGATCAATCGGCGCTCGACCGCAGCCTCGGTGGCGCGTAGTCGCTCGAGCAGATCGGGGCTGATGGTCAATAGGTCGCAGCCGGCCAGTGCCAGGATCTGCCCGGTCGATCGAAAGCTCGCTCCCATGATTTCCGTGCCGATGTCGTGCGCCTTGAAGTAGGCGTAGATGCTCCGCACCGATGCCACGCCGGGGTCGGTTTCGGGCGTGAAATCGACGCCGTCGCGCTTCTTGAACCAATCGGTGATGCGCCCGACGAAGGGCGAGATGAGCTGCACACCCGCGTCGGCGCAAGCGACGGCCTGGATCAGCGAGAACAGCAGGGTCAGGTTGCAGCGGATGCCTTCCTGTTCGAGCACGCGCGCGGCTTGGATGCCTTCCCAGGTCGAGGCGATCTTGATCAGCACCCGGTCGCGCCCGACACCGGCCGCTGCGTACAGATCGATGAGTTCTTGCGCCTTGGCGATGGTTGCCGCGGTATCGAAGGACAGGCGAGCATCGACTTCGGTCGAAACGCGCCCGGGGATGACCTTCAGGATTTCGAGACCGAAGGCGACCACCAGACGATCGAGCACGGTCTGCATCGGCGCGCCGCGGGTTGCCTGCAGCGTGCGGTCGACGAGGGCGCGGTATTCGGGCTTTTGGGCGGCTTTGAGGACCAAGGACGGGTTGGTCGTCGCGTCGCGCGGCCGGTATTGGGCAAGCAGGTTGAAGTCGCCGGTATCGGCGACCACCGTGGTGTACTGGCGCAGTTGGTCGAGCTGGTTCATGACGAGGAATGGGCAAAGGTGCGTGAGAGCGCCGGCAAGTGTAAGCCGCCGTGGAGGATCGGATGTCCTGGTTGCGCGATAGAAGAAAGGAGTTGAGGGGAAGAACCCGTACATCTTGGGGCATCAAGTTCGGCGCAGACGTGTCGAAATGATGGAAATCCGTCCTGGAGCGATTTCCATGTCCAACGAAAACATCCAAGCCCTGCTGTTTCGCCTCGCCGGGGCGCCCGATACGCTGTTCGCGATCAATCTTTTCAAGGTGCTCGAGATCGTCAACGCCCATCAAAGCGTTTCGCCTGCATTGGTCAAACATCCGGCGTGCAAAGGCGTTGCGAAGATG
>CAYUYC010000079.1:0-12987 GCA_964448945.1 uncultured Burkholderiaceae bacterium
CGTCGGCAACGGCGCTGGTCTGCTGCACCACGATCGGCTGCAGTTGCAGACCGCTGGTGGTGGCATACGCATCGAACGAGAAGTTGGGCCAGATGCCGCCGAGCTTGCCCGCGGCCGCCCCGCGCAGCGCGACATAGCCCGTCACCTGCGGCATGGCGATGCCTTCGATCTGCACCGTGCCGGTGGGCGTCGCGGGCGGCACGATGGTCTCGCGCGATTGCGGGTTGACCGGCATCCAGCCGCGATTGACCACCACCGCCAAGCCGCCGTCGATCTTGACCGGCGTGAGCACATGAAAGCCCGGTGCGCCGTTGTGCAACCGGTTGTCGAGATAGATCGTGGCCTCGGGCACGAACACGCCAGTGACCGACACCCGGCGCTGCTCGACGTCGCGCGGCTCGACGACTTGCGTGCCGATGGTCAGCGCCGGCGCATTGGCACCGGCCTGGGCCTGCGCATGCAAGGTTTCTTTGTAGTCGGCGCGGCCGGCCTGCCAATGGCCCAGCGCAAAGGTGAGTGCCGCGAGCGCAAAGGCGCCGATCGAGGGAAGGAGTTTGGGGCGAATCATCGAGAGTCCTGGCGAGTCTGCGTGCTAGCATCGGCCGCACACCCAGGGCGCTCGTTCCATGAAGATCTTCGTCGTTGCGATCCTCGTCCTCATCGTCGGCAGCTTGTTCTCTGCGCTGTTCTTCCTGATGAAGGACAAGAGCGGATCCGATCGGATGGTGCGCGCGCTCACGCTGCGCATCGGCCTGTCGGTCCTGCTGTTTTGCTTGCTGCTGATCGCCCACCACTTCGGCTGGATCGAAAGCACCGGGCTGCGGTACTGACGGCGCGCATTGTCCCCCAAAGGGTCGCGATGTCGAAATGCGCGCGCCGCTCATAGCCAGTACACCGTGATGTACAGCCCGAGCCAGACCACATCGACGAAGTGCCAATACCAGGCCACGCCTTCGAACGCGAAATGGTGGTCGGGCGTGAAATGCCCGCGGATCGCGCGCAACAGGATCACCGTCAGCATGATCGCGCCGACCGTCACGTGAAAGCCGTGAAAGCCGGTGAGCATGAAGAAGGTCGAGCCGTAAATGCCCGAGGTGAGCTTGAGGTTGAGTTCGGAATACGCATGCGCGTATTCGTAGACTTGAAAGCCGAGGAAGGTTGCGCCCAGGACCACGGTGAGGAACAAGCCGAGGATGAGTTGCGCACGATGCCCGGCACGCAATGCATGGTGGGCCCAGGTGATGGTCACGCCCGAGGTCAGCAGCAAGGCGGTGTTGATGGTCGGAATCCAGAACGGCGACATCACCTGAAACGGCGCGACCGTGCCCGCCGGCCCCGCATGCGGCCATGCGCCGGTGAAGTCGGGCCACAGCACCGAGCGCGAATCGAGCCCCGCGAGCCACGGCGTGGTGAAGGTGCGGGCATAGAACAAGGCACCGAAGAAGGCCGCGAAGAACATCACCTCCGAAAAGATGAACCAGCTCATGCTCCATCGGAACGAGAGGTCGACGCGCTGGTTGTAGGCGCCCGATTCCGATTCGCCGATCACCTGGCCGAACCAGCCGAACATCATGTAGGCGAGCACGAGCAAGCCGAGTGCGAGCAGCCAGGGCCCCGGCCGATAGGCGTTGACGGTGAGCGATGCGCCGGTGATCACGAGCAGCATGGCGATCGAACCGACCGCGGGCCAGCGCGACGGCGCGGGGATGAAGTAGTACGGCGCTTTGGCGTGTTGCGTCAGTGCGCTCATGGTCGAGTCTCCGAAGGACGGCCTGGGATGTGCGTGCTCATGGGTTGACCACCATGCGCACGATCAGCAGCAATGCGACGACGAACAGCGCGGCGGCCGCCACGCCGGTGACGATGACGGCCACCGGGTTGAGGCGCGCCATGTCGGCGTCGTGATCGCGTCCGCGCCGCACGCCGAAGAACGACCACGCGACCGCCTTCACGGTTTGCGCGAAGGTGGCACGCGGCTTGTCGACGGGGGCGCTGGGTTCGGACATGGCGCGAGGCATGACGCTCAATTGGTCGCGGTGCGCGCGGCATCGGCACGTGCGCCCGGGATTTCGAAGAAGGTGTACGACAACGTGATGGTGCGGATGTCGCGCGGGAGTTCGGGATCGACCACGAACACCACCGGAAAGCGGCGTGTGCGTTGTGCGGGCAGCGCCTGCTGCTGAAAGCAAAAACATTCGAGCTTGCGGAAATAGCGCGCCGCCTGCGCCGGCGCATAGCTCGGGATCGATTGCCCGGCCATGTCGTGCTCGGCGTTGTTGGTGATGTCGTATTCGATGCTGACCAGTTCGCCCGGATGCACGTCGAGCGCATTGCGCACCGGCTTGAAGGTCCAGGGCCCGCGGCTGTTGGCGTCGAACTCGACCGTGACCACGCGCGCGGTATCGACCTGAGTGTTCTTGGCAAAGCGCTCGGCCTCGGCATCGCGCCCGGTGAGGAAATTGATGCCGGTGATCTCGCAGATGCGCTCGTAGAACGGCACCAGCGCAAAACCGAAGGCGAACATCACGACGCTCATCACGAGCAGCTTGCGCAGCATCGTGCGGTTGTCGGCGTGCTTGGGCGTGCTCATCTCAGCCGCCGAACAGGACGCGTTTGAGGATCACGCCGATGAAGAACGCGACCGCGACCGAGGCCAGGATCAGGCCGGTGCGCAGCGCGTTGCGGCGCTGTTGCAGCTCGCGCAGATCGGCGCGGGCGCGGTCGGCGGAATCGGTCGCGGGCTTCATGAGTGGCTCATTTCACTTCCGGCGGGGTTTCGAAGCTGTGGTACGGCGCCGGCGAAGGCAAGGTCCATTCGAGGCCGGTCGCGCCTTCCCAGGTCTGGGCCGATGCCGGTTCGCCGCGCCCGAGCGCCCAGGCCTTGACCACGACCCACAGGAAGATCAATTGCGACAGGCCGAAGCCGAAGGCGCCGATGGTCGCGACCTGATGGAAGTCGGTGAATTGCGTGGCGTAGTCGGCGTAGCGCCGGGGCATGCCCGCGAGTCCGAGGAAGTGCATCGGGAAGAAGGTGACGTTGAAGAAGATCAGCGAGAGCCAGAAATGCCATTGACCGAGCTTCTCGTCGTACATGCGCCCGCACCATTTGGGCAGCCAGAAGTAGGTGCCCGCGAACAGCGCGAACAACGATCCGGCGACGAGCACGTAATGGAAGTGCGCGACGACGTAATAGGTGTCCTGCAATTGGATGTCGATCGGCGCGACCGAGCAGATGACGCCGGTCAGGCCGCCCATGGTGAACACGAAGATGAAGCCGAGCGCGAACAGCATCGGGGTTTCGAAGGTGAGCGCGCCTTTCCAGAGCGTGGCGAGCCAGTTGAACACCTTGACGCCGGTGGGCACCGCAATCAGCGCCGTGGCGTACATGAAGAAGAGCTGGCCCGTCACCGGCATGCCGGTGGTGAACATGTGGTGGGCCCAGACGATGAAGGACAGGATCGCGATCGAGGCGGTCGCATAGACCATCGAGCTGTAGCCGAACAAGGGCTTGCGCGCGAACGCGGGGATCACATGCGAAATGATCCCGAACGCGGGCAGGATCATGATGTAGACCTCGGGATGGCCGAAGAACCAGAAGATGTGCTGGTACATCACCGGGTCGCCGCCGCCCGCCGCATTGAAGAAGCTGGTGCCGAAATGGCGGTCGGTCAGCACCATGGTGATCGCACCGGCAAGCACCGGCATCACGGCGATGAGCAGGTAGGCGGTGATGAGCCAGGTCCAGACGAACATCGGCATCTTCATCAGCGTCATGCCCGGCGCGCGCATGTTCAGGATGGTGGTGATGATGTTGATCGAGCCCATGATCGAACTCGCGCCGAGGATGTGGACCGCGAAGATCGCCATGTCCATGCCCACGCCCATTTGCACCGACAAGGGCGCGTAGAGCGTCCAGCCGGCCGCGGTGGCGCCGCCGGGAACGAAGAACGATGCGGTGAGCAAGATCGCCGCCGGCACCACGAGCCAGAAGCTGAAGTTGTTCATGCGCGCGAAGGCCATGTCGGCCGCGCCGATCTGCATCGGGATCATCCAGTTCGCGAACCCGACGAAGGCCGGCATGATCGCGCCGAACACCATCACCAGGCCGTGCATGGTGGTGAGCTGATTGAAGAACTCGGGGTTCATCATCTGCAGCCCGGGCTGGAACAGCTCCGAGCGCAACAACAGCGCGAGCGTGCCGCCTTCGAGCAGCATGACGAACGAGAAGATCAGGTACATCGTCCCGATGTCTTTGTGGTTCGTCGCGAACAGCCAGCGCCGCCATCCGTGCGGGTGTTCGTGCGCATGCTCGTCGTGATCGTGCGCGTGGCCGATGCCCTGACCCGGTAGGACTGCGCTCATCGTGGCCTCCAGTGGCTGCTATTCGTTCGAGCAAAAGTGCGTCATGCGCGTGCGGGCGGCGCGTTCATTTCCGCGCGTTCATTTCTGCGCGCGCAAGGCCGCCACATCGCGCGGCTGCACTTCGCGGCCGACGCGATTGCTCCAGGCGTTCTTGGTGTAGGTGATCACCGCGGCCAGTTCGACGTCGGACAACTTCCGCCACGACACCATGGGCGTCTGGCGCCCGTCGCGCACGACGCCGTTGAGCACGGTGCGGATCTGTTCCTCGGATGGCCCGAGCACGATCTTCGAGCCGTCGAGTGCCGGGAAGGTGCCGGGGATGCCGCGCCCATCGACCTGATGACAGGCCACGCAGTTGTCCTTGAACACCTGCTCGCCGCGCGCGGAAAGATCGGCCAGGGTCCAGACCTTGTTCGGGTCATCGAGCTTGGCCGCCATCTCCTTGTGCTTGGCGGCCACCCAGGCGCTGTAATCCTCTTTGGACTTCACCTCGACCACGATGGGCATGAAAGCGTGATCCTTGCCGCACAACTCGGCGCATTGGCCGCGATAGGTGCCCACCTTCTCGGCCTTGAACCAGGTGTCGCGCACGAAGCCGGGGATCGCGTCTTGCTTGACGCCGAAGGCCGGCACCATCCAGGCGTGGATCACGTCGGTAGCGGTGGTGATCACGCGGACCTTGGTATTGACCGGCACCACGAGCGGCTGATCGACCTCGATCAGATAGTTCGCGCCGCGGGCTTCGGTCGGCGGTGTGCCCGGCCCGCCGATCTGCGCCGAAGGCGTCGCGAGCATCGAATAGAACGCGATGCCCTCGCCCTCGCCCTTGAGGTAGTCGTAGCCCCATTTCCATTGGGTGCCGGTGGCCTTGATCGTGAGCTCGGCGTTGCTGGTGTCCTTCATCGCCACCACGGTCTTGGTGGCCGGCACCGCGAGGGCCACGACGATCACGAACGGGATGATGGTCCAGACGATCTCGACCGTCGTGCTTTCGTGGAATTGCGCCGGTGGATGCCCGCGCGATTTGCGATGCTTGACGATCGCGATCGCCATCCACGCAAACACGAACAGAAAGATCAGCACGCACACCACCATCACATAGGTGTGCAAATCGTAGATGTCTTGCGCGATCCGGGTGACGGGCGGCGCCAGGTTGTACGTGCTTTGGATACCGTCGGCGCGCGCGGACGCGGCGCAGCCGAGCAATGCGGGGGCGAGGAGTAGGCGTTTCATCGTCTGGGCCCGTTGGAATGCGCCGCGTTGGTTTTATCCGGCCCCGCGAGTCTTCCCGTCGGCGCCGTGCGCATTGCCCAGAGACTGCGTCACCTAGCAAATGTGATCTGAATCAAATCTGAACCAATGCGCGCGCCGATTATAGGCAGCGCGCTTGATCTGCATCAAGGCGGAGAACCCGGATATACGATTGCCGCAATGCGGCAATTCAAGGCATGTCGCTCCGGGTGCCGGTCAGTCTTTGCGCTGACGCCCGATGCGATCGGCCGGAACATGCGTGATCGACGAACCGTCGACATGGCGTTCGACGCGCTGGCGTGCGGCAGCGCGCCAGCCGTGTCCGTTGACCAATTCGATCGTGATGTGCAGCAGACCGTCGCTGGCGCGCTGCGCTTCGAGTGCGGCGCGTACCCGCGCCAAGCGATTGCGCCCGGTGAGGCCGTGCGCACGCGCTTGCAGCGGATTGCCGGTGACCGCACGCAGCTCGGCGAGCAGCGTGTCGACATCGCGGTAGGTCAAGGTCAGATATTCCATGTCGACGACGGGATCGGCGAATCCCGCGGCGAGCAGCATGTCGCCCAGGTCATGCATGTCGACGAACGGGATCACCGCGGGCGCGGGCGTCACCTGCGCCATCGCGGCGCGCAATTCCTTGAGCGTATCCGGCCCGAAACACGAGAACATCAACAGCCCGTCGGTGCGACACACGCGCGCCCATTCGATCAGCGTGGCCGGAATGTCGGCCGCGAAATGCAAGGCGAGGTTCGAATACAGCATGTCGAAGCTCGCGTCGCGCCAAGGCAGCGCGGAGTACGACGCTTGCACCAGATCGATCTCGCGCTTGCGCGCGACGAACAAGGACCGCCACCACGCGGAATCCGGGCCGCGCCAATGGGCGCGCGCGGCGGCGAGCGCGCGCGCAGAGAGGTCGACCCCGGCGATGCGCGCTTGCGGATAGCGCTGCCCCAAGGCCACGAGACCGCGCCCTTGCCCGCAGCCGAGATCGAGCAGGCTCGCGGGCGCTGCGCGGATCAGATCGAGCCGCTCGAACATGCGCGACTGCGCCTCGCGAAAGAGAAAGTCGTGCGCGGCAAACCGCTCCACGCGCCGATCGAATTGGCGTTGGATCGCTTGCAGATGGGTGGTGCGTGCCGAGGTCATCGTGGGTGTGTCTCGCGAGTGCTTATCATGGTGCCATAGCGCCCGGCGCTCGGTCGGCACTCGATCCGGGCACCGCGTCGTGCTCCTCAAGACGCGCACCTTTTTCCCGACGCCAAGATGCCGCTTTCCTCGACCGATCCGATGCCGCAAGGCGCCCGTTTGCGCACGCGCACCGGGCGGCTCCTCGATGCGGTGCTCGGCGTCCAATGCGGCATTTGCGCGGCGCCCGGCGGCAATCCTTGCGCAGCCTGTCGGCACGCGATTGAACACAGCGAACGCACCCGTTGGCGTTGCGCGTGTTGTGCGTTGCCGATCGCGACCGCCCCTCTGGCCGAAACGCAGCATTGCGCTGCCTGTTTGCACGAGCCGCGGGCGTACGACCGCACCCTCTGCGCAGCGGATTACGGACCGCCGCTCGACCACATCGAACTCGCGCTGAAGTTTGCGCACCGCGCCGATCACGCGACCACGCTGGGCCTGTTGCTGGCCGATGCATTCGCGCGCGCCGATCTGCCGCGCCTGAACGTTCTCGTCCCGGTGCCGCTCAGTCCGGCGCGACTCGCCGAGCGCGGCTACAACCAATCGGCCCTGATCGCGCAGTCCGTCGCCCACGCGACCGGGTTGTCGATGGATACCGCCACCCTCGCGCGCATCCGCCATACCGACCCCGCGGCGCAACTCGACCGCGAAGCGCGTGCGCGCATGATGCAAGGCGCCTTTGCCGCGACGCGCCGGGTCGATGGACAGGCGATCGGCCTGGTCGATGATGTCATGACCACCGGCGCCACCATGCAGGCCGCGGCGCATGCCCTCAAGGCTGCGGGCGCGCAGTTGGTGATCGCGCTGGCCGTGTTGCGCACTCCGTAGGAGCACCATGTTTCACGTCGTCCTCGTCAACCCGGAAATCCCGCCGAACACCGGCAATGCCATCCGGCTATGCGCCAACACCGGAGCGCAACTGCATTTGATCGAGCCCTTGGGCTTTCGCATCGACGACAAGCAATTGCGCCGCGCGGGACTCGACTATCACGAGTACGCGAGCATGCGGGTGCATGCGAACTGGCAGGCCTATCTCGACGCGATGCAGCCCGATCCGAACCGGATGTTCGCCATGACCACGCGCGGTTCGCGCCTGGTGGCGCAAGTGCAGTTCTTGCCCGGGGATGTCTTCGTGTTCGGATGCGAGACCCGCGGCCTCGATCCCGAATTGCGCGAGCGCTTCGATGCCGATCACCGTTTGCGCCTGCCGATGCGGCCGGACAACCGCAGCCTGAATCTCTCGAATGCGGTGGCGGTGGTGGTCTTCGAAGCCTGGCGCCAGAACGGCTACGCCGGCGCGCTGTGACGCGCGGCCGGCGCATGCGTCCGGCCGCGGCCCGAGATCAACTCGCGGTGAGATTGCGCTCGCGATCGCCCACGAAGCGGGTGATGGTCGCCAGCAGCTCGTCTTCTTGATAGGGCTTGCCGAGATAGACGTTCACGCCCAGCGCCATCGCCATGTTGCGATGCTTGTCGGCGGTACGCGAAGTGATCATCACGATCGGCACATTCTTGAAGCGCGGATCGCTGCGCACGTTGCGGGTCAGATCGAAACCGTCCATACGCGGCATTTCGATGTCGACCAGCATGATGTCGGGCGCGAAGTCCTGGATCTGTTCGAGCGCGTCCACGCCGTCCTTGGCGAGCACGACCTGATAGCCCTCGCGCACCAGCAGACGCTGCGTCACGCGGCGCACCGTGACCGAATCGTCGACCACCATGACCACCGGCGCATGCGACATGCCGCCCACGTCGGTGCGCGGCGGACGCGCCCCTTCGATGATCTCGCCGACTGCGCCAGTACTCGACAGCGCCGGCACGGTGCGCTGCAGTTGCACGCGGCCCACCAGTTGCACCGGGTCGAGAATCAACACGATGTCGCCCGAGCCGAGCACCGTCGCGCCGGCGATGCCGATCATGCGCGCAAGTTGCGGCCCGATGTTCTTGACCACGACTTCCTGATTGCCGATCACCTCGTCGACGTGCAGCGCGACCCGGCGTCCGCCCGAACGCACCGCCACGACCGGGGAATAGCGCTGCGCGACCGGCACGCTGACATGATCGCCGAGCAGGAACGGCAGATAGACGAATTCGACCCGCTCGCCGAGCACGCTCAATGAGCCGTCGTTGTAGGCATTGGCCAGCGGCGCCGGACGCAATTGCTGAACCTGTTCGATCAGCACCGAGGGCAGCGCGAAGATGCGTCCGCCCGCGCGGACCAGCACCACCTGCGTGACGGCGAGCGTCAAGGGCAGCCGGATCGCAAAGCGCGTGCCCCGCCCTGCCGCGGTCTCGACCTCGACGCGACCGCCCAGGGCGCCGGCCTCGGAACGCACGACGTCCATGCCGACGCCGCGGCCGGCGAGTTCGGTGATTTCGCTGGCGGTCGAGAAGCCGGGCTCGAAGATCAGCGCGGCGGCCTCGGCATCCGACGCGGCGTCGGGCGCCGGGAGCAATCCGTGCGCAGCCGCACGCTCGCGGATGCGCGCGAGGTCGAGCCCCGCACCATCGTCGACGAACTCGATCAGGACTTCATTGCCTTCGTAGCGCACGCTCAGCGTGATGTTGCCGCCTTCGGCCTTGCCGTTGGCCGCGCGCGTCGCCTTGGGCTCGATGCCGTGCACGACAGCGTTGCGCAGCACGTGCTCGAAGGGCGCGACCATGCGTTCGAGCACGCCGCGATCGAGCTCGACATTGCCGCCGACGATCCCGAGCGCCACACGCTTGCCGGTTTCCTTGGCAGCCTGGCGGACCACGCGATACAAGCGGTCGGACACCGAGTCGACGGGCACCATCCGCACCCGCATCAAGTCCTGTTGCAGGTCGCGCGTCAGGCGCGCCTGGCTGGTCAAATCCTTGCCGGCGCCTTCCAGGCTGCGCACGATGTTTTGCTGCACCATGGCCACGTCGTTCACCGACTCGGCCATCATGCGGGTGAGTTCCTGCAAGCGCGTATAGCGGTCGAACTCGAGCGGATCGAATTCCTCGGCGTGTTGCCGCTGCGCTTCGAGGCGGCTTTGCATTTGCGCTTCGGCCGCGATTTCGATTTCGCGCAATTGCATGCGCAAGCGGCCGACGTTTTCGGTCAATTCGCCGAGCGACCCGCGCACACCGCCGATGTCGTTCTCGAGGCGCGAACGCGCGATGGCGACTTCACCGGCCTGATTGACGAGGCGATCCAGCACTTCGGACTTCACGCGGACCAAGGCGCCGGATTTGGCGCGCTGGCGCTCGGCCAGGGTCGATGCGCGACCTTCGGGCGCGATCGAGATCGCGCCTTTGCCCAGACTCGATACCGCTTGCGCCACACGGGTCGGACGCAAAGCGGGCACGGTCGCGGTCGGATCGGAAACCGGGGCGGCCGCCGGCGTACCAACCCGCGTCTCGATAGTCGGCGTCGACAGTTCGGCAGCGGGCGCCTGGGCGATCGGCGCGGAGGCTTGTGCGCCGCCTTGCTGCAAGCCGTCGAACAAGGCGACCGCATCGTCGAACTTCGACAGCAAGGCTTCGTACAGCGCCGCACTCGGTTGTTCGTGCGCGATCTCGGCACGCGTTTCCATGTCGTGCAAGCGCGCGCCCAAACGCATCGCGCCGGCCATGCGCGCACTGCCCTTGACGGTGTGCAGCTCGCGCATCAGATCGGCCAGCGCCGATTCGTTGGTGGGCTCGGCAATCAGCGCGCGCAGATTCGCGCCGATGCGCGGCAGATAATCATTGGCTTCGGCGGTGAAGATCTCGAACAGTTCGGGATCGATCTCGTCACGCAAGGCCGAGGCTTCTTCTTCCTCGATCGCGGTGGGCGTCGCCACAGCCGCGAGCACCTCGGCTTCGATCACCGGCGCGGTCGGTTCGATCGCCAGCTCGGCTTCGCTGAATTCGTCCGTCGAAGCGTCTTCGGCCACCGCTGCGTCGTCCGTCGCGAGGTCGAGCGCCGGGGCTTCGGCCGCAACGATTTCTTCGGTGTCGAGCGCGATCTCCGGTGCGTCGTCGGCCGCAACGGTGTCAGCGGCGACCGCATCGATCGGCGGTATCGATTCGCTGGCGGGCGTTTCTGCGCCGCGATCCATGGCGGGCAAGTCGATCGTGAGTTCGTCATCGATCTCGGCCGGAAACTCGATCGTCGGCGCGTCGATCCGCACTTCGTCGACGTTTGCGGCGTCGATGCGCGGAATCTCGACCACCGTGTCGGCCGTCCCCGGCACGGCGACCAGTTGCAGCGGCGTCTGCTGGCGCATCTGCCAGGCCACGCGCAACTCGTCGATTGCGGCCATGACACCGGGCTCGACCAAGGGGAAGATGCCGGCGGCAAACTGATGCAGCATCGCGCGCAGGCGTTCGAGCACGCCGTCGAGCTTGTCGAATTCTTCGGGCAGCACCTCGACCGGCGCGCGCTCGACCGCCACCAGCACATGTTCGAGGAAGTTCGCCACGTCGTGCACCGGGCCGACGCCGGCGGTCGCCGAGGATCCGGACAACGAATGTGCGGAGCGCACGGCACGCTCGGTCACGACCCGGGCCGGCTCGTGACGCCAGGCCGCGAATTCCTGCGCCAGCGCGCGCAGACGTTCGTCGGCTTCGGCCAGATAGATGTCGTACAACTGCGCCGAGATCGTGAAATCGCCGATGCGCTTGACGTCGTCCATCACGGACTGCGAAGCGCCGGTGTCGATCACGACATCGTCGATGGTGATCGTGGGAACATCGATCACCGTGTGGTTCAAGGAGGGGATCTCGGGCGCCAGGTCTTCTTGAAGCACTGCCGTATCGTCGGCAATGGCTTCTTCGGCATCGCGCGCGAGCGTCGCTTCGACGATCGCCGCCTGTTCGAGATCTTCTTCGGCCGTCGCCGCTTCGATGGGTTCGGGTGCGGTCGTCGCTGAGACAGGGAGTGCGTCTCCCCCAGCCTCAGCGCCTAAAAAAAAATCTTCGCCCGCCTTGACCCGTTCGGCCGCAGCAATCAAGGCTTCGGGACGTACTGCGCGATGTTCACCCGCCTCGATGCGCTCGACCCATTCGGCCATTTGTTCGCGCGCATTGCCGGCGAGCGCGAACAATGCCGGCGTGCCCGCGCGCTCCTCGGACAGCCACAGATTGAAGACCTGTTCGACCGCCCAGGCCGCTTCGCCGAATACGCGCAGGCCGACCATGCGGCTGGAGCCCTTGAGCGTATGAAAGGCGCGCCGCAAGGTGGTGAGGTGCTCCTGGTTCGACGGGCTGGCCATCGATTTCTCGCGCGCGGCGTCGATGGTCTCGAACACTTCGCGCGCCTCGCCGAGGAAGATCGAGAGCAGTTCGGCATCGATGACCGCGTCGTCGGAGGCTGCCAGCGCCAAGGTCGAAGCATCGGGCGCCGGCGCGTCCTTGGCCGGCTTGTCCTGGCGGAACTCGGCGATCGTCGTGGCGAGTGCCGCGAGACCGCCCGCATCCAGTGCGCCGGACAACATCGATAGCGCACTGCGTGCGGCACCGACCAGCTTGGGATCGTCGAGAAGTTCGGCGCCCTGGCGCAACTCGGTCAGTTCGTCGCGCAAGCGGCCACGCACCGATTCATCGTCGGGTTGCGCGCGCAGTTCTTCGAAAATGGCCAGGACGTTGCCCGCGCGTTCCTGGGTTTCGCGTTCGACGCTGGTGATGTCGAGATGATCGAAGGCCACCGCGTCGCCCATGTCGAATTCGATCTCGGGCATGAGCAGCGGAACGTCGTCGTCGGGCACCGGCGCCGAGCGTCGCGCCTCTTCGGCGAAATCCACGACTTGGGTGCGCACATGGTCGTCGTCGAGCGGCAGATCGAGGGTCGGCAGATCGCCTTCGGCACGCGGCTGGGTCGCGCGCACGCTCGGTTGCGTGGCACGCGGCGCGGTGCGCGAAATCGTGCGCACGAGTTCGGGCACCGTCGCGGTGACGTCGGTACCGGACGAATCGCCGGTCAGGCGTGCGACAAAAGCGCCTTCATGGGCATCGAATTCCAGGACCGGGCGTGCTGCGCTGTCGGGCTGACGCAAGGCATCGACGAAGAAGCCCAATGCGCCGAACGATTGCGCCACGCGTTCGAACTCGCGCTGATCCGCCGCATAGCCAGGCTGCTGGAAGCGCATGATCGCGGCGCGTCCGAATTCGAGCGCGGCGTTGGCGGTCTGATGGTCGAGCAGCAACAAGGCGCCCGCGGTCTGGTCGATCAGCGGGATGGTGGTC
>CAYUYC010000080.1:0-12986 GCA_964448945.1 uncultured Burkholderiaceae bacterium
CCCGACCGATCCGGCCCCACCCGACCGGGTGCGCGCACGCGCTGGCGCGCGGGCCTGATCACCTGCGCCGTGCTCGGCATGCTCGCCGGTTGCGGCCCGGAAGCGCCCAAGCCCGAAACCGTGGTGCCGGTGCATGCGGTGCGCGTGGCCGCGCAAGGCCAGGCCGGCCGCGTCAATTGGTCGGGCGAGGTGCGCGCGCGCCTCGAAACCACGCTCGCGTTTCGCGTCGGCGGCAAGATCATCGAGCGCAGCGCGCAAGTCGGGCAGACCGTCAAACGCGGCGATGTGCTCGCGCGCCTCGATCCTCAGGATCTGAACCTGCAAAGCCAGGCCGTGGGCGCGCAGATCGCGGCGGCCCAGACCGAGCTGGCGCAACAGACCGACGATCTCGAGCGTTATCGCACCTTGCTCAAGCAAGGCTTCATCAGCGAAGCGGAGTTCGATCGCCGGCGCAACACCGTGGACATCGCCCGTTCGCGCGTGGACGAATTGCGCTCGTATCAGCGCTCGACGCGCAACCAGGCCAATTACGCCGTGCTCACCAGCGACGAGAACGGCGTGGTCACCTCGGTCGATGCCGAGCGCGGCCAGGTGGTGGCGGCCGGCCAGCCGGTGGTGCGCGTGGCCCAGCTCGGCCACAAGGACGTGGTCATCACCGTGCCCGAAAACCGTCTGGCCGATCTGCGCCAGGCGCGCGATCTGCAAGTCGTGCTCTGGTCGCGCCCCGATCATCCCTACCGCGGCGAATTGCGCGAAGTCTCGCCGGTGGCCGATCCGGGCACGCGCACCTATACCGCCAAGATCGCGGTGGTGAACGCCGACGATGAAATGCGCCTGGGCATGACGGCGCGCGTCGAAGCGCAGACCCAGCGCGCCGAAGGCATCGTGCTGCCCTTGTCGGCCTTGTACCGCAGCGCCGATCAGACCGCGGTCTGGGTGGTGGACGCGGGGACGCAGGCGGTGAAGCTGGTGCCGGTCAAGGCGACCGCCTTGCAAGGCGACCAGATCGGCGTGACCGAAGGTTTGCAAGGCGGCGAGACGGTGGTGACCGCGGGCGTGCACAAACTGCATCCGGGCCAGAAGGTGCGCGTGGTCGAGGCGGCGCCATGAAGCGCGTGAACCTCTCGACCTGGAGCCTGCTGCACCATCAGATGGTGCGCTACCTGCTCGTGGTCGTGGTGCTGGTGGGTGCCTGGGCCTACCTCAAGCTCGGGCAGGCCGAGGACCCGGCCTTCACCTGGCGTTCGGTGATCGTGCGCGCGTACTGGCCGGGCGCGAGCGCGCGCGACGTCGAGCAGCAGGTCACCAAGGTGCTCGAAAAGAAGCTGCAAGAAACCCCGCACCTCGATTTCGTCGACAGCGAATCGCGGCCCGGCGAAACGCTGATCTTCGTCACGCTGGCCGAGAACACGCCGCACAAGGAGATCCCCGAGATCTTCTATCAGGTGCGCAAGAAGGTCGGCGACATCAAGACCCAGTTGCCCGACGGCGTGGTCGGCCCGTTCTTCGACGACGAATGGGGCGATACCTACGGCTCGGTCTATGCGCTGACCGGCGAGGGCTACACCTTTGCGCAATTGCGCGATTACGCCGATCGCATCCGCGTCGAACTGCTGCGCCTGTCGCAAGTCGGCAAGGTCAATGTGGTCGGGGCCCAGCCCGAGCGCGTGACCATCGAGTTCGACAACGAGAAGCTCTATACCGCAGGCGTCGATCCGCTGGTGATCATCGACACCCTCCAGAAACAGAACGCGATCCCCGCGCCCGCGAGCGTCGATTCCGCGGGCGACAGCGTGATCGCGCGCGTGACCGGCGACTTCCGTTCGGTCGAAGCGATCCGCGATCTGACCATCAACGCGGGCGGGCGCAGTTTTCGCCTCGGCGATGTGACGCGCGTGGTGCGCGGCTACGAAGACCCGCCGCAATTTCGCATGCGCGCCCTGGGCCAGAACGCGGTCGGGCTCGAAGTCGCGATGCGCGCGCAAGGCGACATCCTGCTGCTCGGGCGCGAACTCGACGGCGCGATCGCGCAAGCGCGCGCGATCCTGCCGGTGGGCATGGAACTGCATCAGATCGCCGATCAGCCCAGCGTCGTGCGCGACGCGGTGCGCATCTTCATGCGCTCGCTGGTCGAGGCCCTGGTGATCGTGCTCGCGGTCAGCTTCGTGAGCCTGGGCAAACGCGCGGGCCTGGTGGTGGCCTTGTGCATTCCGCTCGTGCTCGCGCTGACCTTCGCCGGGATGGTCGGGTTCAACATCGATCTGCAGCGCATCTCGCTGGGGGCGCTCATCATCGCGCTCGGATTGCTGGTCGACGACGCGATGATCGTGGTCGAGTCGATGTCGGTGCGCCTGGATCGCGGCTGGCATGGCCTCAAGGCCGCGGCCCATGCCTATGGTGCGACCGCCGCGCCGATGCTGACCGGCACCTTGATCACCGCCGCGGGCTTCATGCCGGTCGGGCTCGCGCGCTCGGATGCCGGCGAATACACCTTCTCGCTGTTCGCGGTGGTCACGCTGGCGCTGGTCGCGTCGTGGATCGTCGCGGTGTTCTTCACGCCTTACCTGGGCTTCCTGTTGTTGCGCGCGCGGCCCAAGGACGAACAGCACGACCTGTATCGCAAGCCGGTGTACCGCGCCTTCCGGCGCCTGGTGGCCTGGTGCGTCGACCATCGCTACAAGGTCATCGTCGGCACCTTCGTCATCTTCGTCGCATCGCTGGGCGGGCTGGCCTTCGTCAAGCAACAGTTCTTCCCGATCTCGGAACGCCCGGAGATCATCGTCGACTTGTGGCTGCCCGCAGGGTCGAGCTTTGCCGCGACCGCGCAGGAGGTCATGCGCTTCGAACGCAAGCTCGCCAAGGATCCGCGGGTGCGCATCCATTCGTCCTACGTCGGCAGCGGGCCGCCGCATTTCTTCCTCGCGATGCTGCCCGAGCAACGGTTCAAGAATTACGCCGCGGTGGTGATCAGCGCGCACGACGTCGATACCCGCGATGCCTTGTACGAAGACGTCAAGCGCTGGCTGGTCGAGGATTTCCCGCTGGTACGCGGGCGCGCCTATCGTTTCGAGAGCGGGCCGCCGGTGGGCTATCCGGTGCAGTTCCGCGTGCTGGGCGACGACCCGGCGGTGATGCGCGGCATCGCCGATCGCATGGCCGAGATCGTGCGCGCCCACCGCGATACGCGCGACGTGTTCAACGACTGGAACGAGATCGTCAAGACCGTGCGCCTGGAGGTGGACCAGGACAAGGCGCGCGCGCTCGGCGTGTCTTCGCAGGACATCGGCCAGGCGGTGAGCACCATGCTGGTGGGACTGCCGGTGACGCAATACCGCGAGCGCGACCGGCTCATCGAAGTGGTGGTGCGCGCCTCGGGCACCGGCAATCTTTCGTTGTCGGCACTGGGCGATCTGCCGATCCGCACCGCGAGCGGCAAGACCGTGCCGCTGGGCCAGCTCGTCACCGCGCAATACGGTTTTGAAGAAGGCCGCATCTCGCGCCGCAACGGCCGCAACATGATCAATGTGCGCGCCGACGTGAGCGAAGACGTGCAGGCGCCCGAAGTGACCCAGCAGATCGCGCCGGCGATGCGCGAACTGGCCCAGACCCTGCCGCCGGGCTATCGCATCGAAATCGGCGGCGTGCTCGAAGCGGTCGAGCGCTCGCAACAATCATTGGTCACCGTGGTGCCCTTGATGGCGCTCGTCATCGTCACCTTGCTCATGCTTCAGTTGCGCAGCATCAAGAGCGCCACCCGGGTGCTGATCAGCGCGCCGCTGGGCGTGGTCGGGGTGGTGGTGTCGCTGCTCGTGTTCCGTCAGCCGTTCGGCTTCGTCGCGATGCTCGGCGCGATCGCGCTGGCCGGCATCATCATGCGCAACTCGGTCATCCTGGTCGAACAGATCGAGCGCTTCATCGTGCAGGCGAGCGATCCGCGCCGCGCCATCATCGAAGCCGCGGTGCGGCGCCTGCGCCCGATCGTGCTCACGGCCGCGGCCACCATCCTCGCGATGATTCCGCTCACCCAGGCCGCGTTCTGGAAGCCGATGGCGGTGTCGATGATGGGCGGGGTGTTCATCGCGACCTTGCTCACCCTGGTGTTCGAGCCCGCCATGTACGCGGCCTGGTTCGGCGTGGCGCGCGGCGCATCCAACGCGACCCCGGGCGTGCGGCGCACCGGCATCCAGCCCGCCGCCGCGCTCAGTGCGCGCGAACGCGACGATCTCGGTCATGCCTTGCTCGCCTGCGCCGCGCGCGGCGATCTGGCCGGCGTGCACAAGGCGATCGGTGCGGGCGCCGCGGTGGACTTCGTCGGACCGAATCAGGAAACCGCGTTGATGTTCGCCGCGCGCTTCGGGCATTTCGCGGTCTGCCGCGCACTGCTGGCCGCCGGGGCCGACAAGGCCCGGCGCAACGCCGCGGGCGCCACTGCCGCCGACAAGGCCGCGGCGCAAGGCCACGCCGATCTGGCGCAAGTGCTCAACGATGGGGATGGTGCGGGCGGCACGCTCGGGCCTGCGGCTGCGGCGGTGCGTTTCGACGCCTGATCGAAACGCCGGGGCACACGAAACACTCGACGCCGACCGCGGCGTCGAGCGGCGCGGTCAATGGAACAGGGCGATGCCTTGTTGTTCCCAGGATTCGGTCGGCAGCTTCTTCCAGCCGCTCTTGGCAAAGCGCGCCCATTTGCCGCCGACGAAACACACGATGAGGTTGGCGCGCGCGCCGGTATCGAACTCGGGCGGGAACGCGCCTTGGGTGACCGCGATGCGCAAGGCCTGCTTGAGCGCGAGTTCGATGCGGTCGTACAAGCCGTTGATGCGTTCTTGCAGGCGCTCGTGTTCGCCCACCAGCGCATCGCCGATCAGCACCCGGGTCATGCCGCGGTTTTGCTCGGCAAACTTGAGCAGCATCGAGGTCATCGAATACGCCTGCTTGAGGCCGCTGCCTTCTTTTTCGAGCGGCTGTTCGGCGCTGATCTGATTGACCAGGCCGAAGATGGTGCTCTCGATGAATTCGATCAGGCCTTCGAACATCTGGGCCTTGCTCGCGAAATGGCGATAGAGCGCGGCTTCGGAAACATCGATCCGGGCCGCCAGCGCCGCGGTAGTGATGCGCTCGCCCTTGGGATGCTCGAGCATCTCGGCCAAGGCCTGCAGGATCTGAATGCGTCGCTCGCCCGGTTTGCTGTAGGCGCGTTTGCGTTCGGTGGGCGCCTCGACGGCGGCTTCGTTCTTGAATTCGGGTTCGGTCGTCATCGCAGGTGAGCGATCGCTCGCGGCAAAGATGTAACTGATTTTACTTTCAGATCGACGCCTGTGGGCAGCTTTGCATAGATCCGCCTGCGCCAGGTCATGCCGGTGACCAACACCGTGCGCAATCCGAGGGCTTTGGCGCGCTTGAGGTTGACGACCGAGTCCTCGACGAACACGCATTGGCGCGGCCGTACCCGTTCGCGCGCGATCACATGCGCGAGCATGGTGCGCGAAGGCTTGGGCATGAAACGGCCGCGCACGCGCATCTGCTCGACCGCGTAGCGGCGCCGGAAATGCGTGTCGAGCCCGAGGTGGTAGAGCACGCGTTCGGCGTAATGCGTCGGGGCGTTGGTCAAGAGCAGCTTGCGTCCGGGCAGGCGTTTGAGCGCATGGACCAGACCGCGCTCGGCCTCGATCAGGGCTTCGAGGTCGTCGAAGGCATGGGCTTCGCGCAGGAACTCGTGCGGATCGACGCCGTGATGCTTGACCAGACCGAGCAAGGTCGCGCCATAGCGCTGCCACAAGTCCATGCGCAGCTTCGACGCCGCGGTCTCGTCCAGATCGAGCTTGCGCATGATGAAGGCATTCATCAGCCGATTGATCTCGGGAAAGATCGCGGCCGAGGTGTTGTGCAGCGTGTTGTCGAGGTCGAACAGCCAGACCAGACGGGCGCGATCGAAGGAAGTGCGGGACATCGGCGAACAGGGAAGAGACCAGGCGCGACGCAGCTTACACGCGTGGCGCCGCCGCCCCCCGCCGCGCGGCCTCAGAGATAGCGCGTGGCCGACAACAGATCGCCGTGGGTATGGGCGCTTTGCAAGGCGCGCACGAATTTGCGCCAGGGCAGATCGGAGGCCTCGATCCGGAACACATGCACACCCGTGTGCTTGCTCGACTCGCGCAGCACGCGCACCCGCAACTCGCTGTGCTCGGTCGCGCCCAGATCGATCTGCGCCAGACCTTGCGTAGCCACCGGCAGATCGGTATCGACCCGCGCGCGAAAGCCCGAGATCGAACATTCGGTGACGCGCATCGACCAGCGCGTGCCGTCGTCGAGCAGCAATTGCGCCGGACAGATCACCGAAAACCGCGGATGGCGACGCAGCCGCACATGGCGCTGCCGGGCCTCGGTCGGCAAGGGCGGCAGCACCTGCGCATAGTCGGTCGCGTCGTAGATGGTATGCAGCAACAGCTTCTGGCGGTCGTCGAGTTCGGCAAACACGCGCGTGCGCTGATTGAAGAAGTAGTCGATCAGTGCGGGCGTCATCACCGGATCGTTGGTGGTGAAGAAGCGCTTGTCCGGAAAGACGATGTTCGGCAAACGCACCTGGGTGAAATAGCGATACAGGTTCTTCTCGGGCGGCTTGCGGTCGTAGCAGCGGCGGTAGATCTCGGGCGCGTCCTTGAGATCGAGATGCGCACCGATCGCGGCATTGCCGTTGACGAAGTCGTAACTCACCGCAGGTCCGGGGCGCAGGCGCTTGAAGAACAACAACGACTCGTACATGCCGATGTGGCGCGGGTTCACGGCGATCACCAGATGCCGGGTGTCGAAGCAACGCGTCGCGTACTCGTACATGAACTTCATGAGCGGGAACAGGATGATCCCGCCGCGCGACTGGAAGCTGCGTTTGACCGCGAGCGACGAGACTTCGGCCACCCGCCCGCCTGCGGCGCGCACCGCATCGATCTCGAAAATGCGTTGCAGCGGAAAGCCCATCGCGCTTTCGCGCACCAAGGACAAGGTGCCCACCACTTCATCGCCGTATTTGGCGAGCAAGGTCGAGGTGGTCGGCAGCGCGTGATAGACGGTCACGCGCATGCCCGAAGGGTCGGGATCCATGAGGCCGGTCTGCACATAGGCGTCGTGCAGGATCCTGAAGCAGGCTTCGAGTTCTTCGCGCGTCTCGGCCAGTTTGAGCACCAGCTTGGGCGAGGGCGCAGCGTCGCATCGGATCATGCTGCGATAGGTCGCGAAGCGCATCGGCTTGGGCAGGGCATTGGTGCCCACGCGCACCGCCTGCCGCAACCACCATCGGAGATTCTTGGCCATCGATCCGGGTCTGGTCATGAATGCGCGACGCGTCGTTCGCTGTCTTGCGCATCGCAGCCCACCGGGACCGCGTAGCGAATGGTCGTCCGTAGCCAGTGTGCGCACACCGGCGAGTCGATGAAAGGCAGGGGAACTGGCGCCGAACGGGCGCCGCGCTGATGCGGCAAAGACACAGCGCCGACGGCGCCGTATCGCCTGGGCGATTCGGTCAGTGCGACCGGATCATCGTGCCGACGCCCTTCTCGGTGAGGATTTCGAGCAGCAGGCAATGCGGCACCCGGCCGTCGACGATGTGCACGCTATTGACGCCGGCCTTTGCCGCATCGAGCGCGCCGGAAATCTTGGGCAGCATGCCGCCCGAGATGGTGCCGTCGGCAAACAATTCGTCGATGCGCTTGGCGGTGAGCTTGGTCAGCAGATTGCCGTCCTTGTCGAGCACGCCCGGGGTGTTGGTCAGCAGCACGAGCTTTTCGGCCTTGAGCACTTCGGCCAACTTGCTCGCGACCAGATCGGCGTTGATGTTGTAGCTCTCGTTGTTGTCGCCGAAGCCGATCGGACTGACCACCGGGATGAATTGATCGTCTTGCAGCGCCTTGACCACCGACGGATCGATCGAGACGATCTCGCCGACCTGGCCGATGTCGTGGAACTTGGTCGGATCGGCGCGATCGGCCATCTTCATCTTGCGCGCGCGGATCATGCCGCCGTCGCGCCCCGTGAGGCCCACCGCCTTGCCGCCCGCATGGTTGATGAAGCCGACGATGTCTTGCTGGACCTCGCCGCCGAGCACCCATTCGACGACTTCCATGGTTTCTTCGTCGGTGACGCGCATGCCCTGGATGAAGGTGCCCTTCTTGCCGATCTTGGCCAGCGCATCGTCGATCTGCGGACCGCCGCCGTGCACCACCACCGGGTTGAGGCCCACGAGCTTGAGCAGCACCACGTCCTCGGCGAAATCGGCCTGCAGGGACGGGTCGATCATCGCATTGCCGCCGAACTTCACGACGATGGTCTTGCCGTGGAACTTGCGGATGAAAGGCAAGGCCTCGGCGAGGATTTCGGACTTGAGGCGCGGCGAAATGTCGGCGAGGGCGGATTGGACGTCGGCGTGATCGGTCATGACGGGAACCAGGCAAGGAGAAACAGCGGCGCGTAAGTTTATCAGCGGCCCGACGACCAACCCCTACATGCTGCTAGAGTGCTCGGCACGCATTCGTTCCCGGTCCACGCATGAGTGTCGAGCATCCGCAATCGCCAGATCAGATCGCCGAGTTGCGCCCGGCGCTGATGCGCTTTGCGCGTCTGCAATTGCGCAACGACGCGGTCGCCGAGGACGTGGTTTCCGAAACGATGCTTGCCTTGCTCGAACGCCCCGCGGCCTTTGCCGGCCGCAGCTCACTGCGCACCTTTGCGACCGGCGTGCTCAAGCACAAGATCGTCGACCATCTGCGCCGCGCGGGCCGCGAAGCGCCTTTGGCGGGCGAAGCCTGCGCCGACGATGCCGACCTCTTCGATGCGCTGTTTCATGCCGACGGCCATTGGGTCGATCCGCCGCCGGCCTGGGGCGACCCCGACACCACCTTTGCGCAGCGCGAATTCTTTGAAGTGCTGCAAGCCTGCATCGATCACCTGCCGGCCTCGCTCGCGCGCCTGTTCATGATGCGCGAATGGCTCGAACTCGAGACCGACGAGATCAGCCGCGAACTCGGCGTGACCGCCAACAATGTCTTCGTGATGCTCTACCGCGCGCGCATGCGGCTGCGCGAATGCCTGCAGGTGAAATGGTTCGGCGAGGCCGCGGCATGAAACTCCTGCCGACCTGCCGCGAAGTCACCCATATCGTCAGCGCCGGGCTGGACCGCGATCTGGGCACGATGGAACGGGTGCGCCTGCGCATGCATCTGAGCCTGTGCAGCGGCTGCTCGCATTTCACCCGGCACATGCGGTTGATCCGCACGGCCATGCAGCGCATGTCCGATACCGACCGGGACTGAGCCCCGGAACGGCACGCCGGCCTGGGCCCGGCGCTTGGGTATAGTCGCGCGATGCCCACGCAGTTCCTCATCGCCGCGCGCGCCGCACCACGCCGCACCCTTGCCATTGTCGCCATTGCGCTCGCCGTCCTGCTTGCCGCCGGCATTGCCGCCGGCGGCAGTTCGATCGACTGGTCCGCCCTCATCGCGGGCGATGCCGCCGCGCGCACCATCGTGTTCGATCTGCGCGCGCCGCGCGTCGCGCTCGCGGCCATGGCCGGCGCCGGGCTCGCGGTCTCGGGCGCGATGATGCAGGCGATGTTTCGCAATCCGCTCGCCGACCCGGCCTTGATCGGCGTCTCGAGCGGCGCGGCGCTCGGCGCCATCACCGCGATCGTGCTCGGCGCGGGCGCGCTGTCGGCCCAGACCGTGTTGCCGGTGCTGCCCTTGTCGGCCTTCGTCGGCGCGCTGGCCGCCACGGGCTTGCTGCTCGCCTTCGCCCATCGCGACACCGTCTCGACCTTGCTGCTGGCCGGCATCGCCTTCAATGCGCTGGCCGGCGCCGCCGTCGGTGCGCTGACCTGGCTGGCGAGCGACGCGCACTTGCGCAGCCTCACCTTCTGGTTGCTGGGCAGCTTCGGCAGCGCCGATTGGCCGCTGGTGCTCGGCGTGGCGCCCTTGCTCTTGCTGCCGGTGCTGGTCGCGCCGCGCCTGGCCAGCGCCCTCAACGCCTTGTTGCTCGGCGAGATCGAAGCCGGCTACCTCGGCTTCTCCACCATGCGGCTCAAGTTCGCCCTGGTGGCGCTCGCGGCCCTGGCAGTCGGCGCGGCGGTCGCCGCGGCGGGCATCGTCGGATTCATCGGCCTGATGGTGCCGCACATCGTGCGGGCGCTGACCGGCCCCGATCATCGCCATGTGCTGCCCGGTTGCGCCCTGCTCGGCGCCGCCTTGGCGGTCGCCGCCGATCTGATCGCGCGCACGGTGGTCGCCCCGGCCGAGTTGCCGGTCGGTGTGCTGCTCGCGGCGCTCGGCGCGCCCTTCTTCTTGTGGCTGCTCAAGCGCCAGGGACGGGCCTGACATGCTCGAGACCCGCGCGCTGACGGTCGCCTTCGATGGCGTGGTCCTGGTCGATCAGGTGTCGATGCAGGCGCGTGCCGGCGCGGTCACCGCCATCCTCGGCGCCAACGGCGCCGGCAAATCGACGCTGTTCCACGCCATCGCCGGCAGCGTCATCCCGACGGCGGGCGCGGCCCTGATGTTCGACCGCCCGGTGCGCGACTGGCGCGCGGGCGAGGCCGCGCGCGTGCGCGCGGTGCTCGCGCAGAACCCGTCCTTGGGCTTCGATTTCCTGGTGCGCGAAGCGGTGGCGCTCGGGCGCATCCCGCACGAGACCGACGATGCGGCCAACCGGCGCATCGCCGACGCGGCGCTCGCAGCGGTCGGGCTCGCGCATTTTGCGCAGCGCCGTTACCTGAGCCTGTCGGGCGGCGAAAAACAGCGCGTGCATCTGGCGCGCGCGCTCGCGCAGATCTGGGACCAGCCCAACCCGCGCCGCTGCCTGATGCTCGACGAGCCGACGGTCAATCTCGACTTCACCCAAAAGCGCGCCATCCTCGACGTCGCACGCAACCTGGCGCGCGAAGGTGCGACCGTGCTGGTGGTCCTGCACGAGCTGAACCTGGCCGCGCAATTCGCCGACCACCTCGTGCTGCTCAAGCGCGGCCGCGTGGTGGCGCAAGGCGATGCGCACGCGGTGCTGGTGCGCGAACACATCGAGCACGCTTACGACGGCAGCGCGCGCATCCTGCCCGACCCGCAGACCGGCCTGCCGATCGTGTTGTGACCGCCGCGCGGCGCTGACACACACGTGTCGAATTCATGACAGATCATCGCGGCGCAACGCCCCGCGCGCCGGCCCTTGGGCACCGCGGGTACCATGAAGCCCGCCGTCTCGGACCCGACATGCGCCTGCCCTTACGCATCGCACTCAAATTCGTTTTGTACGCCGCCCTGATCGCGGCGCTGATGCGCTTCGTCGACCCGCTGGTCGGCGCTGTCGTGGGTCTGGTGCTGGCCGTGATCGGCTGGGCCTATGGCAACACGCGGCTGCTGGCGATGTACCGCTGGCTGCAAAACGAGCGCAGCGCGCAAGTGCCCGAGGGTCTCGGGCTGTGGGACGACATGTTCTCGCTCTTGTACCGCCAGCAGCGCGGGCAGCGGCATCAGATCGCCTTGCTGACCGAGGCGATGGCCTCGTTCCGGCGTGCGGCGCAGGCGCTGCCCGACGGCGTGGTCACGCTCACCCACGGCAACCGCATCGTCTGGTGCAACCGCACCGCGGCCGAATTGTTCGGGCTCGATTCCGATGGCGACGCCGGGCGCCCGATCGCGAACCTGGTGCGCAACCCGGACTTCCTGGCCTATCTGGAATCGCGCGATTGGGCGCGCCCGATCGTGTTTCGCACCGCGCGCGAAGAACCGCGCATGGTCTCGGTCCAGCTCATCGATTACGGCGAAGGCCAGATCCTGCTGATGGCGCGCGACGTGACCCAGGTCGAACGGCTCGAAACCATGCGCCGCGATTTCGTCGCCAATGTTTCGCACGAACTCAAGACGCCGCTGACCGTGCTGGCCGGCTTCATGGAGACCTTGCGCGAACACCCCGACATGCCCGAGTCGCAAAAGACGCATTTCATGGGGCTGATGGACGAACAAGCCACGCGCATGCGCCGCATCGTCGAAGATCTGCTCACGCTGTCGGCGCTCGAAGCGGGACCATCGGCCGCACGCGACGTGCCAGTGCCGATGGACCCGCTGCTTGCGCGCGTGGTCAATGCCGCGCGCTCATTGAGCGCCGGGCGCCATGTGATCGAGGTCGGGATCGAACCGGGAATCGCGCTGTACGGCCACGAGACCGAACTCGGCAGCGCCTTCGAGAACCTGCTGTCCAACGCGATCCGCTACACGCCCGAAGGCGGACGCATCACGATGGATCTGCGCATCGACCGCAGCCATGCCGAACCGGTCGCCGTCTTTGCGGTGCGCGATACCGGCATCGGCATTCCGGCCCAGCACATCCCGCGGCTGACCGAACGCTTTTATCGCGTCGATCGCGGACGTTCGCGCGATGTGGGGGGCACCGGCCTGGGGCTGGCCATCGTCAAGCACGTGCTCGCGCGCCACGAAGGCCAATTGAAGATCGAAAGCGAAGTCGGCAAGGGCACGCTGATGCGCGCGGAATTTCCGGCCCAGCGCATTGCGCAACTGCCCGAATTACCGCCCGAAGCGCCGGCTACAGCAGCGTAAAGGCCACCTGGTCGAAATCCTGGCCGCGAAACAAGAGCTTGCCCAGCCGCACGCGCTGGGTGCTGCCTTCCGCGATCATCTCGGTCACCGAGTCTTCGCGCCAGCGCGCCAAGGGCAGCACCAGGGTCGACGACACGTCGAGCTCGCGCAAGGACATGCCCGAGACCGTGCCCGAGGGGCCGGCGGCGCGCAGCAAGAAGGCGTCTTCGAACACGCCCGCGTCGAGGCGGATGCCGACCAGCAAGGGCACGCCGAGCAACAGGCGCACGCTCACCTCTTGCAGCACCGGCACGCCGCCGCGCGGTTGCGGCTCCTGGCGCAGGCCGTCGATACGGCCGAGAAAAACCGCCGTGCGCTGGAACCCCACGCCGGTGGACATGATCACGAGCTGATCGAGAT
>CAYUYC010000081.1:0-12907 GCA_964448945.1 uncultured Burkholderiaceae bacterium
GGCCTCATCACCCCCGATGAAATCAAGATCGGCATCATGCCGGGCCATATCCATCGCAAGGGCCGCATCGGCGTGGTCTCGCGTTCGGGCACGCTGACCTACGAAGCCGTGGCGCAGCTGACCGAACTGGGTCTGGGCCAATCGAGCGCGGTCGGCATCGGCGGCGACCCGATCAACGGGCTCAAGCACATCGACGTCATGAAGGCTTTCAACGACGATCCCGATACCGACGCGGTCATCATGATCGGTGAAATCGGCGGTCCGGACGAAGCCGACGCGGCGCGTTGGTGCAAGGACCACTTCAAGAAGCCGGTCGTGGGCTTCATCGCGGGCGTGACTGCGCCTCCGGGCAAGCGCATGGGGCATGCCGGCGCCTTGATCTCGGGCGGTGCCGATACGGCCGACGCCAAGCTCGCCATCATGGAAGAGTGTGGCTTCACCGTGACCCGCAATCCGTCGGAAATGGCCAAGCTGCTCAAGGCCATGCTCTGATCCGACACCGCGGGCCGTAGGGCTTGCGGCCCGCAGCAAAAGGGCGCCTTTAACAGGGCGCCCTTTTTTTCGCCGTTAGAATGGCGCTTCGCTTCATGGCGGCGCCTTGCGCCTCGCCTTCTTCGGCCACCGCGGCTGTGATTTGGCCATGTCGGCCGGACGCCTGGAACTCATGGACATCGTTGCCTTCTTCTCCCAACTGCATTGGGCCGTCATCGGTCAGATCATCGTCATCGACATCCTGTTGGGCGGGGACAATGCCGTCGTCATCGCGCTGGCCTGCCGCAATCTCAATCCGAAGCAGCGCTGGAAAGCCATCATCTGGGGCACCGCGGGCGCGATCGCTCTACGGGTGATTCTCGTCGCCTTCGCGGTCACGCTGCTCAAGTTGCCGGCGCTCAAGATCATCGGCGGGCTGTTGCTGATCTGGATCGGCATCCGTCTGATGCTGCCCGACGAAGGCGAGGCGCATGGCGAGATCGAGGGCGCGTCCAACCTCTGGGGCGCGGTCAAGACCATCATCGTGGCCGACGTGGTCATGAGTCTGGACAATGTCATCGCGATTGCCGGGGCGGCCGACCAGTCGGCCGACGCCCACCAGATCTATTACGTCGTCTTCGGCCTGATCGTCTCGATCCCGATCATCATTTTCGGCAGCCAGTTGGTGCTCAAGCTCATGGATCGGTTCCCGGCGATCGTGACGCTCGGCGCCGGATTGCTCGGGTACATCGCGGGGGATCTGGTCATCAGCGACCCGCTGACGCAGCCCTGGACCTCGACTTGGCCGCAGAGCGTGCATCTGGCCGTCGCCATCGCCGGCGCGGCCTTGGTCATCGGGGTCGGACAGTTCATCATTCGCCGGCATCGCCTGGCGCGCGACGTCACTTGATTGACGCCATCCATGCCGCTCGGCTCTAATCTGCAACCTATTCACCGAGAAGATCGCGGGCGCTTGTGACCGCCCCAGTGCGCATGTCCCATCCTTCCAAGGCCGAGCTTGCATTTTCCGCAGTGACCGATCCCGGGATCGTGCGTGTGCACAACGAGGATTCGGTCGCGATCTCGCCCGTCGCCGGGCTGGCGGTGCTGGCCGACGGCATGGGCGGCTACAACGCGGGCGAGGTGGCCAGCGGATTGGCAACGGCGCTGTTGTTGCGCGATCTCGAGCAAGACATGGCACGCATCGCCGAGGATCCTGATGCGGCCCGTATTCCGCTGCATCAATTGATCCAGGGGCGTGTGCATCAGGTCAATCACGCGATCTTCGAGGCTTCGCACGAAAACGCGCAGTTGGCCGGCATGGGCACGACGCTGGTCTTGACGGTGGTGCTCGGCGATCGCCTCACGGTCGCGCACATCGGCGACTCGCGCGCCTACCGCTGGCGTGCCGGTAAATTGACGCAAATCACGCGCGACCATTCTTTGCTGCAAGAGCAGATCGATGCCGGATTGCTCACGGTGAGCGAGGCGCGGTATTCGCAGAACCGCAATCTGGTGACACGTGCGCTGGGGGTCGACCCGGTCGTCGTGGCGGAAATTGCTGATTTCGACACACAGGTTGGCGACGTATACCTGCTATGTTCCGACGGCCTGACAGACATGGTCTCGGACGAGGAAATTGCAGCCATCCTGACTGCCGAAACATCGCTGGACGCCAGCGCCAACGAGCTTGTGCGCGCGGCCAACGACCACGGCGGACGCGACAATGTTTCTGTCATACTGATTCGAGTAGATGGCCATGTCCCGCGGCCCAAGGGGCTGATCTCCAAGATGCGGGACTGGCTGGCATGAGACGCATCATGAATAGCCGAAGGGGCTGCAACGTGTGCTCGTGCGTGACCAGGGGAAGGACAACATGGCGAAGCTGATTCTCAGCATGGATGGCCTGGTGCTGAAAGAAGTCGTGCTCACCAAAGAGCGCACGACGATCGGCCGCAAACCGCATAACGATCTCGTGATCGACAATCTCGCCGTATCGGGCGAACACGCGGTCATCGTCACCATCCTCAATGATTCCTTCCTCGAGGATCTGGGCTCGACCAACGGCACCTTCGTCAACGGTCAGCCGGTCAAAAAGCACTTCCTGCAAAACGGCGACGTAGTCGAGCTTGGCAAGTACAAGATCCGATTCGTCGCCGACATGGTCGAGATGAACAACGAACTCGACCGCACGCTCGTTCGTCAGGCTGCAGCGCCGAGCAATACCGCCGCGGCTGCGACCCAGGATCTCGGTCAGACCGCGTCCATGCTGTCCTTGTCACCGGCGGTGACGACCAATCCCAATCTGCAGGGCGCCCCCGTCGTTCCGTCGGCCGAGCCGCAACCGCAGGCGGCCGTGCGGATCCTCAGCGGCCCGAACACCGGACGCGAACTGCAATTGACCAAGGCGCTGACCACATTGGGCCGGCCCGGCGTGCAGGTCGCGGTCATCACGCGACGCCCACAGGGCTACTACATCACCCATGTCGAAGGGGCGGAATTCCCCGTGGTCAATGGGCGCACGCTGGGCTCCGAGGCACAACTGCTCGCCGACAAGGACATCGTGGTGCTCTCCGGGACGCGGATGGAATTCTCGATTCGCGCGGCTTCCGCAAATGCCCAGGTTGCCGCGTCGGCAGCCCAGGCCTGAGTCTGCCGGCGTCGGCAAAGCGATAGCCCGATGAGGGTACGCGTCCTCGGATGTTCCGGCGGGATCGGCGGGATCGCCCAGCGCACCACGTCGATGCTGGTGAACGATTCGGTGCTCATCGATGCCGGTACCGGCGTCGAAGATCTCGCCCTCGATGACGTGGCGCGCATCGATCACATCTTCGTCACGCACTCCCATCTCGACCACATCTGCAGCATCGCGTTCATCGTCGATGCGGCGTTTGGGTTGCGCAAGCACCCGCTGGTGGTTCACGCGCTGCCTGCCACCATCCAGGCGCTACGCGCGCACATCTTCAATTGGGATATCTGGCCCGACTTTACGCACATCCCGGATGCCGACCATCCCATGCTCACCTTCGCGCCCTTGGCAATCGGCGATCGATTCGAGATCGATGGCGGATATGTCGCCGTGCTGCCGGCCAACCATGTGGTGCCGGCCACGGGCTATCAGGTCTACAGCGAATCGGGCAACAGCTTTGTGTTCACGGGTGATACCGGGCCCAACGATGCGCTGTGGCATGTAGTGAACACCATTCCCAATTTGAAGTTCCTGGTGATCGAAACCGCGTTCTGCAATCGGGAGCGCAATCTGGCCATCGCATCCAAGCACCTGTGCCCGTCGATGCTGGCCGACGAACTCGCCAAGATGTCAGCCCATCCCGAGGTCTTCATCACCCACCTCAAGCCCGGCGAAATCGAATTGACCATGGACGAAATCGCCCACGATGCAGCGCAATGGAAGCCGCGCATGCTGATGCCGGGCATGGTGTTCGAGTTTTGAGCACGGCAGGCTGTGCCGCGATCTGTCAGTTCTCGACATTTGATGCTGACGGTGAATGTCACTTCGACAAGCCGCTGACAATCCAACTGTGCGATTGCGCACGCCTGCTGTCTCGGTGATCATCCGTAAGCCTGTGTTTCTGCGCATTTCGGCACACCGAAGGTCAAAGCGTTGAATTGGCATGGGCTTTGCCTTTTGTTCGTCAAGGCAGGATCGAGAGTCCGCCTTAGGCTTCTCATCCGTTGTCATTGGTTTCCTCAAAGGAGATGTTCATGAAGCGCCAAATGCAAAAGGGTTTCACCCTCATTGAATTGATGATCGTTGTGGCGATCATCGGCATCCTCGCTGCCATCGCGATTCCGCAGTATCAGAACTACGTGACGAAGTCGAAATGGGCGTCGGCTGTGAGCGCCATCGGCCAAATGAAGGTTGCGATCGCGACCTGCGCGACGACGCATGAAGGCGTCATTGCTGGAACTTGCGATACGGTTCCTTTGCTTCAAGCGTCTGGCGATTTGCCCGCCACCTGGGCGATGCCGTCGCTGCCGACGGTGGATAACTACACCCTGACGGCCGGTACTGGCGCGATCGTCATCGACGGCGGTACGGAACTTGGTAATTGCAATGTCACGGCGACGCCGACGCCCAGCACGAATGCGATGAACTGGACGTTTACCTCTTCGGGCGGCACGGACTGCACGAAGGCCAAGACCGGCTTCGGAACCTGATCTAGTCTGATCAGTTGAATGGATGGCCCGGCAATTTGCCGGGCCATTTTCTTTTGGGGCAACGCTTCATCGGCATGAAGGGCATGCGGACACACGGATTTCGCTTCTCGGCACTACCGTCGGTCGTCGTGTACCTATGGTTGGTACCGTTGCTGTGTGTCGCGTTCGAGCCTGTCGCGGCACACGATGTGCATCGCATCGCGCAGTTGGCGCTGCTGATGTCTGCGACGACGCTGATGGCGTATCAGCTGATGGCAACCGACGCCCCGATACCTGTCAGCGCGCAGCAAGCTGCTGCTTCGGTATTGGCGGTGGTCATTGCGATCGCTTCGACGATGCACGCGGCAATGCCGCATTGGGCGGCAGTGGAAGCGTGCCTGACTCTCGGCCTTGTTGCGCTGGCCATCCATCTTGGCGCCGACGGCAGCGAAAAGACGTTGAAGCAGTTTTGTTGGGGCACGTTGATTGCGCTCGGACCCTACTACATCCTGTTGATTGGCCTGCTGTTGGGCATCTATGCCTCCGGCAACGCGTTGATGCGTTCCGAGTTCTTGGTCGGATATAGCAACTATCGCTTCTTCAACCACGTGCAGACCGCGACGTTGCCGCTGCTCGCAGTTGCCGCGAGGTCCGAGCAATTGCCCAATTGGGCGCGTCGCACCGCTTTTGGGCTGTTGGCCTTTGGGTTTGCAGTGCTTGTGTTCACAGCGGCACGCGGAACGATGACCGGCCTGACCATCGGCGCGGCGTTCGCGGCGTTGGGGTTTGGAAGACCTGCGATCCAGTGGCTGAAGCGATTTGGCGCCGCCGCGGCAGTGGGCACAGCTTTATATGCCCTGCTGTTTCTCGGTGTGCCGGCGATGCTCGGGCTTGAAACCGAGATGGCCGCCACCGAACTCGTCGGCAACGCACGCAGCATCGATCTGCGTTATTTCCTTTGGGATCTGGCCGTTCAATACACGCGCGAGTCCCCGTTTTTGGGTATCGGTCCGATGCACTTTGCGCATCGTCCTAATTTCGAGGCAGCGCACCCGCATAATCTGCCGCTGCAAATCGCGGCGGAGTGGGGTGTGCCGATGCTGCTGCTGGTCGCAGCAGCACTCATTTGGGCGATGACCCGGATGTTCAAGTCGCTGCGTCAAGAGCGCGATCACCAACGGGCCGAGATGGGCGTTGGGCTGTGGGTCGCATGTGTCGCCGTCGTCGTGGATTCTTTTTTTTCCGGCAACTTCGTGATGCCGATGTCGCAATGTTGGATCGCGTACTTGGTGGGATGGACCATCGCATGGAATCGGGGCGCTGCGGCTTGCGAAGTATCGGCTTTGATCCGAGTGGTACCGCGTCGGGTGGTCATCGCCCTGGCGATTGCGCTGATGTCGTCTCAGTTCTGGTTGTCGTGGGCGGTCAGTGCCCAGGTATTGAATCTCGACGATTACCTCGATCGTGTGCATACCAACATCATTCGCAATGAACACGACAGCCCACGTTTCTGGTCGCACGGGTGGTTCTAGCAAGACAACAATCCCTCCTGCGGTGATGCGTTGGGCACTGAACATGCCGACGACACGGTCGCGCGGCATGGTCCGCGTTTGATCTTCCACGCGACGCCTGTGAATCGAAACTTCATTCAGCTGCTCTTCGCGATGACGGCCGCGCTGCTGTCCATTCCGGTTGCTCTGGCGCTGGGCAAAGACCTCAATTGGGATTTTCAGAACTACCATTTGTACGCAGGCTTTTCGGCCTTTGCATCGCGCTGGCAACAAGACTTCATGCCCGCGAGCATTCAGTCCTATCTCGTGCCATATGCACACGCGCCGCTGTACTGGATGGTGCGCGCCGACATGCCTGCGATGGCGATCGGAGCGACGCTTGCATTGATGCATTCCCTCAACGCGGTGTTCGCGGTATGGATTGCGCAGGCGATATGCCCGTCGTCAACGCGTCGTCGCCTTGTGCTTGCGCTGTTGGCGACGGTGGCATTGGTGTATCTCACGCCGATCTACCTGAACGAACTGGGCACCAGCTTCATCGACATTTCTTCGTCGGTGCCGATCGTTGCCGCGGTCGCGTTGCTGCTTCATTCAAACGGCGCTTCAGAAAGGCGAGCGATTGTGGCGATGGCCGGCTTCCTGCTCGGCTTGGGCACGGCGCTCAAACTCACGAATCTGATCTTCATTCCCGCGACCGTGGCGATGTGTTTCGTTCTTTCGCGCTCCTGGCATGAGCGATGGTCCGCGCTCGTGCGCATCGGATGGTCGAGCGCGCTGGGCTATCTCCTGATTGCGGGCTACTGGCATTACATGACGTGGGAGCAATTCGGCAACCCATTCTTTCCGTTCTTCAACGCGTTGTTTCAGTCGCCAGAATTTCCGAACGTGGCGATTCGCCATCAGCGTTTCTTGCCGGAATCGTCGATCGAATACCTGACGCGCTGGCTTGCGATGGCCATCCCGGCGCGCAACATCTATACCGAGACTGCGGCGCCAGATATCAGGCTCGCTGCGATCGGATTGTTGGGCCTGACGATGGGTTGGCGCTCGCTACGTAAACCACTTGCGCGCACGGATCGTGAGGACAGCGAAACGCACGCGCACCGGCGTCAGATCGCCGCGCTCGCATTTATGGTGACTGCGTACACATGCTGGATGGCGACCTCCGGCAATGGCCGCTATTTCATGCCAGCGCTCGTCGTTGCTGCGCCGCTGCTCGTCGCACTGGTCACCACCGTATTCGGTTCAACGCGCGCATACCTGCCCGCGCTGCTGTTCGTCCTGGCGTTTCAGGGTGTCCAGACGGTGATCGGTGCGGACTTACGATGGAATCCCAATCCGTGGCGCCATCAATGGATCGATGTCCAGGTGCCGAACACGCTGGCAACTCACCCACGCTTGTACTTGTCGATCGACATGCAGTCCTCGTCCTTCCTTGCTCCTTTCGTTCATCCGCAATCCGGATTTGTGAACGTCGCAGGGCAGTACGCGATCGGTCCTGGCACGCCTGGGTTCGATCGCCTGCGGCGCATGCTCATCGAGCGCCGCGATGGCGACATCATGTTGTTGACGACGGCGGACAACGGCTCGACAAGCGCGGCGCAGTCCACGTTGCGGCCGGACGATCCATTATTTCGATCCGTCGCGCGTCTGGGACTGGAATCCGATGGTCGTCCTTGCGAGATCGTCGAGATTGGCGATGTCCTCGGGCGTTCCATGCATGGGGCCGGTGTGCAGACCGCTACCGCCGCCAGTGCCTTGTTGGCTTGCGGCTTGCGCCATACTGCGACGTTGCTCAATCCCCCCGAATCGATCGACCGCGTCTTCAACATGATCGAGCAAGCATGTCCGCAGCGGTTTGCACCGAACGGACAATTGACGGTTCCGTCCTACAACACGTGGATGCGCATCTATGTCAATTCCGACGTGATGCTATGGATCGGCAACGGCCATCTCTGGTATCGCCCTTGGAACGGCGGGGAATCGATTCCGCTGGGCACTCTCGATGCGTGGCTGTCGGGTCATGGGCAGATCGATTGCACGCAAAGATTCATCGCTGTCACGCATTGACCAACGACCATGGAGCACACGGTGGAGCTCACCATCCTGATGCCCTGCCTGAATGAGGCGGGCACCTTGCCGGCATGTATCCGCAAAGCGCTGACCTTCTTGCGTACGCATGGAATCGATGGAGAAGTGCTGATCGCCGACAACGGATCGACCGACGGCTCGGCCGATGTGGCGACGGCCTGCGGCGCGCGTGTGGTGAGCGTGGTGCGCAAAGGCTATGGCGCGGCGCTGATGGGCGGGATTGCGCAAGCCCGCGGACGCTACGTCATCATGGGCGACGCCGACGACAGCTACGACTTCAGCCGATTGTCGGACTTTGTCGAACGATTGCGCGCTGGTGACGAACTGGTCGTCGGCAATCGATTCACAGGCGGCATCGCCCCTGGGGCCATGCCTGCGCTGCACCGCTACCTCGGCAATCCGGTGTTGAGCTTCGTCGGTCGCCGATTGTTCACCTCCAGCATCGGCGACTTCCATTGCGGTCTACGCGGCTTTCATCGCGACGCCATCCTCCGACTCGGACTGCAGACATCCGGCATGGAGTTCGCCTCCGAGATGATCGTCAAGGCGGCCATCTTCGGGCTGAAGATTTCCGAAGTGCCCACCACGCTATCGCCCGACGGTCGCGATCGCCCGCCGCATTTGCGCAGTTGGCGCGATGGATGGCGACACCTGCGGTTCTTGCTGGCCTTCAGTCCGAGCGCCTTGATGCTGATGCCGGGCCTGGTCCTTGCCGTCATCGGCGGGATCGGGAGCATGGCGCTCCTGTCGGGGCCGCTTCGACTCGGTGGAGTCGTGTTGGACATTCACAGCTTGTTGTACGCCTCCGGAGCGTGGCTGCTGGGCTTGTTGCTGTGCATGCTCGCCGTGTTGACCAGCATGGTGGGGATTGCGGGCGGCGTGCTGCCGGCGCGAGGATGGGTCGAGCGATTCGCCCACCGTTTCACGCTCGAATTCGGCCTGGTGGTCGCGCTCGTGGTCTTCGTGATCGGCGCCTTCGTAGCGGGTTACTCGGTGTTCTCCTGGGAGAGCGCCGGCTTCGGTCCGCTCGACCCGCGTCAGACGATGCGGGTTGCGATTCCGGCGGTCACGCTGATGCTGTCGGGGGCACAGATCGGATTCTTTTCGTTCGCAATGTGGTTCATCGCGACCTTCGTGCGCGGAAGGCATGAGCAATGAGTTCGCCGCTGGCGCGTGAGCGCAAATCCTGGTTCGACCGGGCAATGATCGGACTGCATCAACGCACCAGTCATTCGCACCGTGTCCAACAACTGGCGCAAATCATTGCGGACCTGATTCGCGCGCGCCATCCGGACACCAGCGCGCTGCGGGCCATCGATATCGGCTGCGGCGACATGTCGTTGTCGACCCTGATCGCGGAGCACTCACAGATGCCGCCGTGGCACGGCATCGATCTGTACGCATTGCCTGCCGAGCGGGCAGGGCAAGACATCTGGACACGCTATGCCCAATTCGATGGGAGGCACATTCCTTCAGCCGACGCCGCGTTCGACGTCGGCCTGCTGTGCGACGTGCTGCATCATGCGTCGGTCGACGATCAGGCGCAGCTCCTGTCCGAGGCATTGCGGGTGTGCAACGTCGTGATCGTGAAGGACCACATCGAGCACGGCATTTGGTCGCGGCACATGCTGCGGTTGATGGACTACATCGGCAACCATGCCTATGGCGTTTCGGTGCCGCGCCGGTACTTCACCAACGCGTCGTTCGCGGCGCTCGTTCATGCGGCGGGTGGTGTCGTGGTGCATTCGATCCCGCAGATCGCCTTGTATTCGCACCTGCCCCTGGGCAACCGGCTTTTGCGTGCGCACTGGCAATTCATCGCCGTGATCGAAAGGCGTCGGCCAGCATGAGTCGGCTGACGATGCCAGTGCGATTCGTGATCGTCGGCGCCGCAGTCGCGTTGGCGGCGCTGCTGTTTCGCGAGGCATTGGCGGCCTTGCTGCCGCCCACGCGTCTGAGCTACGGCTTCACCATCGTCGTGACCTATGCGCTGGGCATACTGGCGGCGTTCGAGCTCCACCGGCGCTGGACTTTCAGCGCGCGGCGCCAGTCGAGCCTGCTCGGCTATGCCCTGACCTCGATCGCCGGCGGGTTGGCCACCACGGCGTTCGCCGACACCCTGCGGTACCGGTTCATCTGGCCTCAGGCGTTGGAAATCTATGCCGATTCGATCGCGTTCGCGCTGGCATTGGGCGCCGTGTCGGTGGTGAGCTTCGTGATCAACGAGCGCCTGGTCTTTCGGCGTTCGGAGCATTGATCCATTCAGGATCCGGCCGCGCGCCACTCCCCACTTTTCCCGCCACGCTTTTCCATCAACCGCACCCCTTCGATCACCATCGCGCGATCGACGGCCTTGCACATGTCGTAGATCGTGAGCAGTGCGATCTGTACCGCGGTCAGCGCTTCCATCTCCACACCGGTCGGGCCGGTGCATTCGGCAGTCGCCTCGCAGCGCACGCCGGGCAGGGTCGGGTCGAGCGCAAATTCCACTGCCACGCGCGACAGCGCGATCGGATGGCATAGCGGGATCAACTCGCTGGTCTTCTTGGCCGCCATGATCGCCGCCACGCGCGCGACGCCCAGCACATCGCCTTTCTTGGCATTGCCGTCTTGGATGATCGCGAGCGTCTCGGGCCGCATACGGATCGCGCCCGCGGCCACGGCCACGCGATGCGTCGCATCCTTGGCGCCTACGTCGACCATATGCGCCTGGCCGTTCGCGTCGAAATGCGTGAGTGCGCTCATGTAAAACCATCCTTGCGTTGGGTGACCGCACCCGGCCATCGGGTGTCGGTTTGTAAGCCGCGCGCCCGCCCACGCCGCGCGGTCGAAATCGATTCCGTATGATAGTTCCATGCACTTCGATCCACGACCGCAATGGCGACGTTGCCTCGCCTGCGCATTGATCCTGACGACGACCTGGTTGCCCATCGGCAGCGCGTCGGCGCAGATCAATCTGCCCGAACTCGGCGACGCCGATACCGAGGCCTTGTCGCCCGCGATCGAGCGCCGCATCGGCGAACGCGCGGTGCAAGACATGCGCCGCTCGGGCGAGATCGATGACGATCAGGAGACCGCCGAATACCTCAACCTGTTGGGCGGCGAGTTGGCCGCGGCGAGTGCGGTCGCTGCGCGCGAGGCCGGCGTGCAGCCGGCCGATTTCAGCTTCTTCGCGGTGCACGACGCCACCATCAATGCCTTCGCATTGCCGGGCGGTTTCATCGGCGTCAACACCGGCCTGATCACCGCCACCCAGACCGAGAGCGAACTGGCCTCGGTCGTCGGCCACGAAATCGGCCATGTCACCCAGCGCCACATCGCGCGCATGATCGGCCAGCAAAAGGCCTCCAGTCTTGCCATCCTCGGCGCGCTCGCTGCGGCCATCCTTGCCGCGCGTTCCAACTCTGCGTCTTCGGGCGATCTGGCCCAGGCCGCCATCCTCTTCGGGCAGGCCGGCGTGGTGCAGCAGCAGCTCAGCTTCTCGCGCGATGCCGAACGCGAAGCCGATCGCGTCGGTTTCCAGACCCTGGTGCGCGCCGGGTTCGAACCCCAGGGCATGGTCGATTTCTTTGGCCGTCTGCAAACCGCATCGCGCTTGTACGAGAGCAACGCGCCGGCCTACATGCGCACCCACCCGCTCACTGTCGAGCGCATCGCCGACATGCAAAACCGCGTGCGCGGCGAGCGCTATCGCCAGCGCGCCGATCGCTTCGACTATCTGCTGGTGCGTGCGCGCGCCCGCGCACTGGCCGATACCACCGTGGCCGGCCTGCGCGATGCCAGAACCAACTTCGAAACCCGGCTGGCCGACGCGGCGCCCGGTCGCAGTAACACCGTGGCTGCCGATTTCTATGGGCTGGCGGTCGTGCAGCATCAATTGCGCGAATTCGAGGCCGCCGCGCGCGCGCTGGCCCAGGCCCATGCGCGCGGCGAGCCGCATCCCTTCGTCGCCAAGCTCGATGCCGACGTGCAGATCGCCACCGGCCATCCGGCCGATGCGGTCGCCGCACTCGACGCCGCGCGCAAGCGCTGGCCCACCTCGGCCTTGCTGCGCGCCGGCTACGCCCAGGCGCTCCAGGCCGCCGATCGGCATGCCGATGCGGTGGTCTATCTGCGCGAACAGACCACGCTCTATCGCGGCGATGCGCGCCTGTTCGAACTGCTCGCCAAGAGCTATGCGGCATTGGGTCAGCAAGCACGCTCGCACATCGCGCTGGGCGAGGTCTATCGCCTGCGCGGCAGCACCGCTTCGGCAGTCGAGCAACTCGAACAGGCCCAGCGCCTCACGCGTGCCGACACCACCCCCGACGACTTCATGCTCGCCAGCGAGGTCAACGCGCGCTTGCGCGAGTTGCGTACCCAGATGCAAGACGAAGTGCGCGAGCGCGGCGCCCAGGGCGGATCGGGCGAACCCGGCGGCTGAAGCCCGCGCGCTTGCGTGCTTTCCCCGGTAGCAAGGCAACGCTGCTGCTGGCAACCTCCTCATCAACACGACTAGCGTGGTGCGCGCATGGACGGGCATCCAAGTGCGGACGAAGGAACCCTCGGTCTGGTGCTGACCGGCGGGGGCGCACGCGCCGCGTATCAAGTCGGTGTCCTGCTGGGCTTGCGTGAAGTGCTCGCGCGTGCGGGCGCCATGCCCGGCTGTCTGCCCTTCTCGGTGGTCTGCGGCACGT